>DEPX01000059.1:0-15487 GCA_002358975.1 Micrococcaceae bacterium UBA3381 | reverse complement strand
TCTTCTATTCGCTCCAGAATTTCGGAGATTTCTGGCATCCGAAGCAACCGGATAGTAGCACCCAGCATTAAATAAGGGTTCGTAAAAACATGCATTGCAGCAGAGTGATACAACGGCATCGCTGTTAACGGGTTATCTTCAGCATGTAGATCCAGGGCTGGAATCGTTCCATTATAGTGTGCTAGCAACGCTCGATGCGTAAGCATTGACCCTTTCGGGGCAGAGGTTGTCCCTGAAGTGTAAAGCAATTGAACGAGATCTGTTTCCTCAGCTGTATCCCAGTCGTCATAGGTAAGGCACGCAGCAAGATCATCATCATTTGCGAGAACGCCCTGAAGATAATCTAAGATTTCCGAAATCGCAACGATGTTATGTTTATCAATAGTGGCAACTTCTCGAACCGTGTCGATGTACTCATCATCTACGATGATCGCCGAGGCTGAACTATCGGTAACAAGGTATTGTAGTTCCGGCCCAGTTAGCGCAAAATTAACCGGCACATGAACTAAACCGGCCCGTGAGGCTGCGAAAAAAAGAATAAGAAATACGTCCGAATTCTTTCCCATAACCGCAAGCCGGTCTCCCTTATGCAATCCTAGCTGGCGCAACCTAGCTGCGGTAACGGTAATTGCTTGATCGAAGGCGGTATAAGTCCAGCTTCGCTCGAGATACTTGAGTGCCACTTTCTCGCGCTGTGTTTCTGCGACTCGAGAAAATTGCAACGAGACAGAATTTCGTTGACTAGTGCGGATCTGTTGGTCAAGGGAGGTAGAGGCAACATTAAACGAACTCATAGAGAAACTCCGTCATAGAAATTCACGTGGCTAATTCAAGAAGATACTGACATTGGTTACCAGGGGCCCTAAGTTTAATTATCCAAACGCTCAATAATGGTTACGTTCGCTTGACCTCCGCCCTCACACATCGTTTGCAGGCCAAAGCGTCCACCTGAGTTTTCTAGTGAGTGCAGCAGGGTCGTCATCAACCGGACGCCAGTTGCACCAATCGGGTGTCCTAAAGCAATCGCGCCACCGTGCATATTAACCTTGGACATATCAGGCCGAAGCTCTTTTTCCCAAGCAAGCACAACGGCAGCGAAAGCCTCATTGATCTCGATAGCGTCGAACTCATCAATATCCATGCCAGTGCGTTCAAGCGCAAAACGGGTAGCCCGTATTGGTGCTGATAACATCATCACTGGGTCGTCAGCGCGTGCTGAAATGTGATGAATACGAGCCCGTGGCACTAAACCATACTCTTCAACTGCCCGTTCGGACGCGATTGCTAACAAAGCCGCACCGTCACTGATCTGCGAGGCAGTCGCCGGGGTATGGATACCGTTTGGACGCATGGTTTGAAGTTCACGCATTTTTGCCCGATTTGGTGTTCGAGGGCCTTCATCATCACGTAACCCACCCAGTGGCAATATCTCTTCGGTAAAGAACCCGGTTTCCTGCGAAGCGATAGCACGTCGGTGAGATTCGGCAGCAAAGGCTTCGGCTTGATCACGGGTAATACCCCAGCGATTAGCCATCATTTCGGCTCCGTGAAACTGGGAAATCTGCTGGTCCCCATAACGGTCTGCCCAAGCCTTTGAACCCGCAAAAGGGTCGGGAAATCCTTGGTCTTGCAAAATACTATTTGCAGAGCCAATAGGGATGGTCGACATGTTCTGTACCCCACCGGCAACAACAAGGTCTGAGGTACCCGACATCACGGCTTGGGATGCATAGTGCACCGCCTGCTGACCCGATCCGCACTGCCGATCGATTGTGGTTCCAGGGACGGCTTCTGAACCTCCGGCTGCTAACCAGGCGGTACGTGCTATGTCAAAAGCCTGGGGCCCAATTTGGTCAATACAGCCAAGAATAATTTCATCATATTCGGCGGTATCGATCCCAAGTCGATCGAATAATGCAGCAAGCGGTGCTGCAGCAAGATCTGCTGGGTGTATCTGTGCCAAAGCGCCATTGCGACGTCCTACAGGGGTGCGAAGTGCATCAACAATGAATGCTTGTGACATGAGATTCCTCCTGGATCATTCATCCACAGTGTAATTTTTTCCGACTAGCGTGGACCCATTCGTAAAGCGCCGTCCATCCGGACGGTATGGCCATTGATGTAGTCGTGGCCAATAAGGTCCAACACCAGGCGTGCGTATTCATCTGGGCGACCCAGGCGAGCCGGGAACGGTACCGAGGCTTCCAAGGCTTCGCGGAACTCAGGTGTAATGCCTGCCATCATCGGAGTTTCCACGATGCCAGGAGCAACGGTATTGACACGGATGCCGTGGGAGGCCAAGTCCCGAGCTGCCGAGATGGTAAGCGAGTGCACCCCACCTTTTGAAGCCGCATAGGCTGCTTGACCAATTTGTCCTTCAAATGCTGCCACGGAGGCTGTATTGATGACAATACCGCGTTGACCGTCTTCATCGACAGGTTCTTGTTTGGCGATAACTTCTGCCCCCAAAGTCAGCACGTTGAATGTTCCCACCAGGTTCACGTTAATAACGTTCGCGAACTGGTCTAGGTCATGAGTGCCACTTCGCGATAGGATCCGGCCTGGGGTTCCGATACCGGCACAGTTAATCACCACTCGAAGGGGTTCGGCACCTTCAGAAACTTTCGTCATTGCGACACGAATTGAATCCTGGTCGGTGACGTTTACTTCTAGATATTCCACGTTGTCGATGGAGTCTGCTTTATCGATGCCTTCAGCCAGGTCAAAAGCATAAACTTTCATTCCTTGGTCAGCTAAGGCCTTTACCGTGCTAGCGCCTAGACCCGATGCCCCGCCGGTAACGATGGCGGCTTGTCCCTGAACCTGCATGGGATAATCCTTTCTATACAAATGCTGACACGCCAGTCACCGCACGCGCCACAATGAGGGAGTTAATTTCATAAGTACCTTCGTAAGTATGGATCACTTCAGCGTCAGTGAAAATCTTTGCCGCTTCGTACGTTGAAATTATCCCATTACCGCCTAGGATATTACGGGCCCGCGCTACGGAATCACGCAACATTCGAGAACCAGTGGATTTACCCATTGCTGCGTGTACCATGTCTACGGTTCCGTCTTCTTGGAGCCGTGCTACCTGAGACATAAGTGCCATGCAAGCAGACGCATTCGATATCATTTCGGCAAGATCTTGCTGGACGAGCTGAAACTTTGCAAGTGGCTGACCAAACTGTTGGCGATCAAGCGCATAGTCACGGGCAACGTCAAACGCGTGCAGTTGTGCCCCTAGTGCTTGCCAGCCAACCCAGACACGAGAATTCCGCAGCATCTGGTTGGCAGCCTCAAACTTTTCCGCTCCAGGAAGAGCGTCAGCATCATTAATTTCGACATGATCGAAAGTCAGATCGGCATTCTGCATTACACGTAGCCCGACTTTATTGGTAATTTTTTTCGCGTTGACGCCAGGCAAATCCATACGTACAAGGAAGCCTTTGATTTTGTGGTCCTCGGTGTCTCGCGCCCAGACAAGGGCGAAGTCGGCGAAGGTTCCTGCGCCTATCCAACGTTTTTGTCCATCAATGACCCACCCGTTAGCGACCTTAGTTGCAGTTGTTTCCATTCCTCCGGCTATATCGGATCCGTGGTTAGGCTCCGTCATCGCAAAACTGCCAATCGCCTGAAAGTCGCGCAATTTATCTAACCACTGTTGTCGCTGAGCACCTGAACCCAGCTGATCGATCATCCCAACGATCAGCTCATTATGAATACCGACTAGCGCACATAGCGAAGCATCGACGCGCGCTACCTCGGCATAGACAAGGCCACGATAGAGCCATGAGCAGTCCTGTACTGCCAAGCCACCAAGCCCTAGCTCCGCGAGTCCAGGCAACATATCAAAAGCAAACTCATCGCGGTTCCAGTACTCGATGATTTGCTTTCGGACGTTGTCTTGAAGATGTTGACGAATTTTGAGGAGTTGTCGCTTTTCGTGATCAGGCAATAAGGAGACGACATCCAATACATCGGCATCGGGAAATGGTGCGCGGTGAACGTTTTTGATCAATCCTGTAGGTTCCACGGCCCTCATATGCGTCCTTTTCTTACTCCAATTTGTGCGGTGATGCAGCTCTCAAAGAGTCCGTACTGCACAAGTGTACAGTGAAAGACTATTCACCGAAAACCAAATATACAACCGCACTGAGATTTTGGTGCACACGGCCTGTGCGGAAACTATATTCATCCAAGTCACGATGCAAATATGTCGTGTTTGCGTCCGGCTGTCCGCACCCTAAAAAACTCAAGAATCTCGACTCAACACGCCCAGCAGATCTCAGTTCTGGGATGAAACATATTCAAATAGATGTACGCTATGTCACAGTATGGTTTTCCTATTCCACCTCATGTAGCCAGTGACTTCATTTTTAAGGAGCCTTATGTCTGTTACCGATCAGTTCCGGCAAGCGCGTGATGTATTGCTTGCCCACCGCACAGATATCGAAACAGCCCGGGAAAAATTTACCTGGCCCCGATTTGAATATTTCAACTTTGCACTGGATTGGTTTGATCAAGTTGCAGCGACTCCTGAGCGCGCAGACCAGCCAGCGCTGGTAATTCTTGAGGAAGATAGATCACGGTATTCCGCGACTTATGCTCAGCTTTCAAAACGTTCTTCCCAGGTTGCCAACTGGCTACGTAGCCTTGGGGTGAAACGTGGCGACGGTATAATCGTTATGCTGGATAACCAGTACGAGCTTTGGGAAACTATGCTGGCTGGGTTCAAATTAGGTGCTGTACTACTACCGACCACTGTAATGCTGGCACCAGAGCAAATCCATGAGCGCATTGAACGCTCTCAGGCCCGCTGGGTAGTAACTAACCCAGACAACACCGTCAAGTTCGATGCGGTGCAGGGGGCTTTCAGCGTTATTACCACCGGCTTCAGTCAACTGCCGGATGACTCTGTGCATCCACAGTACCTCTACACAGCCGCTGACGACGCGCCAGTAGATTTTGAGCCAACTGAGCCAACACCGGCCAGTGACACAGCGTTGATTTATTTCACATCTGGCACCACTTCTCGGTCCAAGATGGTGGCACACAGCCACGTATCCTATCCAGTTGGGCATTTATCTACTCTCTATTGGATCGGCCTGGAGCCCGGAGACGTGCACCTCAATGTCGCTTCCCCTGGCTGGGCCAAACACGCTTGGTCGAACTTTTTTGCGCCACTGATCGGGGAAGCTACGATCTTTTTATATAACTACGCGCGGTTTGATGCCAAGCAGTTAATGTCTGTCATGGATACCGAAGGCGTCACATCAATTTGTGCCCCTCCCACGGTATGGCGGATGTTGATCCAAGCTGATCTCACCCAAATGAGCTACCCGCCCCAAAAAGTGTTGGCCGCTGGGGAACCGCTTAACCCGGTTGTGATTGATGCTGTCAATACTGCCTGGAATGCAGACATTCGAGATGGATTTGGACAAACCGAAACGACACTGGTGATCGCTAACACTCCTGGACAGACCCTAAAAGCTGGGTCTCTCGGCAAAGTGCTGCCCGGCTATGAAGTGGTGCTAAGCGATCCTGCCACCGGTGAGCTGATCGAAGGTGTCGGAGAAGGTGAGGTTTGCCTAGGCATTGAGCCGCGACCAGTCGGCCTGATGACGGAATATCATCAGGATCCTGAAAAGAACGAAACGGCGTTTTTTGGTGGCTACTACCGCACCGGTGACATCATGGAGCGAGACGAAAACGGTATCTATACCTATGTCGGTCGCGCGGATGATGTTTTCAAAGCCTCTGATTATAAGCTTTCACCGTTTGAGCTTGAGTCGGCAATTATCGAGCATCCTGCTGTATCAGAGGCAGCAGTCGTTCCTTCGCCAGACCCGATCCGCTTATCGGTGCCCAAAGCATATGTAGTGTTGGCGGAGGGGTATGCTCCGGATGCGGAAACTGCAGAGAATATTTTTGCTTTTACTGAAACCAAACTACCACCCTACGCAAAAATTCGGCGTCTAGAATTCGCAGAACTACCTAAGACGATCTCCGGGAAGATTCGTCGGGTAGAGCTCCGTAAAAAAGAAACCGAATTTCATGGTGCTGACGGAGAACTTACAGATCAATCCATGGCTACTCGCACAACCAGCGGAGGCTACGATCACGAATATTCAGCTGCCGATTTCAAATAGACAGCACCTGCGTTCTACTGGATAAACCGCCCAGTAGCTAAGCACGAAGAAACGTGGCCCGAGGTTGTCCCGGGCCACGTTTCATTGATTCTTATCAGAAATTAACGGTCTTTGAATTCAGCCTGGCGTTTATTGGCAAACGCATCCATTCCCTCGGACTGATCTTCAAACGCAAACAGGGCATGGAAGGTGCGGCGTTCAAACAACAAGCCTTGTTGCAGTGTTGTCTCAAAGGCTGTATTAACAGCTTCCTTTGCTGCCATAATTACCGGACGTGACTTCGCAGCGATAGTCTGGGCGATCTCCATAGCGGTATCAAATACTTCGTCATCACCTACTAAACGAGCTACCAACCCGGCGCGTTCGGCTTCCTCGCCGTGCATCATCCGTCCAGTAAGCACCATATCCATGGCTTTAGATTTACCAACAGCTCGGGTTAACCGCTGCGATCCGCCCATACCAGGAATAACACCGAGGTTAATTTCTGGTTGACCAAACTGTGTTTTCGGTCCGGCGACGATCATGTCGGTCATCATAGCTAGTTCACAGCCACCACCAAGCGCGTAGCCGTTTACAGCCCCGATGACCGGTAGTCGGATCGCAGTGAATCGGTTCCACTGGGAAAACCAGTCGGCCTGTTGCATTTCAATGTAGGACTTGGAGTTCATTTCTTTGATGTCCGCACCGGCAGCAAAGGCTTTTTCGTTTCCGGTCAGTACGATGGCCATGATGTTTGGGTCAGCTTGGAAAGCCTCTGCAGCATCAACAACGGCATGCATCACTTCAGCGTTGAGAGCATTGAGTGCATCGGGACGATTCAAACGAATCACTCCGATACGATCGACTGTTTCAGTCAAGATTATTTCGGTAGACACAAACTAGCCTTTCTGTTTCGTGGCGATAATAGCGGAGAAGTCTTTACCGGAAGTCTCCTCGGAGTTGAATTCAGTGTACGCGCGATAAGCAGCCAAGCCGAAGTCTGCCGGTGTGTCGGTGGCTTCAATAGCTTCACGAGCAAGCGTGAGATCTTTTGCCATCAGGCCAGTAGCAAAACCTGGTCGATAATCGTTCGACGCTGGAGAGGTAGGAACTGGACCAGGTACCGGACAGTTGGTGGTCACCGACCAGGATTGTGCAGCCGAAGTCGACATCACATCATAGAGCGCCTGATGGCTCAATCCCAGGTTCTCGCCAAGGCTGAACGCTTCAGCCGTTGCTATGGTATTGATAGCCAGCGCCATGTTGTTGACGATCTTGACTGCTTGGCCGCTACCAGAATCTCCGGCATGCACAATTTGACGTCCCATGACCTCAAAGAGCGGCCGGGCTGTATCAAAGGCTTCCTGGCTGCCGCCCACCATGAAGGTTAGCGCGCCTTTTTCCGCCCCCGCGGTGCCGCCTGACACTGGAGCGTCCAGTATAAGATGTCCGGCCTCATGGGCCATTTCTGCTGCCTGGACTGCATCATCGACGGCGATGGTCGACGAATCGATGAACAGAGTACCCGGTGCGGCTGCAGCCAACAATCCATCACGATAAGCAGCCAAGACATGTTTACCAGCAGGAAACATGGTGATGACCACATCGGCGCCGTCAACCGTTTCGTTGGCAGAATTCCCTGGTATCACACCATGTTCTGTGGCGGCTCGAATGGCCGCATCGACGACATCAAAACCGGTTACGTTATAGCCAGCTTCGACTAGGTTTCGGGCCATATGAGACCCCATATTTCCAAGACCGAGAAAAGCGATTTTCATAGTATATCCTTACTTAGTTCACAGCCAAGTCTTCAACACCGTCCACGGGTTCAAAGAACGCTGCAACGGCTGCGTCTGTCACGTCGCTGAGTTGGGCAGGGTTCCATTGTGGATTTCGGTCTTTGTCTATAATTTGGGCCCGGATACCTTCGGCCAAGTCATCGCCTTCTACAGCATGCATTGTGGTTCGCAAGTCTTGAACCAGCACTTCGGCAAAATTTAGGTCCTTGGCACGGTTGACCGCTTCTAACGCGACCTTTAGGCCTGTAGGCGAGTGCCGTTGTAAAGCTTTGAGCGCTTTTTTGGCGATCTCATTGTCTTGATCTGCGATGCTTTGGACACCGGAGATGATTTCTTCGACTGTCTCAGAACCAAATACGTAATTGATCCATGGTGATTCAGTGCTTAGCAGCGATTCACCAGGTTGATCAAAATCCGCAAGAACTTCATCTACCTGGTCAGGACCCGTAATTGTTTGTAAGCGCGCGATCAATGCACTTACGTGATCGTCCGGAACGTGAACGTCTGCCATACCTGTATACACTGCGTCCGGACCGGACACATGACCACCTGTCAAAGCCATATACTTGCCTACAGATTCCGGAGCGTTGGCCAAAAAATACACGCCACCAACGTCTGGACTGAAGCCGATCCCAACTTCTGGCATACCTAATTTCGTGGAATCTGTTGCTACCCGGTGCGAGCCCGGCGAGGAGATGCCGACTCCCCCACCCAGAACCAAGCCGTTCATGATTGCGATGTACGGCTTTGGGTAATTATAAATTCGGTTATTAAGTGTGTATTCCTCGCGAAAGAAAGGAGCCGCAGCTTGCAAATCATTATTGACGGCATTGTCATGAATCGATACGACGTCGCCACCGGAACACAGCCCGCGATCGCCGGAACCTTGCACCAACACGGCGTGAACATCGTCATTGGATTCAAATTCAGTTAGCGCGCGATCCAACTGGCCAATCATGTCGTGGGTTAACGCGTTAACCGCTTTAGGGCGGTTCAGCGTAATCACGCCTAGACCGCCCTCAACGGATGTCAAAATTTCATCTTGTGACATGGATTCCTTTACTGCAGAGGCATTACGAAGCTGGCTTCTTCTTTAACTCCGGATGGCCAGCGCGAAGTTACGGTTTTTGTGCGGGTCACGAACTTGAATGCGTCGGCTCCGTGCTGGTTGAGGTCACCAAAACCTGAAGCTTTCCAGCCACCGAAGGTGTAGTAGGCAATTGGTACAGGAATGGGCACGTTAACCCCGACCATCCCAACATTTACCCGGCGGGTAAATTCACGGGCTGTGTCACCGTCACGCGTAAAGATAGCGACACCATTCCCGTAAATGTTTTCGGATGGTAACGCTAAGGCCTCTTCAAAATCTGCAGCTCGGACAACAGTCAATACCGGACCAAAGATTTCATCAGCATAGATAGACATTTCTTTTGATGCCTGATCAAAGATGGTAGCACCAACATAAAACCCATCTTCATGGCCTTCGACTACAACGCCTCGACCATCCAAGACTAATTCGGCGCCCTCGTCAACACCAGCAGCTATCGCATTTTCAATGCGCTGTTTGGCTTCTGCAGTGACAACAGGACCAAAATCTGACGACGGATCCAGTGATGGTCCAACCTTGAGCTTTTTAGCTCTTTCGACAAGCTTATTCACTAGTGCGTCGGCAGTATCTTTACCCACGGGCACTGCCACGGACAAGGCCATGCACCGCTCGCCGGCTGCACCAAATGCCGCACCGATTAGAGCATCGGCGGCTTGGTCCAAATCTGCGTCTGGCATGATGATGGCGTGGTTTTTTGCACCACCGAAGCACTGTGCTCGCTTGCCGTTGGCTGCAGCCGTAGTATAGATCGATTGCGCGATCGGGGTGGAACCAACAAATCCAACGCTTTGGACTTCTGGATGATCTAAAAGCGCATCGACGGCGACTTTATCCCCATTGACTACTTGGAACACACCGTCTGGCAAGCCTGCGTCTTGAAAGAGTTTGGCAAGCATCAGCGGCACTGATGGGTCACGTTCAGAAGGTTTCAAGATGAAAGCGTTACCGGCTGCCAGGGCTGGTCCAGCCTGCCATAGCGGAATCATCGCCGGGAAGTTAAAAGGAGAGATTCCTACGCATACGCCAAGGGGTTGACGCATCGAGTAGGTGTCAATGCCTGTGCCGGACTGGTCAGAGAATTCACCTTTCATCAAGTGTGGTGCACCCATGCAGAATTCGATGACCTCTAGGCCTCGCTGGACATCGCCTTTGGCATCATCGAGGGTTTTGCCGTGTTCATTCGATAACGCTTTTGCTAACTCATCCATATTTTCTTGGCATAGATCCACAAAGCGGCCAAGAATGCGGGCCCGACGTTGTGCGTTAAGCGCTGCCCATTCAACTTGAGCTTTCGCCGCAGTTGCCACAGCGTCGTTAACCTCAGAAATTGATGCCAACGGCAGTTTTGCGGCAACTTCTCCCTTAGCCGGGTGATACACATCAGCAAAGCGTTCTGAGGTACCTTCCACTGAGGCACCGTTAATGAAGTGCGTGAGAGTTTGTGTCATTTATTCCCTTCCGACATGGCTCAGACGCAGAAGATAATCCACGGTCTACCAATGTTTGCGTTGTTACAGCTAAGAAATCGGCTGCAATGGTTAGGCCCAATATGCCATCTTAGTAGTGTCGTTGACCACACTTGAACATATTTTGTTGCTAGCGTTTACTTCACAATAGCTGTGCGGCTACGCACATATGCTGTCTATCTGTGGTGCATCGAGTGGTAGGCACTTGGCTGAGCGCAGCCTAGACTGTGAGCATGTCCAATCAAGAGTTTGTTTCTATACCAGATTCTGCCCAGACCTTTTTCCTCTCGCCCACTTCGAAGGCTGCCCCTGAAGGAGAAATAAATAAGTGGCGTGCAGCTATGCAAGACCCTGAGCACTCTGAACGCTACGCGCAACGTTGGGACCGCATTGAAGCAGCCGGCAGTGATATCCATGGTGAAGCCAGAGCAATCGACGCCATGGCACAGCGTGGCTCGACTATTTTAGATGCCGGTTCGGGCAATGGACGGTTGGCAGGCTACTTAGCCCGAGTTGGACACGATGCAATGGGCATAGATCTTGATCCGTATTTAGTGGATGTGGCCAACACGAAATACCCCGAGGCTACCTTTGAGGTTGCAGACCTTGCCGATTTCACCTTATATGACACTCACGGTGCGTTGAAGACTTTCGATATAGTTGTGTCGGCAGGGAATGTGCAGGCGTTCTTAGCTGATTGGGAACGTATCCCAACTCTTATAAATATTGCCGAGCATATGCACGTGTCATCACGCTATGTGACTGGCTTTCAACTTGGGCGCGGCTATTCAGCAAAACAATTCACCACTGACGCCGAAGCTGCAGGTCTCGAAGTGTCCCAACGGTTTGGTACCTGGCAGTTTGAGCCCTTTGAAGAATCCAGCGACTTTTTGTTAGCTATCCTGCGATTGCAGACCGCCTAATCTTCTTGTTCGCAGACGTGCTTCGGTCGTCCTAGATCCATCCCGTCACTTCCTACCGATAGAAAGCTTCTGTGCCAAACACCAATAGACTTCCCGCCTCGCATCGAACGCTCACTCACCAGTTATGTGGGGTTATGTGGGTTGTTCTATTTGGTTTTGGCACGTTTTTCCTTAACTACGCAACGCTTGTACCGGTCGGAGAGCGCATGGGTTTAACAGCCGTCACTGCCGGTTCGATTTTGACCACCATGATGGTCGCGGTAGTTGGCGTGCAACCGGTTGCGTCGTTGTTAATCTCGCGGTTCGGTCCACGGCATGCACTTTGTATAGCCCTACTACTACAGGGCATCAGCAATGTCGTTGGCTTAGTCGGTGGTTATCCAATAGCAACTCTTTTGGTAGCAAGTATTATTGGCGGTCTTGGTTTTGGCGTCCTGGTAGTTAGTGGCACTGCGGTAGTTCCTTCAACTGTCGTGCCAAGCCGGTTGGGGCGAGCACTGGGCTACTTTGGTGCTACAACCGCCGGTGCGACAGCGATCGGAGCCCCGACTGGCCTCTGGCTTATCGAGGCTATACCGCCTGTTGGTTTGCGCTGGGTAGGCTGTGTGTTGATTGTGGTGGGATTACCTGCGCTCTTACTTATCCCCAAAACACAGCGAAGCCCAGAAAACCCTGCATCAGGATACTCAACTGATCACACCCGAAGCGTGGCGGGACGACGCTTGATCGGTCTTGTAATGGTCTTATTACCGGTGGCCATTGCTATGACCGCTTTTGGTTTGATCCTGGCTTTTGGGCCGTTGGACGATAAAACAACAGCCGCCGAATTCATAGTCACCATGCAAGTATTAGCAATCATCGGGCGGTTTTTGGCTAGCTCTGCTCTGGACCAACGGACTGGTAAAAGTGTCATGATAGCCGCTATTATTTTGACTCTTATAGGTCTGGCTTCGACGGCGCTTTTGTCGGCCGGGTTGGGGCTTTATCTTGCCATGGCAGTGCTAGGGTTCGGTATTGGTTCTATACAGGCTGCCAGTCTTGTGTTGTGCTTCGAGCAGGCAGGTAGTGCTAATCACGGCAGTGTTGCTTGGAATATGACTTTTGATATTGGTCTGGGTTTTGCAGGGTTAGTAGGCGGCTTCGGGTTCACCTATTGGGGTGCGGCTATCACCTACGGGGTCTGCGCTGTTGCTTTGTTGATCACCGGGATGTTTTTCGTGCTGTATTTTCGTGGACAGCGACGGGTCTAGCCCGCGTCTACGTTATGCATCAGTGGCCCAGATGGTTGATTCGTGTTCAACTATGGCAGTATCAGATTCAATGGCCTTTTCAACCAGTGGGTTAACTACTGTGGTTGCATTGTCTATTTCGATGGCGACGCTACGATACTCTCCGGCAGCTGCTAGTAAGGCCTGTACATGCGCGGTAGGCTCAGGATGATTCGGATCGTAACCGACAACTATGTCTACAACATTTGGGACCGGCCCGGGATAAGCAATAAGGAAACCGGTAATCGCTCGGTCTTGGCGTGTAACAAACGCCTGTTCTGCCCCGGTCTGCGGAGCCAGCAGTAATTGTTGAGCTTGTGTCAGACTTAACTGCGACGGATCCCAATCGTGTATGGCGTTGTAATATTCGGCAACTACTTGAGAAAGTTCTACTGATCCGGTGGCCATTTCTTGGACACCGATATCAGTGGGTTCATACGAGTTCGCTGCCAGAATGACTCGTTGAGAGTGTTGGATAGGCGAAAAACCCTGATGAGCCAGCCATGTAGCGGTGGCCGAATCGCCGGTCACCGAGCGAGTTTTCAATGCTGTTTGCTCGGGAATGTGTTCCACGAGTCGATTGAACAGATCCGTGGCAATACCGCGTTGGCGTTGCAGCGGGGCGGTTTCTATAAAGCACCAAAGCCGTTGTGGGTGTAAAGCTTGGGTCCGAATCGCCCCGGCTGCAACCGGGATGCCATCGTCGACAGCTACCAGTCCGATACCGAAGGGGTCCTGGGTTGAGGGCCCTAACATGGCGCGGTCGTAGTGATGCTGCGCATTTGCTGGGTCTCCAAAGAGTTCCAGTAGACGAAGGTCATCGCCGTCTTGCCAGTCGCGGATGTGCATCTAGACTCCCAGGTGTTCCGATAGGTAGCTTTCCACTTTGTCTAATGAAACGCGTTCTTGCGCCATGGTGTCCCGGTCTCGGATAGTGACAGCATTATCTTCCAAGGAATCAAAGTCGAAGGTCACGCAGTAAGGCGTACCGATCTCATCGTGACGGCGGTAACGTCGCCCGATTGCACCGGCATCGTCATAGTCAACGTTCCAGCGCTTGCGCAACGCGGCGGCTAGATTATTAGCTGGTTCTGCTAGTTCGCTCTTCTTAGACAGCGGTAAGACCGCGGCTTTTACCGGAGCTAAACGAGGATCCAAGCGTAGGACTGTCCGTTTTTCGGTACCACCTTTAGTATTTGGCGCTTCGTCTTCCGAGTACGCATCTACTAAGAAAGCCATAAGCGATCTAGTCAGACCCCACGATGGTTCAATGACGTAGGGCGTGTACCGTTCACCGGTGGCCTGATCGAAGTACTGCATCTTGGTGCCAGAACCTGCAGTATGGTTGGACAGATCGTAGTCGCCGCGGTTAGCGATACCCATGAGTTCGCCCCAGTCGCCACCAGCAAAACCGAATTTGTATTCCAAGTCGATAGTCACCGAAGAGTAGTGAGCTCGCTCGCCGTCTGGCACATTGTATTGGCGTAAATTAGCAGGATTGATGCCTAGATCAAAGAACCATTGTTGAGCCTGATCTACCCAGGTTTCAAACCACTGGTCGGCGTCTGCCGGCGGGATGAAAAACTGAATCTCCATCTGTTCAAATTCACGCGTGCGGAAAATAAAGTTCCCGGGCGTGATTTCGTTACGGAATGCCTTACCGATCTGGGCAATACCGAACGGTGGTTTTTTGCGTGATGTATTCATCACATTCAAAAAGTTCAAGTACATACCCTGGGCGGTCTCTGGTCGCAGGTAGTGAAGGCCCTCTTCGTCGGCAACAGGTCCAAGGAAAGTGCGTACCAGTCCAGAAAAAGTACGTGGCTCAGTCATTTTTCCGCGGGTGCCGCAGTTGGGGCAAGCCAGTTCAGAAAGTTCAGGCGTGCGACCGTGTTTATCCTCGAATGCTTCAACTAGGTGATCATAGCGCGCCCGATGGTTACACACGGTGCATTCAGAGAGCGGGTCAACGAATGTTTCGACGTGACCGGAAGCCTCCCAGACTTGGCGTGGCAGGATAATAGACGAATCCAGCCCAACCATGTCGCCACGACCTCGAACAAACGTATTCCACCACTGTGATTTGATATTTTCCTTGAGTTCGACGCCTAGTGGGCCGTAGTCCCACGCAGAGCGTGAACCGCCGTAAATCTCGCCGGCTTGGAATACGAATCCGCGACGTTTTGCCAGGTTTGTAACCTGGTCGAGCGTGGACGGTTGTGCCATGGAGGTATCACTTTCCGTTATCGAAGAAGTTTAGATTGTTGTGATCAAGAGCTGACCTGCACCTAGTTTAGGATAGTCGAAACTTCGGCGCTGGTGGGTGACAATGGATGTATGAGTTCTGCTTCTGAAACCCTTTTAATCCGTGACGAGATGATCCGACTTGGACAGGCTTTAAAACTAGCGAACCTGGTCGAAGATGGCGTGGATGCCCGCGACGTCATTGTTCGCGGAGACATTTTAGTCAACGGTCAAACAGAAACCCGTCGAGGACGGCAGCTATTTGCCGGTGATGTGATTACCATCGCACAGCTAGATGTCATCATTGCCACCGAATAAGGCAGCTAGCTTCCAGACACGGTTTCGTGAACATGGTTTTCGACAAACGTCACGAAGTGACCAATTTCATCCGGATGAATTCCATGACCAATTCCGTTGTAGGTGTGTTCTTCGAGCTGGACCCGCGGCCGTAGCCAACTTCCAGTTTGAGCAATACGATCGTTTGCAACAATCGGGTCAGCTGGATCATATCCCCAGAAAAACGGTGGCTGCGTTTTGGCAACCTGTGC
>DEPX01000016.1:14557-17106 GCA_002358975.1 Micrococcaceae bacterium UBA3381 | reverse complement strand
CAAGCCGGTACGCGCCCCCTCACCGATGCCGGTTCCGGATTCCACAAAAATTTGGGTTGACGACGCCGAACCGGCACCGCCGGCCGTCACTCCGACAGCATCGACCAACAGCACGCGATTAAGCCGAGGGATTCTGCCGTCTTTGTCTACGTTGCCTGCTTCGCGGGAGAGCCCCACTGAGGTCCCCATCGCATCGAAAAACACTGACAGCAAAATGGCAAAGACCAGTAATGACGCAGCAATGGCGCCCACCGAAGAGAACGCACCAAACGAGAAATTACCCAACAGACTCAAATCAGGTGTGGTCCAGTCGGGCATGGCCGGGGTGACCAGGCTCCATCCCTGCGGATTTACGTTCCCGGCATCATCCACCGAGGGGCCAATGTGGAACACCAATTCGAAAATGTTAGCGATAATAGTGGCACCGACAATGCCGATCAGGATTGCACCGCGTACCCCTCGTACCACCAAAACAGCGGTCAGCATGAACCCGATAACAAACACCAGTGTCGGCCAACCGGCTAGTTCTCCGTTGATGCCCAGCCCTAACGGTACGGTGGTGTCGGCAGCATCCGGTATGCGGCGCACAAAGCCAGAGTTCACCAGCCCGATAAGCGTAATAAATAAGCCAATACCCACTACGATGCCCGTTTTGATGCCATCGGGTACCGCGCGGAATACCGCCTCACGGAATCCGGTCAGCACTAAAATAATCATGACGGCGCCAGCAATAACCACCAGCCCCATGGCTTCGGGCCAGGTCAGATTTGGTGTGGTGGCAATGGTGATGGCCAGCAACGCGTTGACACCAAGCCCAGCGGCCAGGCCGAAAGGATGATTAGCCCACAACCCCATAAGCACGGTCACCACAGCTGCCAAGAGCGCGGTAGCGGCCGCGACCTGGGGGATGCCCAGAGTCTCGCCGGCGGCATCGGGACCGGAGAGCACCAGCGGGTTGAGCACAATAATGTAGCTCATGGCCAAAAACGTTGCCAGGCCGCCTCGAATTTCCGCTGGGATAGTCGAACCCCGCTGGGATATGCGAAAGAATTTATCTAGTTTATTTTTGGGCTCGACATCCCGATGATTGACTGTGCGCAACGATGACATGGAAATATCCTAGAACGAATCGTGCCCCGAAGGTTAACGGATGTAGGCCGCCGTTTGGGCACTTTCCCGCCCTGCTTCCCACCGGAAAAAGCTGGCCAGTAGCCCAAATACCAGGCTTGCGGATCCACCGATTAGCAGTGCGCCGAATAAAAACCAGCGCGGTGACGGAATGAAACCATCCAGGGTGGCCGGTAACCCCGCTGGGCCACCCGAGACCAAAAACACGGCGACGGCGCCACCCAACCCAACGATGGCGATAAACCACAAAATAATTTCTGCCATGCCGACGTATTGTGCCCGTGAACGCGGTGAAATGATATTCCAGTGTTTGGACACCCGAAATATCACCAACCCGCCGATTAGCGTCCAGATACCGACCACCAGGTACGCGGCAACCATATCCGCTGGGCGGTGCCACCCGTCCAAAAATGTGGCAACCCCCACGGTTGCCGAAAAAATAGCCCCGATCAATGCCACCGTGGAACGCCAACGCGGTGCGACCAACAGAAATACCGCTACGAAAGCCGCGGTAGCAACGGTGACATGGCCTGATGGCAACGAATTGCCGGTATAGTAGGGCACCCCGTTGGCAAAGTCCGGGCGGTCCAGTGCTGCCTTAAGCATTTGCGTGGTCAGGTTTGCCGCGGCAAAGGTCAGGGCCACAATCAACGACGCCGCCCAACGACGCCGCCATAATGTCAGAACAAGAAAACCAAGTGCAGCGATTGCTGAAATCACGATGGGTAACTCAGCTAGCAGCGCCACAGAGGCCTCATGCCATGAATGCAACCGCAACTCCGCCGAGGACAGGGGCGCCTGATCTAATACCTGACCCAGCGAGGTGGTCACAAAAAAGCTATACGTAAACCATAGTCCTGCCGACAGAACCACCATCAGCAGTAGCCATGCCCAGACTCGTGAGCCCGGTGCACGAATAAGTTGACGGGCACGTCGGGCTGCCGGCAGGTTATCCTCCGGGAGATATGCAGAATCTGGGTACATCATTATGGGGCCTAGACTAACGACATGGTCAACAACTCACACATCTTACCGCTAAATGCTGACGTTGCCCTGGAAGAACTTGCCACAGATGCTATCGCCGTTGGCTTGCCGATGAACACCAGGTTCCGTAACACCACCGTGCGTGAAGTCATGCTGCTCAAAGGGCCCATGGGGTGGGCAGAGTTCTCGCCCTTTCCTGAATACGGGCCAGAAGAGGCCGCCACTTGGTTATCGGCAACGATCGAAGCCGGTTGGCATGGTTGGCCGAATCCGCTGCGCGACAAGGTGCCCGTTAATGCCACAGTGCCAGCGGTAGATCCCGACGACGTCGAGGCTGTGCTGGCCAAATTTGGTGAAGTATCGGCGGTCAAGGTAAAGGTGGCCGACCCTGACGTTGCCACCGATATCGCTCGGGTGCAACGCGTACGCGAGATTCT
>DEPX01000016.1:14317-14534 GCA_002358975.1 Micrococcaceae bacterium UBA3381 | reverse complement strand
CGCTATCCGTATTGATGCCAATGCCGGTTACACCCATGACCAAGCGTTTGAAGCCATCATGGCGCTGGATTTTTTGGTCTATGCAGAACAACCCGTTGCCGGCATCCAAGCCTTAGCTGAATTGCGCGCGGCCTTGCGTGAGGCAGGCAGCACAGTGTTGATCGCTGCTGATGAAGCAGTACGCAAAGCCACTGACCCGTTGGCGGTGGCCCAAGCC
>DEPX01000016.1:14067-14249 GCA_002358975.1 Micrococcaceae bacterium UBA3381 | reverse complement strand
TCTAGGTGGTGTATGGCGTGCACTGTCCATTGTCGAACAGGCTGGAATTGAGGCCGTGGTCTCATCGGCATTGGACTCTTCGGTGGGCATAGCCGCAGGCGTTGCGTTAGCCGCCGCACTGCCTGAACTCAACCACGCCTGTGGGCTGGCAACGGCTGCACTATTTGACGCCGAACCGGCCA
>DEPX01000016.1:4841-14031 GCA_002358975.1 Micrococcaceae bacterium UBA3381 | reverse complement strand
CCTGCCATACCAGTTGCAGGAAACCTCCTCCCAGGAGCAGCCCCGAGCCCAGATCCCGCAGCCCTAGAGAAACTCAAATTACCGCCTGAACGTCAAGCCTGGTGGCAGCGCAGACTGGCAAAAGCTCACAGCATACTTACAGACAAGGCGTAGGATAGACCGCATGGATTCCATGGATACCGCCAGAGCTTTGGTTGCCGCACTACGTGATTCCGGTGTGCACCACGTCGTCGTCGGCCCCGGTTCGCGATCGGCACCTATCGTCTACGCGCTCGCAGAAGTCGCCGACCAAAAACGACTTCGCCTGCACGTGCGCATCGATGAACGCTCCGCCGCATTCACCGCCATGGGTATTGCTTTGGCCTCCGGTCGACCGGCCGCTGTGGTGACCACTTCCGGTACTGCCACAGGAAACCTCATGCCCGCTATGATGGAAGCCGCACACGCCGATATACAGTTGGTAGCTGTCACAGCTGATCGTCCCACCGAAGTGCAATTTACCGGCGCTAATCAAACCACCGATCAGCGCGCGATGTTCGGCGTGCATGCTCGCACGTCCATTACCGTGACCGGCAACGATTCAGATTTTGCGAAAACCCACGCCTCCGTCATGGGTGCCCTAGCTGTTGGTGCAGGAACCGGCACCTCGCCGGCCGGACCGGTCCACATCAATGCGCGATTTCGTGAGCCTCTGATCCCACAGCCGGACCATTTGGTTGTAGCTTCCGATGCCGAAACCGGGGTGGTACCAGTAGTGACCGGCTCCCGGGGTCAACCGCGATTTAGTACAGACCAGCGCTGGCATACTCGGGGACACTCGTTTCAAGAACAGTTGGTAGAAGTTACCGACTTACGCGAACGGCACACTGTCGTGGTGGCGGGTCATGGTGCTGGGCCCTTGGCTCATGATTTTGCCCTGGCACTTGGGTTACCACTATTTGCCGAACCCTCGTCCAATGCCCGCTTTTCCCGTAACGCTATCGCAGCTTATCCTTACCTGCTCGGTCCTGAGGGTGGCCTTGGTGAACACGCTCACCGGTTGGGTAAACATATTCGCCGCATCGTGTTATTTGGCCGCCCGACGCTTTCTCGACAACTGCAAGCATTACTGAAACGCAGTGATGTTAAATCGGCGTTGTACTATCCAGAACCGGTCGGCTGGTTCACTCCGGGCACTCGTAGAGAACGGCTGGTCGCTGACCTACAAGAACTGGCAAATTTTGCCGGAACGGGGCCACCCGGCTGGTTGGGCTCATGGCAGTCTGCGGCCCATCACGCCCAACGAGCCCTAGAACAGGCGCTAACGCAGCGTCAACAAACCGTTGGTAAACCAGGTGCCATGCGTACCGCACAATTGGTTTCCGCCACGGCGCTTGGTCAATTGGTGCTTGGATCGTCTTCGGTTATTCGAGATGTTGACCTAGCTTGGCGGCCACCAGCCGAGCCGACCTCAACAGTTTTTGCCCACCGGGGGCTGGCAGGGATTGATGGGACGGTGTCTACTGCATCGGGGATCAGCCTGGCCACTGGTGAACGGACCACACTAATGGTTGGCGATCTGACTTTTCTCTACGACACTAACGGTTTGTTACTTGGCCCAACCGAGCAAGAGCCGAACCTCGATATCGTGGTCATTAATGATTCCGGTGGAGCTATTTTTCACGGGTTAGAACACGGGGAAGTCGCTGAACGTCCCGGCATGTCGTCGGTAGTCGAACGATTTTTTGGTACACCACATAGCGTGGATCTTGAGGCACTGTGCGCTGCACACGGCATTAAGCATGAACGGCTGACCTCAGAGCAACAGCTTATTCACGTCTTAGGTGATCCAACCGAAGGACGACGCGTGCTGGAAGTCATTTCGGATCGCAGCCAACGCCCAGCCGTGCATGCTGCCGTACAAGCTGCAGTTCGTGCCACCTTTGTGTGATTTCACATGCGTGGACGTGGCGTTCCGATAAGCTGGGGCCATGTCTCTGCAGCCTTTAGATCTGAAATCACGTGTCGCTGACCAAGTCTATGATGCGATTTACAGTGCGATTATGAGTGGCGCCTTTGAAGCTGGCCGACGTCTTCAAATTCGCGATCTGGCAACCGAACTTGGTACCAGTGTTATGCCAGTGCGAGAAGCTATCACGCGGCTAGAACAAGCCGGTATTGTGGAAACTGGCCCTTATCGCGGTGCAGTTGTTAAAGGCTTCTCCTCTGAAGAGTTGCATAATATATACCAAGTTCGAAAGTTACTAGAAGCTGATGCGGCCAAGAGGGGAGTAGAGGGTCACAGCACCGAAATTATCCCGAAATTAGAAGAACTGCACCTTCATATGACCCAACAGATCGAAGCTCACGACTACGTAGGGTACCTTGATGGCAACGATGCGTTTCTTACGGAACTATATAAGGGTGCCAATAATCCGGTCCTATTAGAGCTAATTGGAAATCTCTGGAACCGGGGACGGCATATCAAACTTGTTGGCGTAAAGAACCAAATGTCGGGCGGCTCAAGGGAACCGTTGATTCGTTTCCAACGTCAATTGATCGACGCCGTAGTTGCCGATGACCCCGCAGAGGCTGCAAACATAACATGCCGTTCGTTAGATGCAGCACTGGAACGCATACAAGGTCGTCTAACGAAACCAGCCTCGGACAACTAAGTTCCCCCCTTCCGGCGTTGTAGCACGATATAAGAACCTTAGTCAGTCGACTTTATATGACAGCATGCCTTGTGTGATCACAAATCACACACTAAGATTACTGAGAGTTGTATCACATATATGAACTGCTAAGGATTTCCCATGAAAGACGTCGTGATTATTGGCGGTGGGCTCGCCGGACTTTCTGCAGCCTGGAGGCTGCGTCATTGGAACATACTTCTTTTGGAATCTGATCGCCGTGTTGGCGGTCGTATTCGCTCTGAGCGTCGTGGCTCGTATTGGCTCAATTGGGGAGGTCATGTTTTTGCCGGTTCCGATTCGTCAACTGACGCACTGCTAAAGGAAGTTGGAGTGAGCGCAGTACAAATACCGGGCTCGCTTCAGGGCATGGCAATGAATGGCAAGTTTATAAAAAAGGGACACATCGCGACTTATCCTCTACGTATTCCAATGTCTAGCCAGGCTCGGCTGGATACGGTTCGTGCAGGCGCAAAGATAGTTCGTGAAGTTGCTCGATATACCAATGTAGTGCGTAAACGAGCTGGTGAATCGGACGCAATGCGACAGCAGCGGGTTTACGATTTTCAGAACACACAGAGCTTCCAGGATTTCGTCGGGGACCTATCAGAGGATGCTGCGGCGCTGTTTAGAACTACGGTGACCCGATCTGCCGGTGATATGGACGAGATCTCAGCAGGGGCAGGTATTGGGTACTTTAGCTTAGTATTGGGCATTGGTCAGGGGCTTAGCCGAGGTATCTTGGGTGGCCCCGCCACACTGACAGAGTCCATTGCAAGTTCCCTGGGTCATAGTCTTCAAGTTAATGCCACAGTTCATGAGGTGGTGAACCGCCCGAATTCCGTTGTGGTTCGGTATAGCCAAAATGGTACCTACCAAGAAGTTGAGGCGCGTACTGCCATACTTGCCACGACCGCGAACGTGTCTCGCGATATTGGAGTGGATCTACCAGAAGATCTTCGCGCCGCGCTTGGACAAATCAAGTACGGACCACATGTGAGTACCGCTTTTCTTACTAATGAACAGTCGGCGCGTCCGTGGGACGATATTTACGCTATTGCTGCACCTAAGCGGTCTTTTGCTATTGCTTTGAATCAGGCAAACATAGTTCGCGGCATGGAAACCGAACGCCAACCGGGTGGCTCGTTTATGACCTTTTCTCCAGCAAGTTTAGGCCGTGCATTGTTGGATAAGTCTGAGGACGAGGTTATCGAAACTCACTTGAAGGACCTAGACCAGATTCTGGGACACGGGTTTTCAGACAGCGTGACCGAAGCGGAATCAGACCGTTGGGAAGTGGCTTCGCCCTATTCTTTCCCCGGCCGTGCAAAGCTGCAATCAACACTGATGCGCGGAGCTGATCGGGTATTTCTAGCCGGTGACTTCATGGGAACGCTCTATACCGAAAGCTCAATTATGTCGGCGTTTTCAGCAGCGCAATCTGTGGCCAGTCTATTGGCCACGCAACGTCAGAATGGCAGTTATTATGCCGACGTATCGACGGCTCAACCTCAAACCAACCCGGCAGCCAGTTGACAACAGACGGCATCCAACTTTTTCTGGTGATCCACCGCACCGAAGTCAATGCGAATAACATTTAGGAGCGAATATGACTACTGATCTACACGGAGTCCTTACGGCACTTGCCGTGCCTTTTAACTCTGCAGAAGAGCTTGACCTTCCTGTTCTGCAGCAGGTTATCGATAATTCAGTGAATAATGGTGTCCACGGTGTCGTTGCAGGCGGTTCGACCGGAGAATTCGCCAGCATGACCAGCGACGAGCGACTCAAGGTCGTGGATGAAGTTACCTCACACGTAAATGGTCGAGTCCCAGTGATCGCTCAGACCGGTGCAGTCACCACAACTGAAGCCATTCGACATAGTAAAGCGGCTCAGCGGGCAGGTGCTGATGTCCTGATGTTGGTTACGCCCTACTATGAGGCGCTGTCATTGAACGAGACCGTGAACTATCTGCGGGCAATAGCAGAGAAGGTCGAATTGCCGATTATGCTTTACAACATTCCGGGGGCTACTGGTGTAAACCTCGACCCGGATACTATCGGTTCCCTCGCCGACGAGTTCGAGCATATAAAATATGTTAAGGACTCAGGTGCTGACTATGAGCAGGCATTACAGTTAATTCATCACCATAGCGCTCGAATAGGTACCATTATTGGCTGGGATGTGTATATCTATTCGGCGCTTGTAGAGGGAGCAGTGGGGGTCATGGCTGGTGCCGCAAATGTGGTGCCAGTGGAGCTTGTTGCCGTATACGACGCAATTAGAGACGGCGACCTGGTTCGTGCTCGGGATTTGTGGAAGCGTCTATATCCAACGATTGATACTATGATTTCCGGAGACTTTATTCCTGCGGTAAAAGCAGGACTAGAGCTACAGGGTATCCCCGCTGGTGTGCCACGCCACCCTATGGCACCACTATCTGAACAGGCCCAGCAGGCCCTTAAAGCAAACTTAGATAAACTCCGGCACGTTTTTGCGTCTTGATCTGCTGTACGCCGACAATATTAATAAAAGCCTCAAGTCGATAAATCGACTTGAGGCGAAGGTGCTCGGTTAAAATTTCAAAAAATAATAGATGTTGGTAGTTGGCTGTTACAAATGAAGCCGTACTCGGATTCTGACTCTAAAACCCGGCCATAGCATATAAGCTACAGTGAACAGGCCACAAAGTGTATTTGTCACCGATCTAGGCCTAATGTGATCACAGTACTATCAGTTACACCACGGCTATGTCACCGACCAGAGTTTTCACCGCATAATATTTGCAACTGCCGTAGCGCGACAGCAGGTCAACTGTTGGGACACACTGATCAAGGATTCCACGACCAGCACGCGCAACTAGCTGGAGGAACACCAAGCGGTGCAGTCCACATCATGCAAGGGCAATTGATGCAACACCCAGCGAGTCCAATAGCAACTTGAGGGCATGACCCCAAAATATCGGAATCATGCCCTCATGAACCAAACCGTCTAGAACCTATTTAACGAGTCCAACTTTTGGGGCCAGTTCACAGCCCGTGGAAGGTTTATGGCTTTGTTTTAACTGTCAGTGCTGAATGGCAATGTGCTTAGTTCGGCTATAGTCGTCTAACGCATATGACGAAAGATCCCTACCGTACCCGCTGTTCTTAAAACCTGACCATGGCATTTCTGTCGGGAGGGCTAGATGGGTGTTTATATTGACACTGCCAAATTCCAGCTGCTTCGATACGTTTATCGCAGTGGAAACATCTACGGTAAATACTGAGCCGGTCAGACCGTATTCTGTGTCATTGGCACGTGCAATGCCTTCTGCAAGGTCGCTAAATGTTTCGATGCTTACCACCGGGCCGAAAACCTCTACGCGGGTGACGGGATCGCCAGCTGTGACTTTTAAAATTGTCGGCTCGACCCAGTAGCCGGAGGAATCGTCGTACCCACCTCCTAATAGAACTTCTGCCCCTCTACTTACAGCACTGTCGATAGCGGAAGCAACGCGGTGAAAATGCTCATGATAAATGAGTGGCCCCAGGCTAGCGTCGCGTTCGACTTCTGGTTCGGCAAGAACATATCTCCGTGCGGCTGTCGCGAGTTTTTCAGCTAGCTCGTCGACGACCGATTCGTGAGCAATGATACGGCAAGCGGCGCCACATTCTTGGCCACTGTTCCAGAAACCAGCTTCAAATACGGTGTCAACAACCTGGTCCAGATCTGCATCATCACATACTAAAACAGGCGCTTTACCGCCTAGCTCCAGGTGGACACGAGTGATATTTTCCGCAGCGCCTTCGGAGACGGACTTGCCTGCCCGCACACTACCGGTCAGCGCCACCATATCGATATTAGGGTGATGGCTGATCGCGTTTCCCACACCGGCACCGTCGCCTAGTACGACGTTGAGCACTCCGGGCGGCAAAAGGGATTCGGTAAGTTCCACCAAACGCAGGGTCGTCAGTGGTGTAACTTCGCTGGGCTTGAGGACGACTGTGTTGCCCATCATCAGTGCTGGCGCGATCTTCCAGGCAACCATTAGCAATGGATAGTTCCAGGGGGTAATCATGCCGATTACTCCTACTGGTTCGCGGAGGATATAAGACATGGTGTCTTCGAGGTAGTCTCCGGCAGGGATAGTACTACCAGCCCGTCCTGCTCCGGCGAAAAACCTGAAAGTATCCACTACGCTAGTGATGTCATCTTCGGTTACAGCTGGCGGCTTGCCGCAATTTAACCCTTCTAACTGCCGGAGATGTTCAGCATCTGCTTCAAGCACTTCTGCGACCTTGAGTAATACTTCTGCACGATCGCTTGGAGTGCGTGCACCCCATGCGGGAGCAGCGGTGCGCGCTGCCTGGACGGCTTGATCCACTTCCTGTTGGCCACCTAGCGGAATTTGGGCGATCGATTCGCCTCGTGCTGGGTCAATGACAGTAAACGATCCCCCTGTTGAACTGTCAATGTATTGACCGTTGATGAAATGCGTGAGCCGTGGCAATTCAAGATTAAAACGGGATGTGGATCGTTCAATAGAGATTGTTGTCGCCTGCTTTTGGCTCATTTTGATTCTCCTCCGTCTGCCCGTGCCGAAGCTACGGTGCGTTGCTGTGCTCGATATCACACAGAATAATAGATGATATGTGATCACACAAGGTCGAGGGATGCGCCTGTTCGGTTTTGCCGGGTCAGAAATTCCTGCTTGCGGATGGTTGTGTGATGTGTGATCACAGATTACACTATGACTTATATCACATAAAATGTGTGGGCAGTTGGCCAGTCCATTACGGATGTCTGAGGCCCGGTTTCGGCCTTGAAGAACTGAGTCAAACAAAGGATGAGGGAATGAAGGACTCGATGCGCAATAAAATAATCGCTCTGCTGGGTGTGGCTTCACTCGGATTGATAGGGTGCGGTGATAAATCTGCGGAAGCAGAACCGGCCAGCGATGATGACAAACAGGTAACCATTGGTTATGTGGTTTGGGATGAAGTGCTTGCACCTACCTACCTTTGGAAACACCTTCTAGAAGAGCAGGGCTATGAGGTGGAACTAACCCAGCTGGAAATTGCCGCGGTATATGCAGGAGTTAGTCAAAGCGACTTCGATCTCTATATCGGTGCGCTTCCTGAAACGCACGCAGACTACTGGGAAGAATACAGTGATGGTTTCGAACCCGTGGTGGAGTGGTATGAACCCCTTCGGCACGGACTGGCTGTGCCGGACTACGTTACAGATATCAATACGATTGATGACCTTGCAGGCCAAGCCGATCGCTTCGGCGACCAGATTGTTGGAATCGAAGCCGGTTCCGGCCTAATGCAAGAACTCGAGGCTGCCGAGGGCGCCTATGACCTTAGTGGGTACGAAACAACGGGCTCAAGTACAGCGGCAATGCTTCAAGAGTTTGAGACAGCAACCAATGGTAATGAGGATATTGTTGCCACTGTCTGGAACCCGCATTGGGCTATCGGGGAATTCAATATGAAATTCCTTGACGACCCAGAGGGGGTCTTTACTGACGGAGATACATACACAGTTGTCGCAAGTGAGCAGGCAGCTCAGAATGAGGGGCTCATAGACCTTCTCGACGGTTTTGAACTACAAGATGAGGAATTTTATGACTTGCTCGATGAATTGCGCCAGGCTGGCGAAGGGAATGAAGATCAAGCCATCGACAATTGGCTTGATGACGAAGATAACCAGCAGTTAGTAGACGAATGGCTGCAAAAGTAGAAGCAAAGCACAACTTTTACGGGCCGGAAAAGTCGGAATGATTCGATTTTTCTGGCCCGTATTCATGAGTAATGCTCTTAGCGAGAAAAATTCGAAAGGCGGCCATATGCAGGTTCCCTCAACAATAGATGTCGTTGATGTCCAGGTTGCCGGTGAAACAGGCCGGATATTATTTGATAATCATTCCTTAGTACGGGGTAACGATATGGCATCGCGTTTAAAGTATTGCCGCGATCATTTGGGGCCTCTTCGTCAAGCTGTGCTCAGAGAACCGCGTGGCCATGCAAACCTTATGGGAGCAATTGTGGTGCCACCGGTTGAATCCGGTAGTGGTTTCGGCGTGATTATTATGGAACAAGCCGACTTTGCGCCAATGTCCGGAGCGAATCTTATGTGCGCGGTTACCGCAGTACTTGAAACACAGCAGGTTGCTATAACCGAACCAATAACTGAGCTGGCCGTGGACACAGCGTCCGGGACAGTAAAGGTATGTGCCCGGGTGAAGGATGGGCGTGTAGCGGAGATAACTATTGATAGCGTGCCATCGTTTGCAGCCTACGTAGAACATAAGCTAGATGTGCCTGGGTACGGCGAAATTTCCGTCGACATTGGATTCGGTGGTCAGTTTTATGTGCAGGCCGCAGCGTCGGCGTTTGGTCTGGAGCTGCACGCTTCACAAGCTCCAGCACTAATACGCGCTGCGAATTTGCTTCTTGCCACAGCGCGCGAGCGCATCAGTGTTGTACATCCGGTGATGCCCCACTTAGATCAAATACATTTACCGATGTTG
>DEPX01000016.1:0-4750 GCA_002358975.1 Micrococcaceae bacterium UBA3381 | reverse complement strand
CTACGTGGAATGCAGGAACCATGGATCGTTCCCCGGGAGGAACAGGGACGTGTGCACGGATGGCTGTTGAGTATGCAAAGGGTAATTTGAGTTTGGGCGAAGAATTTGTCCAGCAGAGCCTGTTAGGCACGACCTTTACCGGACGACTCGAAGATGAGGTTGTCAAAAGCGACCACATCATGCTGCGACCGTCACTAACCGGCCGCGGATGGGTCATTGGGTATAGTCAATTGGTCGTTGCACCAGACGATCCCTTCCCGCATGGTTTTAGTCTGTAGTTTAGAAGAATAACCCTGTCTGCGGCGTAGAGTCAGAGCCGCCGGTCTCAGATCAGCTCGATGAAATGGCCGATGCAAATAGTTCTTCTGTAACTCTATTGTTGGCTGCGGTACAAGGTATAGGCTGGTCGGATCCAGCCCTGCCTCAACAGATTGGGTTGCTATGCGTCGAGTTTCATCCATCCTTGTAACTATGTTGGCCGCTACTATGTTGCTTGCGGGTTGTACATCAAATCCAGAGGCAGAACCATCCAAACCAGCAGCGTCATCGGGCGCTGAACCCTCATCGTCCTCCAGCCTTGAACCCTCGCAGACATCAACGGAAACACCGCCTGAGCTAATCGGTGGTGGAACAGAACTTTTTCCGGATCGCCGTTTCGTTGGATTGTATGGTTATCCTGGTGACCCAGCCCTGGGCGCATTGGGGGAGCAGGGCCCGAAAGCATCAGCACAACGTGCTATCGAGCTTGCTGAAGCCTACGAACCGCATAGCGACGAACCCGTTTATCCTGCCTTCGAAATCATTGCAACGGTCGCCTCATCCGAACCCGGGCCAGACGGCGATTACTCGTACGTCACCGAACCAGAAAAATTGGAAGCATACGTTGATGCTGCAGAAGAAAAGGATGTGTACGTTGTTTTAGATTTACAACCCGGACATTCCGATTTCCTGAGCCAAGCAAAGATTTACGAAGACCTTCTCAAGCGACCAAACGTTGGTCTTGCACTAGATCCTGAGTGGCGATTGTCTGATGGGCAAGTACATATGCAGCAAGTCGGCTCTGTTGATGCCCAAGAGGTGAATGAAACTACCGACTGGTTGGCGGAGTTAACCGCACAGAACGACTTGCCTCAAAAAATGCTCATTTTGCACCAATTCAGACTGTCGATGATCCAGCATCGTGATCAGCTGGATACGGAGCATTCCGAGCTGGCCATGCTACTTCACGCGGATGGCCATGGTACATCGGATTCAAAGATGCAGACCTGGGAAATGATGCAGCAAGACTTACCTGACGACATGTATATGGCGTGGAAGAATTTTTTCTTACAAGACGACCCGATGTTCTCGCCTAAGGAAACTTTGGAAGTCGAACCGCACCCATGGTTCATCTCTTATCAATAATTCAATGGTTTGCGGGTTCGAAGCGCTTGTTTTATTGGGCGCATTTTCGCATGCGTTTCAGCTAATTCGTCGTCTGCATTTGAACCTTGGACTATGCCGCAACCGGCATACACCCTGAGATGGTGTAGGTCTTCGACTACGCAGCCACGCAGGGCAATACCAAATTCACCTTGTCCATCAGCATCGAGCCAACCTACTGCGCCGGCATATAAACCGCGGTCCAATCCATGGGTTTCTGCTTCTAAACGCCAAATAGCATCCAATGCTGCTTTTCTTGGGGTGCCGCCGACAGCAGCTGTTGGATTGATTTCCGCAACAAGGTCCAAAATGGAGGTTGAAGAAGTGAGTTCAGCAGAAACATCGGTTGCCAAGTGATACACATTTGGCAGTGTCAATACGAAGGGCTTTTCGGAAACCTGTAGCTCAGTGGCAAACGGTGCCAGCTTTTCGACGAGCGATTCGACAGCTGCTTGGTGTTCAAAAAGCTGTTTCGGATTGTCAGATAGTTGGCCAGCGAGCATCTGATCAGTGATCGTAGTGTTTCGATCCACAGTGCCGGCAAGCACGCGAGCCTGGGCAACATTATCCTGGCGGGCGATTAATAATTCTGGGGTTGAACCGATGAGTTCGCCCACTTTATAGGTCCACGCCGTGGGATTTTCATGGGCCAGAGCTTCCATAGTGGAGGGGATATGGAAACCTTCAGATGAGAACAACCGCTCATCACGGGCGACTACAATTTTAGCAGCTTCCCCGCGCCCAATCATTGCAACAGCCTCATTGACTGAGAGACAGAAATCGTGCTCAGACATATAGGCTGCGGCAGGTGTGGGGTTAGCCTGACTCTCGTAGACGGGTTCTTGTGGAAATTCATTTACAAACTCTGCAAAGATCTCATCGACGCTAGGGACAGGAACGACAGGTGCATAAATATAACGCAGCCAAACTTTGTCAACTGAAATATCCAGCACAAACTTTGGCACGGTAATCATCGAATTGGTGCTCGATCGTGCATCAAAACTGAAAGCCGCAAAACAGATTGGACTACTGGCATTTAGCCCGGCGGGTAGGTCAGAAACGTTTGGGGACGTGAGCTGCCTCCATCGATCCCGTGCGTTGCTGAAGCGCTGTTTACCGTGTGTGACGAACCGATGGCGCTCACCGAAGCCTAATTTTCCGAGATAATTTCGTGAAAACGCACTGGTGGCTCTGCTAATGAGCTGTGGCGGCAATTGCGCCAGTTGTAGGTCCGTGAGGAGAAAGGCTACGGCGGTAAAAGACATGATAGGCAATAATGTACCGGTTTTCGGTGTTGTTCGTGGTGGTAGGTCGACACCGACTGTTAGTAACGGTGCGGTGTTTATGAAAGGAACAAGCACGATGCCACGATTTATATATCTACTGGCCGCGTCACACTCGGGTATTGGCCTGGCTGCGAAAATGGCGCCACCGTGCCGGGGGCGTTACCCCACCGCGGATGGGGCAAACAGCTTTTAGCCAAGACAAAGATCCAAACGCAACTGACTACGGCCGCGATGTATATCACTGAAGCTGTTCGAATAGCTGAAAATCGTGGTGTAGGGCAGTAAACTTTCTGACTGAAGTTATCGTGGAAGCAAGTTTGTTGATCGTATCAATTCAGCATCTTGTTTCTGTGATTCCGGATGTCCAAACGGGTCGCTAGTGTAGGGTAATACGAGTGGATATTTCTATTTCGCTGCCTCCGGGTATTGACGCACTACAAAAGCATGAACAGCTTTTTGATGCGCTCCTAACAAGCCTGGCTAAGATCGAAGAAGAATTGGGTCAAGCCCTAGCTTATGCTGACGATCTGGCCCAAGCCACGACCCGCCATTTATTGGAAGCTGGCGGTAAACGTGTGCGACCGATTGTTGCCGTGTTGTCGTCGATGTTAGCTGACGAGAACGTTAGTTCTGGGCAGGTCAGTGAGCCCAGCTCCAATATCCGCAAAGCTGCAGTGTCTATGGAACTGACGCACCTGGCTACGCTGTACCACGACGATGTCATGGATGAAGCCGACCGTCGCCGTGGAGTGCAATCAGCAAATTCGCGCTGGAATAACTCGGTTGCGATTTTGGCCGGTGATGCACTGCTGGCCCATGCCTCACGCCTGATGAGCCAACTCGATACCCATACCGTTGAGCATTTTGCCGAGACCTTCGAAGAACTTGTGACCGGGCAAATGCGCGAAACTATCGGTGCGGGTGAAGCGAATCCGATTGACCACTACATGAAGGTCATTCAGGAAAAGACCGCCGTGTTGATTGCTTCGGCAGGCTACTTCGGCGCCTACCATGCTGGGGCCTCGAAAGAACACGCTAAGGCGCTGCGCACCATTGGTGGGGCGATTGGAATGGTTTTCCAGATTGTTGATGACATCATCGATATTTTCTCCGAATCTCATGAATCCGGAAAGACTCCGGGCACAGACTTGCGTGAGGGCGTCTTTACCCTGCCGGTGCTTTATGCCCTAGAGGAAGACTCTGAAGCTGGTGCGGCGCTGCGTAAGCTGTTGACGGGGCCTTTGGAGGCCGATGAGGACGTCAACCGTGCATTGGAGCTGCTGCGCGCGAGCAAGGGCCGTCAGCGTGCCCTAGAGGTAGTGAAGCACTATCTCGATGTTGTGACGACTGAGTGCGAGGCGTTGCCAGATATTCCTGCGACCCGCGCGTTGCGTAGCCTAGCGTCCTATACTGTCGCCCGCGTCGGCTAGTTGCGATTTAGCTGCTATGACCAGCCGATTTGCCATATAGCTAGGGGTGCATAGTAGAGTAATGAACCGCACCGAATAGTGCCTGCCAGGTTGTCCGAGCGGCCAAAGGAAGCGGACTGTAAATCCGCCGGCGTACGCCTTCAGAAGTTCGAATCTTCTACCTGGCACCAAATTTTAAGTTCAGCCCCGATTGAGATTTCAGTCGGGGCTGAACTTTTTCTTTTTCACGGTGGTTGGGGGTCAGCGCTCAGGGGTTTTGGAAAAGGGATCGCCGAATTGCCCGACTAGCCCGGATATCTAGTCGGGGGTGTGCGTGATTGCTGCTTTGCGGCGCAGGGGCTGTTAGATGAGGTTCATCGCTCCCATGCTGCTCACGTGGTGCGTATTGCTCACCAGTTTGCCGCCTGGGGTGTGCAGGCGGACTTTGCCGCGGTGGCGTCGCATTCTGCCGCGCTTGGGTTTACCCGGACTCGATCGTTTTCGTTTCTTGCGCGGACCATTGGGGTCGTCGTCGTTGACGCCGTTGTGGTACTTACACAGCATCGTTAGATTCGAGGGTTTGGTGTGTCCACCATGTTTGTGTGCGTCGATGTGGTGGACCTGGCATCTATC
>DEPX01000050.1:10972-15371 GCA_002358975.1 Micrococcaceae bacterium UBA3381 | reverse complement strand
TCTTCAATAAGATCAGCTTTCTTAGCGTGCTCCAGATCAATGCTTGAACCTAAACTTGCTGCTTGCTGAACCAAGTCTGAGACTGCTTCAAAGTCATAGTTGTTGTACATTGCCAACTGATGTGAAAACGGAGGCGATTGTGCAAACAGTTGGAAGGTGAGACGATGCCCTGCATAATGTGAATTCAATAAATCGCGGGCAAAACTCAGCATCTTGCGCCGTTCATGGCCATCATCATCGCCTACCGTAAAGTACTTATTTAATGTGTCAGCGATTTCTGGATTCGCGAAACTCGAAGCACTCGGCACTAAGCTAATCTGGCAACCACTGAGATCTCTGACAAGGTGCATCATCTCGGGTAGCTGTTCTGCTGCTTGCATACGTGCCCCATACATGATCTGCTGATTAGGCATCAACAGTCCTTCCGGACTGCGACTAGAGGTTTCAATTGCTGCAATCAGGTGTGCGTTGATCATTTCTCGGTACGCTGCCAGACGAGCAATCTTTTCACGAACTCCCTGATGCATTTTGACGCCAGTTTGCTGAACGCTCAGGTAGGCCGCTCCCAACAGATATTCGGAGTACCTTAGATGACGTTGCAGGAAAGGAAAAACGCTATACCGGTGCAATGTCGAACGAATAAATGCTGCTGCCTCGGTATGTCGATAGAAGAGGATATCGTCCCATGGGATTTCGACGTCATCAAAAACCAACATTGTATCAATTTCATCGAAATTATTGGTCAGCGGATAGTCTTCGACGGGATGCGTTCCAGCAAATCCACTCCGGCAGATATGTTTCATGCCCGGGGCTCCCATTTGAGCAATAAACCCAACAGCATATTCTGATTCAGGAGCATTTCCCCAATCTGCAATAGTAGGTTTCACAAAGGCCTGGTTCGCATACGCTGCAGCCGTTTCAAATTTCGCCCCACGTACAATAATCCCATTATCTGTTTCACGAACGACCCGCAACAATACATCTGGGTCCTGATCTTGAGGCCACCGTGAACGATCACCTTTAGCATCAGTATTAGCTGAAACATGAAACGGGTCATCAAGGGTAGCCCGACGAACATGGCGTTTAATGTTTTCGGAGAATTGCGGGTCTATTTGATTCAGCACATCCTGGCCGTCATATAACGACCACATCTCGCCTACGGTTTCGTCGCCAACACGGGTAACCACGCCACCAACATCGCTTAGCACCGTTTCAACGGCATGTTTCTTGTCGTACCAGTCTGATTTTTCAACTGGTGGTTTGGCGGCTATGGCACATTCTTGTCCTGTTTCGGAGTCCGTATAAGTCATAACCTCTCTAGTGTCGGGGTCGTGACCCATATCGAAGATTCTGGCTCGGATATCGACGATAGGTTTAAACGCGGGATGTGTTGGTACATCGTTGACTTTTTCACCATCAATCCAAACCTGTCTACCATCGCGAATGGAATCCAAATAGTCTCGTCCAGTGCGTATCATAATGTTCTCCGATCTGAGTGGTTATCAACCAAATTGATATAAATTACTCGAAGTGAAATCTAAATGTGTCTTGAGCTAACACCCAATACATCAAAAAGTGTTCTCATACGGTCAAGCTGTCAATGACGCATTTTCTTCTGCAACTTCTAAAGTGTCCTGTGCCGGTTTCAAATGAACAAAACGGTCTGTATGTTCTCGACTCATCGGCTTCGTCATCAGTGATACAACGACGAGCAGTACCGTATTGACTGCCACACCCCAGAGGCCGGGTTCGATGTCTAGTGGTGAGTCCTGAATGAATGTGAAATATACCGATACGACAAGGCCAGCCACCATACCTGTCATGGCTCCGGAAAGATTTGCCCTGCGCCAGAATAAAGTGGCCAAGGTGATCGGTAGGAACTGAATCACGATTCCGTAGGCAATGAGGAACAGTTGCACAATCGTTTGGAGGTTTAGCACGGCTAAGATAAAAGACAACGCTGAAATAATGACAACGCTCCATTTCGTCATATTTACAGCCGCTGAATCTTTGATTCGGTCAACTTTTAAGACTGAAATGAAGTCTCTAACGACAATGCTGGCAGCAGTATGAGCCAGATTTGCGCCGGTTGACATAGCAGCTGCTACCGCACCTGCAAGCATTAATCCAATAACTATTGGCGGCAGGTCTAACAAATTCACAATGAGGTGTGACATTACTGCGTCCGGTCGATCTATGTCGGCATCTGGAACGGTGGTGATAGCTGCGAAACCTGCTAATAGGATCGGCACAACCAAAAGTGCATACAGCGGGTAGAGCACAACGGTCTGTTTAATGTTTCGATTGCTTCCGGCCGAGTAGGATTTATTGAATACATGTGGCCACATCACAAAGCCTAAAACGCTGAGCACAATCGCTGAGGAAAATGCAGCCCATGACCATCCTTCACCGCCACCGGGCATCATGAGATGCTCAGGTGATACTTGTTGGATCTCGGTAAACATGCCATCAACGCTTCCGAATAATTGCACTACCGCTGCGACCCCGATTGCCCAAGCGACAACAAGCATGAGAATACCTTGCAGCAGATTCGTCCAACCAATGCCTTTAAGCCCACTAACAAATACGTAAATGGTGACAACGCCGAAAGCTACAAGAGAGCCCACCCAAAACGGGACTTTGCCCTCAGTTGCAAAAGTAAACAACAGACCAGCACCCGTAATTTGAATTGTCAAATATGGGATAAGGGCAACGACACTCATCACGGACATTACTACTGGGATAGATTTACTGGAAAAACGATCAGCAAAAAGATCTGCCTGCGAGATGTAACCATAGCGACGGCCTAATGTTGCAACGCGTGGGCCAATACTCCACCAAAGAATGAGTGCCAAAGATAAGTAGGCCAGGATATACAGCGATGGCGCACCGGTGGTATGCGCTTCGGATGGGGCCCCCAAAAATGTAAAGGCTGAGAATATTTCGGCCCCCAAGATGAAAAACAATACTACGATACCGACGCTACGTCCCCCGGCAACGTAGCCTTCAAGCGAGGAACTTTGACCTCGGCGGGCCGAAATTCCGACCACAAGAACGATCAGTAAATAAATTCCCGTAATCGATGAGACTATGAGCCAATTACTCATCATCAGCCACCTCCTGGATGAGCTTTTGATCCCAGAAGTACATGGCAACTGAGCCACCAAAGATCAAGAGAACCCACAGAATGAACCAAGCGAAAAAGAGGGGGAAGCCGCCAATTGTAGGCTCAACTTTGTTCGCGAAGACTGCCAGGGGCCAAATAAAAGCCAACATACAGACTGTGAAATAACTGACCCAAACAATACTAAAGGTTCGGCGTTTCATAGGGTCTCCCTTCTCAGGGCTATAGATTTCCGGCATTACTCGCAAGCCACAACCTGATAGATCTCGCCGCCACGTAAACGTGATTTGCATCATGCTAAGACCTGCTGTAGAACACGTTAGAGTTTTGCGCTCATATTGTAAAAGCGATAGTTTCAATATAGTTGATCGATTTTATCGATATATAGCAGTATGCTACGTGCATGAGTGAAATTACATTTCGTCAACTCCAGCAATTTGTGGCAACAGCCGAAGCAAGCAGTGTTTCGGCAGGCGCTATACGCGCGCATGTCTCTCAATCAACAATGTCGGCTTCCCTGAGTGGTTTAGAGAAAGCTTTAGGTACCTCCATTTTCCAGCGTTATAAACGAGGGGTAAGCCTGACCCCGGCAGGTCGATCTTTATTGATTAAGACGAGAAGACTTCTAGCAGATATTGAAGACCTTCATTCCACAGCTCAGGAACTGGACAAATCACTTCAAGGTGCACTTGTAGTCGGCTGCTATACAACGCTTGCACCGTCACTAATGCCAGAAGCAATCACTTCGTTTTTAGAGGCCTATCCAAAAATTGACCTTCGTTTCATGGAGGGCTCAGATGCAGAACTCGCCGCGGCACTACGAGATGGGGAATGCGAAGTTATCCTAACTTACGACTATCAGTTAGAGCGCTTCCTCCCGTACAACGAACTACGGCGAGAAGAGATACTAAGTGCGGCACCATATGCAGTAATTCCACCTGATCACCGTCTTGCCAAGCACGGTGAAGTCAGCCTAGTAGAGTTAGCCAATGAAAATTTAATTCTTTTAGACTTGCCCCCAGCAGGAGAGTACTTTCTCCAAATTTTCGACAACGCAGGCTTAAAACCAAACGTGCGTTTTGGGACAAGAAGCCATCAACTAGTATTCAGTCTCGTTGAACGCGGGCTAGGTTGCTCAGTGCTTACCCAAATAGGATTTCCGGGCGCAAAAATAATGAATGACAATGTCGCGGTCCGAAAAATAGCACATGATTTGCCACCTCTACCTATAGTTGCGCTCTCAATGGCAGGCGTCCGAATGACCCAGCGAGCAAG
>DEPX01000050.1:412-10960 GCA_002358975.1 Micrococcaceae bacterium UBA3381 | reverse complement strand
AAGCCATATTCAGCGAAGTCTGAGCGGCTTATAACTACTATGTAGCTCGGCCCAGTGGAATTATTTCTGTCATCTGGCCCAGAGTTCGGTGCTTACCTGCCTAGCAAGTCCGTTCGCCTGAAACACTACGTATCGAATTAAACGATCCTAACGATCGGAAATATCGACTAGTTCGTTAGGGTGACGAGCGTTACACTCGGTTGTTAATGGCTTCGACTTTCCTCGTATCTATGGCGTTCATGACGTCCTTTTTCTCTATTTCCAGAGCGTAGAAGATGCGGTATTCAGAAAGGCCCTTTTTGAAAGGCAGATAAGATGGCTCCAGTTCACACGCCCCTCGGGAAAAAAATCGGTCTTATGGCCGGTGTTGCTACGGCAGTTGGGATAGTAGTCAGTTCTAGCGCCATGGTTTCGCTTGGTGAGGGTATCGGAATTGCCGGCAAGGGTTTTATATTCGCGATGATAGCGGCTCTTTTTCTCAATGTGTTCGTCGCTTTTACCTTCGCAGAGTTATCCGGACTCATTCCTCGGGCAGGCGGCCTGAACCGCTATACGGCCCCTGCTTTGGGATCTGTAGTCAGTATAGTTGCCGTCATTAGTGGCTATGTGCTGGTTATTTTGTTTGGCGGTAGCGCAGAGGCGGGCATCGCGGGCATAGTTGTAGTCGATGTTTTCAATCTTCCGATAAGTCCTGTCATTGTTTCGTTACTGGTTGTAGCTCTTTTGGTGTTCGTCAATCTGCAGAGTGTCAATGTATACGGTTGGGTCCAAATTTTCTTGGTTTGCCTCATGGTTGGCTCGATCGTAATTTTAGGAATCATTGGATTAACCGGGGTAGGAGCAGGGGAGCCTGTGGAGGCAGGACAGCCATTCAATCCCATGGGTGTGGGAGTTCTGTCCTTAACCGCGTTAGCATTTTGGTTATTCATCGGTGTCGAATTTGTTACACCATTAGCCGAAGAAATAAAAAAGCCTAAAGTTTATATTCCTCTAGCGATGGTTCTAGGACTTCTTGTTATCTTCATTGCTGACATAATTTTTGGTTTCGGTACGTTGAATTACTTATTGCCGGAACAACTCGCGGGAACTGGAGATCCCCATATTCTTGCTGCAAATGCACTCGCAGGACCAATTGGTCGCCTTTGGATGGGCATCGTTACCATTCTTGCAACTGCAAGCACTCTAAACACTATGATCACGGCAGTTGCACGGATGCTCGCGGCAATGGCTGAAGAGCATGAAATGCCAAGAATATTTGCAAAGCGAAACAGTAAAGGAGCCCCGTGGGTTGCGGTAATTAGCATGGGGATACTATTCGTCCTTTTGCTGGTCACCGGTTTTGCTGACGGTAGCTCCATAATTATTTTTATTCTAGCAAGTTCTTTTTGCTGGATGCTCGCTTATGTTGTTGCGCACCTCAATGTTATAGCCCTAAGGATCAGATATCCGCATGCGAAGCGTTCGTTCAAGTCCCCTTTGGGCATCTCATTTCAGCTGATCGGTATTGCTGGACTCGTTTGGGTTATGGCGAATATTTCGACCGATCCAGACGAAGCAGCGTTGATCTACAAGACGGTTGGCATCATGTTGGGACTCGCGGTTGTGTACGCCATCGTTTGGACGAAAGTCGTAATGAGGAAGAGGATTTTCGAAACAACACCGCTGGAAGAGATTCTCCATGCTGATGAGGTTGATTCTGAAAGGCAATATCACCAACCAATAACAACATTTGATTAAGCACAAGACACGAATTTTATAGCGATAACTACAAACAGCCATTTAAAGGCGATTTCGAATTGATTTATTGGAGTTCTTAATGACTACCACTAGCGCTAACAAAAGCACTGAATTCACTTACGACGATCTGTTGCTTGCAACCGGAGACCCAAATGGGCGTCCTATTTCAGACCCGGCCTCCGGAGACCTCATCGGGTACACGCATCAAGGCACTATTGATGAGATGCATGCTGCTGTCGCCGAGGCTAAACGGAGTCAACCTGGGTGGGCGGCTTTATCTCATGCGGAACGCAGTAGTTTCCTTCACCAAGCAGCCGACGCAATAGAGGCCTCAGCTGAAGGTCTAGCAGAATTATTATCACGAGAAAATGGAAAGCCGCTTAACGGTCTGAATGCACGTTTTGAAGTGCAAGCCTGTGCTGACTGGCTTCGCGCGAATGCTGATTTTGAAATGGAACCCGAGGTGGTCGTTGACGATGAGTCTGGGCGAGCCGAAATTCATTACGAACCCGTTGGTGTTGTAGCAGCCATCGGGCCTTGGAATTGGCCCATGATGATTTCGGTCTGGCAATTTGCGCCAGCTTTGCGAATGGGAAACACCGTGGTTCTAAAACCCGCCGGTACTACGCCCCTATCTGTTCAAGCACTAGCACACGTCGTTAACCAGGTGTTGCCGAATAATGTTTTACAAGTCGTGCCTGGGAACGGCAAAGTTGGCGCTGCAATGGTGAGCCATCCTGATATCGATAAGGTCATGTTCACTGGGTCGACTCCAACTGGCCGTGCGATTATGCGTAGTGCTGCAGAAAATCTCGCACGATTGACATTAGAGCTAGGCGGTAATGATGCGGGCATTGTGTTGGATGACGTAGATCCTCACCAGATTGCCGAAGATCTATTCTGGGGTGCATTTGTAAATACTGGACAAACTTGTTCGGCACTGAAACGACTATATGTTCCTGAATCTCTTTACGATGAGGTCTGCGAAGCCCTAGTCGAGATCGCGAACAATACGCCCATGGGCCCAGGGTTAGATGAAGAGAATCTTCTTGGTCCATTGCAGAACAAAGCCCAGTATGACATTGTCAAAAACCTTGTTGCTTCGGCTAAGAACGCCGGTGCTGAAATCTTGACCGGCGGTAACCCTACTGAGGACCAGCCTGGATATTTTTATCCAACAACGTTGGTTTCGAATGTCGACCAAGATAATCCGCTGGTGACTGAGGAGCAGTTTGGACCAGCACTACCTATCATCAAATATCGTGACCTAGATCAAGCTATTGAATGGGCTAACGCTTTCGAGGTCGGCCTAGGGTCTTCAGTCTGGGGCAAGAATCTTGCGGAATGTAAGCGTGTAGCACAGCAATTAGAAGCAGGTATGACGTGGATAAATAAACACGCAATTGTAGATCCTCGAGTACCTTTTGGTGGCATCAAAGACTCCGGATTTGGTTTGGAGTTTGGAGTGCATGGCCTAAAAGAAGTCGCCTTGCCACACATTATTAGTTGGTAATTCAACGTAAATCCGACCAGACCCCACTCTTTTAGCCAACAAATTGTCATGAAAGGATACAACCTTGGTAGAGAAATATGATGCCGAAGTTGCTGTAATCGGCCTCGGAGCTACAGGCGCCCAAACCCTATATCAACTTGCCAAACGGGGTGTCAGTGTTCTTGGGCTGGAACAACACTGGTCACCGAATGAACGCTCCGGACACGCAGGAGAACACCGATTACTCCATCCACTACCGTTCAGTCCTCAAGGATCTCCAGACCACGAAATACTAGAAGCTGTCATGCCCTCGTGGAGACAATTCCAACGAGAAACGGACTCCAATCTTGTTGTTGATTCAGGAGTAATGCTCCTCGGTTATGAAGACGATGAAGATTCTCTCAACATGGCTGAAAACGCTCGAGTTCGTGATGGTGATGACCGAAATGTCCTTTCCTCTTCACAGATGCAAAAACGATACCCGTTGTTTAATACCCCCAGCGATGGTATCGGTGTCTTCGACGAATTGGGAGGTGCAGTACGATCCGAAATGGCTATCTTCACCGCTGTGCATCATGCTCAGAAACTAGGTGCAGAGGTACACACTGATACTCGAGTCATCGGATGGGCTATTCATAATGATCGAATCCGAATTTTTACTAAGCATAAAGAGTATGTTGTCGAGAAACTAGTCATTAGCCCAGGGGCCTATGTCGTCGAACTACTTCCAGATTTACCCATTCGCGCACGTCGATTAGTAAATGGTTGGTTTATTCCCAAACCTGAATATATGGCAGCTTATTCTGACCCGAACCAGCTTCCCGCATTTCACGGTTCAATAGGTGATCGTCGAGGAGAGCTATTCTACGGTGCTGGGTCGTTCGACAAACCATATGTAAAAATTGGCGCAGATTTCAATTGGGGTATGGCAGATGAGATTGAACAGCACGACTTCCATGTCCTGCCCCAAGATCTTGATGGCATTCGAATGATGGCTAGAGAACGTTTTGTTGGCCTAGACGATTCACCGTTACGCTCTCTTAAACTCATGGACGGCTGGTCAGTCGACTTCGATGCTCTCGTCGGACAATACGGCCCAACGGGCAGAATCGTAGTTTCAGCAGGATTCTCCGGATACGGCTTCACAGTCTCGCCAGTAATAGGAAAAATTGTCGCAGATCTCATTGAGACTGGTGAAACGAGATTTAATATTGAACACCTGAATCCGCACCGTTTCACACCGCTACAAGAAACTCTCTCTGAATTTTGGTCGAGTATAGGTGGCTGGAATAGACGTTGGTCTCAACTCTGACTTTGTGGTTCAAGCACAACATAATGCGAAAGCCATTTTATTATTCCGGCATAAAGCAAACAAAACTGTATAACTTGAAAATAGGATAATAATACAGCACGTTAGCGGCGCGGTTATTCACGGCACCACACTAGATTGCTTGGACTCGTACCTATGAGTGGCAAGCAGATGAAGTTGAGTTTTGGCAAGTAAGCGAGCTGTTCGGCAACTTCCAGAACCTAACTATGTAACGCTAATGACTGTCCTCACTAACGGTGAAAATGTTCGTTAAGAACAGTATAAATACGTATCTAATTGTTATTCATCGACCCCTGCTTGCCTGAATAGACAATATCCGAAGATTTGAATCCACTTGAGCGTAGGAGGGGTTATTTGCTTTGAAAAAGTCAAATACTCAAAATCAGACTGAGAAGCGAGGCTTAGCCGGGCATCCCATAGGATTATTAGTTCTCTCAGGAACCCAATTGTGGGAGAGGCTTAGCTTCTACGGCATCCAAGTAATCGTTGCTTATTATATATATTACGAGGTATCGCAAGGTGGTTTAGGATTATCTCAAGATGTAGCTTTGGGGATTGTAGGCGCTTACGGGGCTGGAGTCTATCTAGCAGAACCTGTCGGCGCATGGTTAGCTGATCGTGTCGTCGCGGTCAGATATGTTGTCGTCTTCGGCATACTGCTAATAATGGCGGGGCATATAGCACTTGCCTTAAGTGCAGGTATTTCTGGACTGATAGCAGGTTTGAGTCTTATTGTGTTGGGAACAGGATTGCTCTTTCCCAATATCCGTACTTTAGTGGCAAGTCTTTATGAAGATAAGCCTCTCAAACAAGATGCTGGTTTTGCACTTTTCTATGCTGCAATTATGATCGGAGCCCTCCTTGGCCCACTCATTACCGGTTTTTTACAAACTAGATTTGGATTCCATGTCGGGTTTTCTGCCGCAGCATTTGGAATGGGATTTGGAGCGCTAATATATTGGTGGGGTTGGAAATCTCTGCCAAAGGCGGCTACAAAGATCCCGAACCCGTTAAGCTCATCCGCCAAATATTGGGTCATGGGTCTTATTGGTACAGCAGTATTGATCACCGGAATTATTGCCAAAAGATTCGTTACGCTTCAAAACTTACCAGACGTCTTACTAATCGCTACAACGCTTATTGCTATTGCGTATTTTGGGGTCATATTAACATCGAATAAAACGAGGCCACCTGAAAAGAAAAGAGTTTTCGCCTACATTCCTATATTTTTGTCGGGGGTAATTTTTTGGACGCTAGTACTCCAGCTCTTCACGACTTTCGCTGTATATGCTGATGTTCGCGTCGATATGACCTTGGGGNNCCCGCCAGCCTATATAAGTAGTTTTGAGGTAATTGCTGGAATTATTTTTTCGTTTCTTTTAGCGTCAGTTTGGCAGCTATTAAGAGAGAAACAGCCGTCGACACCAACCAAGATGGCCCTCGGTTTGATATTTATGGCCACAGCGTACGCGTTTTTTGGGTTACTGGCCTTGTTGGTTTCAGGACAGGTCAGTCTGCTACTAGTTATTTGCGGAATGGTGCTTTTCGGAGCTGCCGAAATTATTTATGCCCCATTATTGTACTCAATTACAACTCAAGCAGCACCAAAGGCTTTCCGTTCCCAAATGATGGCTCTGCAAGGACTATCTATGGCTATCGGATCTAGCCTTTCGGGTTATGTAGGTAATTTATATCTATCAATAAGTAATGAGGGGGTATTCTTTGGTATATCTGCTTTGGTTACTGCAATCGCTGCAATTCTGCTACTAATTTGTCTTCCGGTTTTTAAACGGGTCGGGCTGACCCTTCTTGAGACCAGTAATTAATATTCTTTTTACTTTTGCGTTAGTGCTGAGGGTTAAAATACAAATCAATTTCGAAGGAAGTCTGTTTATGCTTAATACTAATAGTACTGCTTTTTACTATGATGAAATGTGCATGTGGCATAGTCCAGGTGAGGCAGTCCTTTTTCTTCCGGTTGGTGGCTGGCTACAACCCCTAGCAGCGGGAGGAAGTCCAGAATCACCAGAAAGCAAACGCCGGATTAAGTCCTTACTGGACGTTTCCAAAGCTACCTCACATCTGTCTGTTAGATCCGCGTCCGCAGCGACTGACGATGATATTTTACGAGTGCACACAGAGGATTACATCGCTAAGTTTAAAGAACTCAGCAAAGGCTCCGGGGGCGAGATTGGTCCTGAAGCTTTATTTTCACACGGCGGGTTTGAAATTGCAGCGCTTTCTGCGGGTTTAGCCAAACGCGCTCTTATAGACGTAGTGAATGGACAAGTGTCTAACGCTTATGCTTTATCCCGTCCACCCGGACATCATGCCCTTCCGGATCAAGGTCTAGGATTCTGTATGCTGGCAAACATAGCAATTGCAATCGAGGCAGCGAAAGCAGAACATGGGTTAGGCCGAGTAGCCGTAGTCGATTGGGATGTTCACCATGGTAATGGTACTCAATCAATTTTTTATGATCGTTCCGATGTATTCACGATTTCAATACATCAAGAAAATTGTTTTCCTGTCAACAGTGGAGCAATTCATGAGAGAGGCAAGGGTGAAGGAAAAGGATTTAATCTCAATGTACCTTTGCCCCCAGGATCAGGACACGAGACATACTTGTATGCACTAGAAGAAATCGTACTACCCGCTCTTAGATCTTATAAGCCTGAAGCGATAATTATTGCAAGTGGTTTAGACGCCAATGGGGTTGACCCTTTAGGTCGTCAACTTCTATATGCGGGTACATTTCGGGCCCTCACGGACATGGTGACAGAGGTGGCTAATGAACTTTGCCAAGGCAAAGTAGTCGCCATCCACGAAGGTGGTTATGCGGAGTCGGCAGTCCCATTTTGCGGTCTTGCTGTTATTGAAAGCCTTGCAGGCATTCGAACAGATGTTGTCGATCCTTTTGAGGAATCTTTCATTGGGCAACAACCGACCGACCGCGTAGTTGAATATCAAAAAGCTATTGTGAATGATATCCGTGCTGATCTTGAACTTACAGATTTATAAAAGGACACAAAAGATCATGACTATAAAAGCGTTAGAAAAGTAAAACAGCGTTTAAGCGGACACACGCATGAGGTTCTGTTTGGATAGAAGACTATCACGTTGTTCTCGAGTTAAAGCCCTATGGATAATTAGGAGACATGAAAAAGAATGACGAGTATTCGTATAGATTAGTGGATTTTTGTGAGGAACCGCAGCATACGACGGGCAGGATGACGTCTTTTAGCTTCTATTGGATCTTGAAATATTCAAAGCAAAAATAACCTCAATACGAGGTCGTGTCCTCGGTAGCGGGGGAGATGCTAGATAGTATCGTGTACTAAAGCTGATTCCGGGTGGTTGCAGTGAGATTGTCTAATATCAGATTCTAGGAGATCAGGTGTTCTCGGTTGGCATAGGGTATGTGTGTTCCCGTGATGCTCTTGGTGCCACTGCCTGGCATACCAAAACGACTTGGTCGCGTCTCATCTGAGCTAGCTGTCGAACGCTGCGGTTTTCTGTGACTAAGCTCAGCACTCGTTGTCGAAATTGAGGTGAATGCTGACATAGCATAGTACTGGGTTCCTCTCAGCCATGTCATACGAGATTCTCATATCCGATCGGAACGAAATCCAGGGCACATCACAACGGAGCAATTCTCACGGCGCTTTATAGGAGAGGATAGTGCAGGGTGGCTTTTATCCTGAGCGGACGTGCAGACGCAGTCAGGCGAGACCACCTCAACTAAAAGCCGACTCACCGGTGAGTTTTTGCCCGACGATCAGGGTATGGACCTCATCGGTTCCCTCATAAGTACGCACCGATTCCAGGTTGTTCGCGTGACGCAGCGGTGAATAATCCCCGGTGATGCCATTTCCGCCAAGAATGGTGCGGCATTCCCGAGCGATACCAATGGCCACGCGAACGTTGTCGAGTTTAGCCATAGAAATCTGGTGCAGATCCATGCTTCCGGCGTCGTTGGCCCGACCCAGTTGTAATGCCATCAGTTGGCCTTTATTCAATGCGATGGTCATATCGGCCAGTTTCTTTTGCGTCAGCTGATAGGCGGTCAGTGGTTTGCCGAACTGCATACGGGTTGAGGCATAGTCCAGGGCTGCTTCAATTGAGTCGCGAGCCGCACCAAGTGCACCCCAAGCAATGCCGTAGCGGGCTTCGTTTAGGCAAGCGAATGGTCCGCGTAAGCCCGGGTTATGCGGCAGGATCGCGTCAACCGGTAGGCGCGCGTCTTCCAGGTAGACGTCGCACTGTAGTGATGCCCGCATGGACAGTTTCTGTTCGATCGCCTCGGCCCGGAATCCCAGGGTCTCGGCTGGCACAATGAAGCCGCGTACCACCATGGCATCATCGGGTTTCGTGTCATTTTCCGGGTGCACGCCGGCAGCTTTGGCATCAGCCACTGAGGCTTTGGCCCAAATAATGGTGATATCGGCGATGCTTGCCAAGCCGATCCAGCGTTTTGCCCCGTTGAGTACCCATTCGCCATTGACGAGTTTGGCGTGTGTGGTCATAGATGACGGATCAGAGCCGGCTGTGGGTTCGGTGAGCCCAAATGCACCAATGACTTCACCTTTGGCCATTTGTGGCAGCCAGGTTTGTTTTTGTTCTTCCGAACCGTTTTTGGCGATCGCCGTCATTGCCAGGGAGCCTTGCACTGAAATCACGGTGCGCAGTCCGGAGTCGCCGGCTTCCATTTCCTGCATCGCGATTCCGTATTCCACGGCGGAACGGCCTCCACAACCGTAGCCTTCAATATGCATTCCAAAGAGCCCGAGTTCGGCCATTTCGGGGATCAACTCGGTGGGCAGGTAGGCGTCGTCGAACCACTTAGCAATATTGGGGCGCACGCGTCGGGTGACGAAATCCGCAACGGTATCGCGAACTTCAAGTTCCTGCTCGGTCAGCATTGAGGCGATATTGAAGAGGTCTGTTTTCGACAAGGGTGCTCCATGGGTAGTTACGGTTGGCAATACGTGACGATTTTCACGTTAGCCAACCTGCAAAAGCTGGGCAACAACCTTGTTCATCATTGCACAGAACGGCGCTGATCAATGTCATTGCCGCATAGATGTTGTAAATCCGGTTTGCGCACGCTCACGATAGAGGGCATGAGCATTGAAACGAGAGCCACCTCACAAGGTGTGCTAGACGGTGTGGTCGTCGCGGATTTCTCCCGAGTTTTAGCCGGCCCCTATGCCACCATGTTGCTGGCTGATATGGGGGCTACCGTCATTAAAGTTGAAGCCCCCGGCGGTGACGACACCCGCGCCTGGCAGCCGCCGGTGCGCGATGAGATGGCCACCTATTTCTTATCCGTTAATCGCAATAAACACGCTATCGCCCTGGATTTAAAAGACGACGACGATCTGGTTACCGCCCATAACCTGCTGGCTAAGGCAGATGTATTCATCGAAAACTGGAAACCCGGTGGGCTAGCCAAATTCGGGATGGACCCGGATTCGGTAGCGCAGCGCTACCCACACCTGGTGCACGCCTCGATTACCGGTTTCGGCACGACCGGTGGCGCACATTTACCCGGCTACGACCTGTTGGCCCAAGCAGCCTCCGGGCTGATGGACATCACCGGTGAACCCGAGTCACAAGGCCAAAAAGCCGGTGTGGCAATTTTTGATGTCGTCACCGGTCTGCACGCCACGGTGGGAATTTTGGGGGCACTGCAAGAACGCGCGCACAGCGGTAAAGGCCAACACATTGGCGTCAACCTGATGTCTTCGGCATTATCGGGGCTCGTCAATCAAACCTCGGCGTATGCTGCCGGGGGAGTGGTACCTACTCGGATGGGCAATGATCATCCCTCGCTTGCTCCCTACGGACCTTTCGCCGCCTCGGATCAGCCACTTATTATCGCCGTCGGCAACGATGGACAATTCGCACGGCTTGCTGCTGCCCTAGGCGCGGAACACCTGGCCGAGGACGAACGCTACGCCACTAACCCGGCCCGCAACCAGCACCG
>DEPX01000050.1:0-343 GCA_002358975.1 Micrococcaceae bacterium UBA3381 | reverse complement strand
TGTTCGGAGGTGTTCACGATTGCCCAGGGCGTGGAATTTGCAAACGAGATTGGTCTTGACCCGGTGCAACCTACCGGGCAAAACCATATCCCCACGATCAAACACCCGGTGGAATACTCCCGCAGCCAAGTCACCTATGACAAAGCCCCACCCAAACTCAATGAAGACGCCCAAGCCATACTCGATTGGCTTCAGTCAGAGGGCGCATCACACAAACCCGGAGGGGCATCGTAGTTATGACCAAAACAACTGAGCATACTGAAAAAATTACACTGGCCAGAACCCTTTCCAATAAAGACGTTTTGGCACTCGGCTTTGGAGCCATGATCGGTTTCGGCTGGGT
>DEPX01000104.1:6988-9139 GCA_002358975.1 Micrococcaceae bacterium UBA3381 | reverse complement strand
ACCCATCGCAGTGGTTGGCCCGGTAGCCGGTCGGGCAGGTGTTGACGGAACCAGTGTGCAGAGTTTCCGGTACCTGCCCCAATGTCGATGATGGTTACCGGCTGTGGCCCGCCCGGTGTTCGGCTGCGCAATGCTGAGGCAACCTGGTTGAGCAACGATAATGAGTGCTGCCTGGCAGCGTCGTCAAAGGGTACTCGTAGATCAAGCCAGTCGTGCGCTGCGGTCATAACACCTCTTTCAGTACTTGCAGGATACGCTGTGCGGTGGGTTGCCAGCCATACTGCAACTGCTCGCGGTCTTGGTGCGCCTGGTTTTGCAGGGCGGTGCGGTAGAGCCTATCGGTGATCCACCGGTGTAAAGCGGCGGCCCACACGTGTTCATCTAATGGCAGCGCCTCGCCAGCGCCGAGGGCCTCTTCGGCACCGGTACCGGCGGTAACGAAGGCTGGAATGCCCGCGGCTTTGGCCTCGTCGACCACCAAGCCATATGTTTCGGCCCGCGATGGCAGTAACAACAGGTCAGCCCGATAATACAGTTCGGCCAGATCACTGGCAGAAAGTTCTCCGGCCAGTGTGGTCTGCGGTATGGGTTCTAATGCCCGGTGAACCTGTTGTGCGTATGCCTGGTCGGTCAGTGGTCCGGCAAATGTGCAGCGCCATGCAGTATCGCCGAGCTGGGATAAGCGTTGCAAAACGCCTGCCAAAAACAGTTGGTTCTTATTGTGCTCGACCGCTGCCACACAAATCAGATTGCCACCGTCACCTCCGATAGCCAGCTCTCGTGGCTCGACTCCAGGTGGGGCAGCAACGGCACGAATCCCGTGACGCTGATACAGCTGATCTGCAGCAAATTGACTGGTAGTCACCACGGCCGAGGCGGCATGCAGGTTGAGCGCTTCGCGCCGTCGCGCCTCCGGTTTCTCGGCCAATGCGTGCACCAACTGCACAATGGGTACCCTAGCTTTGACCGGCATCGGTAGAGCACACCCGATAAGGCCGTCGAGTAAAATCGTCCCGTCCGAGTTTTCAACTGTTTGCTGTAGGGCGGCTACATCTTTGGGGGTAGGGTCTGGCCATGACCCTGGGATTTGTTGGATCGTCAGGTTGTTCCCCGCGGCTGCTGCCACGGCATGGTTGTAACGTAATCCACCGCTCACCCGCCCCAGGGCCGGTTCGATCAGCCTAAACATTAGCCGTGGTCTGGCACCGTATAGCTGACGTGGGCTCGCGGGTTTTCACCGATCGTTACGGTTATACCGATCTGGGGCATATCGGCCAGGTCGGTTGCAAGCTTCTGGCCGATGTATTGGGCGACTGCCTCGCTGGTGGAAAATTTCCCCTCAAAATCTGGGTGTGAATCAAGATCGGCATAACGCAGTGGGGCCAGGGCGTCATCTAAGAGCTGGGTGGCGTGGCCGATATCAAGTACCACTAAGTGTTCGTCCAGTTCTGGCCGAGTGAACGTAGCATCTACCGTCAGGGTGGCACCGTGTAGCCGTTGGGCTGGGCCAAAGAATTCGTGGGGCAGACTATGGGCGATCATCACGTAGTCGTTGACGGTCAGACTAAACATCTCAGGGTCCCTTCTCGATCTCGTCGTAGTCCAATACATGACATAGTGTGGTTGCAGCCAGTTGGCTTGCGGTGGTCAGATCTTGCAGCACACTGGGCAGTTGCCGCCAGGATGACACTCCGGTGATCAGATCATCGAAGCGGTCATCGTCGAGGGCAGTCAGGGCGGCCTGCATGCGTTGTTGCCGAGTCCTACGAAGCCGTTGCCCGGCAGCAACTTCGCCCACTTGGCTTGCGATGATGCGTAACCTTCGGGCATGAAAATCTGCGCCAAGTGGCACAGTTGGCGCATTTTCGCCATACCAGGAGGCTTCAACAATAGTGGCGTCATCGCCGGTAATTTCTAGTGCCCGCGCCAGCCCGGCTTCCTGACCAGAAACATGAATGACGACGTCGTTGTCACCCGAAGCGGCTGCGGGGTCTAGCGCGGTAATGCCCCATCTGTTGATGAGTTTTCGCCGCTGCGGATTGGTCTCTATGACCTCAAGACGTGCTAACGGAAACCGATCGGCCAGTAGCGCCGTGGAAGCGCCAATCATACCGGCACCAATAATGGCTATCCGGTCGCCAAAATGTGGCG
>DEPX01000104.1:5853-6975 GCA_002358975.1 Micrococcaceae bacterium UBA3381 | reverse complement strand
CTGCCATAAAATATTGACGCCGGTTTCGACTGCTCCAGCTAATAATGCCCGATGATCAGAAATACCGTCAGGTATCGGATAAACATCAGTTGTCGGCACGAGGTGGTGGGTGTGATGCGGTAATAGTCCGAAAACGCGTTGGCCTAGCCAATCTGAATCGCCCTGGTCGACAACACCGACGGCCAAATACCCGTACGAGACGGGGAATGGAAAATCGCCTAGTTGGTGTGGGGCGCGCATTTGGTCAGCAATCCGGGAAGGCACATCTGCGTTATGCACCAAGGTTTCTGTTCCTTTGGAAACCGCCGTGGAAGTGGTTTTTATCCGGAGTTGATCTGCCGCGTTTACTTGGGGTGTGGGTACCTCATGCCATGAACCATGGCGAGGTGCATCGGTCCAATACTGCCAGGCCATCCTCGCATCCTACCTGACCACGGTATTGGTGTCCCGGTCTAGATGTCGGTGATGACGGAGTTTGGCTTATGTTTGGTCGTTAGCTCGAACAAACGTCGAGAGGCCAAGGCTGCCAAATTTTGCCGAGACATCCTGGGTGCCGACCGGTGCGTGGGCGGCCAGACCAACTGGCCCGTCGGGGCATTGCAGTATCAATGCCGAAGTTCGCCCCTGGTCGAGTTTCTGACTGTAGATGCCCGCCCAACCCGAAACTGTCCAGTGTTCTACGGTATGTGGACCATATCCGGGCAGGGCATTAGCCAGCCCAGCTGGTTCAAATACCGCTGCCATCCATGCTTTGAGGCGGCCAGTCGTATTAATAATCTGACGTAGCAGGGTCAGGATATCTGCGGCTGTGGTGGTGCCGGTAAAGCCCTCCCCCATGGACCGGTCTTCCACACCGGTGACCGTGGTGTTCCCTAGATGCCCCAGCACGCGGCGGGCGTCGTCGATAATGTCAACGTCGGATGTTTCCAAGAAGTCCAGTAGAGCCATGGTTACGGTGCCATCGCCGGCCTGTATCACCTGGGCTACCGCATCCTCAACGGTGAGTTGGATTGTTCCGGTTAGCAGCCGCAGTGGTCCTGAATCAGCCAGGGCGCGGTGCTGGGCTGTGATTTCGATGGTTTTGTCGAACAGTCCGGGATATTCTTCTTCGATTGCTACCAG
>DEPX01000104.1:1595-5783 GCA_002358975.1 Micrococcaceae bacterium UBA3381 | reverse complement strand
CCACCTTCAACAGCGCAGAGGAGCTCCCCGTATTCTTGTTCCCAGTATTCCGGGTCGATGATCTGACGTTCGGCAAGGTCACTGGTGGTGCCGTCGAGGAAGAACTCTTCGAGCAGTTCACCGAGTTTAACAAAGCATTCTATGGCCCGAGCCCGTCCGGGCGTCCCATCATGCAGTTCAGCGGGGACGGCTTCTGTAAAAAACGCGACTGAAGCAACCGGTTGGTCTTGGTCATCTAAAAGGATGCCAACTTGAGATAGCCCTCGGATACCGCGGCCGTTCTTTTCCGCAAAATGGCCTTGGTGCACGCGTGCGCCAAGTAAGGGGGTAAGGAGGTGGCTCATCAGCTCCACCGCAAATGTACACAGCTGGCTGTCTAGTCCGAGTTTGACTGCTGTGGGCTCGTCCGAGCAGCCGCGCGCTAAAAGTTCTAACAACAAGGCTTGGTCGTGCGCAGAGGTGACGGTCATGCCGTCAGTGGAATGCGACCAGGATAATTCGGCTGAGCGAGGGAAGACTTCACGGTGCAGCGTATCGTGCAAGCCAAGTTGTGAGCAGTAATCGTTAACCCACTGCAAAGCGTCTCCGGTAACTTCTTCGATGGCCTGAAAAACGATTTGCGTGCAGATATTGTCTGAGGTGATCATCATCTGGGCCAGATGGTCTTGCAAGCTCAGTTCGACGCCCGAAGACAGGTTTCGCATAATACCTTCTTGCACACCGTCTTTGAGTTCGGGGTATATCGCGTAGCCGGTTGTCAGATCGAGATTTCGAGTCTTCACCAGTGCCAGGCATGCCATCAGTACGCTGACTTTTCGGGTGCTGAACGACCCAAGCACGGTGTGTTCAGACTGGCCTATCAGCTCACCAGATGTCAGGTCTCGCACTTGCCAGTGCAGCGCGAATGGACATGCCTCAGCGACGTCACGGATGCGCTGTTCTAACAGGTTCAGGTTTTGTGTCATCTACTCCACGCAAGGTTGTGCAGCTCTTCGTCGCCGAGAACTCCCCATAAATATAGCCAACTTCGCATGGTATGAGTGGTAAGCACGCCTAGACCATGCTACGTGTCGTTGCGGGATGGTTCAAAGTTATTATCATTGGGGAGTTGAAGCATATTTCCAGTACTGACTGGCATGGATGCTGCTCGGCCAGCACGTTGGGCTTAGACACGAACAAAGCCCCACCGACCCCGATTTCGTGGGGTCAGTGAGGCTTTGTAGTGTGAGTCTAATTAGTCCTGTAGGAACAGATCCTCTTCGGTTGGAGCTTCACCGATAAACTCGTAGCGGTCTGCCAGCTCGACCATATCCATGAGCTGGCCGCGGTCAAGCTCGCCGTCAAGCCGCTCCATGGTCAGTTCCTGAGCATCTTCTTCGGAGATATCAAGGAACTCCACCAGTAGCTCGCGTGAGCCTTCCTGGTCTTCTTCGGCTGCAGCGAGCGCATCGGTCATGGCCGCGCCGAACTCTTCAGCCATCTCTGGGTCACTTTCGGCCAGCTCGCCGGATGTGAAGGTGACCATCGTGGCCATACCGGGGTCGCTTTCTTGGAAGGAGTACCCGATGAGCTCGTTTTCGTCGTCAGCAAGCATGCCAGATAAGAACGGTTCGGGGATCCATACCGCATCAGCATTACCGCGTTCCAGTTGGGCGGGCATATCCGGGAAGGATATTTCTGAAAATTCCAGCGCCTGTGGATCAGCACCGTCTTGTTCAGCTAGGTTCATGATGGTCAGATCGCCCAGGGTATTCAGCGCGTTGATCGCGGTGGTTTTACCTTCAAGGTCTGCCCATGTGTCGATGCCGGAATCAGCGCGGGTTACCACACCGGCAACGTCTTCGCCTTCTTCTAAGGAGTTCGAATAGCCTGCCGCGATTTTCATATCTAGACCCTGATCAACCGCAGTGACTACCGACAGTGGGTTGCCGACCCCGAAATCCAGCTGTCCTGCTGATACTGCTGGCAACATGGCGGCACCGGCGGTAGAGACTTCATAGTCGACGTCGAAGCCGTGTTCTTCGAAGATACCGTGTTCTATGCCGTAGGCTACGCCCACGCTTGGGGCAATAGATAGCACACCGACCGTTACTTCTTGCAGTTCGCCTGTTTCAGCGCTGGCCTCGCCATCATTGTCGCCGCCACAAGCGGTAAGGAGCAGAGCAGACGCCGCAACCGCGGCAACGCCGGTCAGAAATTTTTTGGTCATGGGTTCTCCTGGTGCAAGTGATTTTCGTATGGGCAGGTGAATTGAAAACTCAGTGGGGGGAAGCCTGCGGTATTTTTGATCGAATTATTCATCAATTGAGATACACAATAGACCATTTAGTCCTGCAATGGAAGAGTTTAGTTGGCAATTTTGTAACATGTATCACATAGTGTGCTGCGGCAATAAAAAACCTGTGGACACCAGAATGTGGCGTCCACAGGTTTGAGAAACCGCTTAAAACTCTTAGGCGTAGAAACGCGATAGGAATGTAGCGACGACGGCTGGGCGTTCTTCACCTTCGATTTCGATCGTTGCGTTGGTTACCAGGTGCAGGCCGTTGCCTTTGACTTCTTTGACTTCGGCAACTTCGGCGTGCATGCGGATGCGCGAACCGACCTTGACGGGGCTGGTGAAGCGCACTTTGTCAAGACCGTAGTTGACCTTAGTAGAAACGCCCGTAACATCGAGCAGTTCAGACCAGAACGGAATGAGCAACGATAATGTCAGAAAGCCGTGAGCAATTGGTGCACCGAATGGGCCTTCTTTGGCGCGTTCAACATCGGTGTGGATCCACTGGTGATCGCTGGTGGCATCGGCAAAAGTGTTAACCATATCCTGGGTGACGGTCATCCAGTCGGTGGCACCCAGGTCGGTGCCTGCCAGGTTGGCAACTTCGTCAAATGCGACAACGGTGCGCGGAGTAACTTCAGTCATTGGAATCAGCAATTCCTTTTCTTTGGGTGCAATACATGGTGTTAGACAAATGCACTCTGGCCGGTGATGGAGCGGCCAACGATGAGTGCGTTAATTTCGTGAGTGCCTTCGTAGGAGTAGACGGCTTCGGCATCGGCGTGGAAGCGTGCGACATCGGTATCCAGCGTGATGCCGTTTCCGCCGCAGACTTCTCGGGCCAGCGCTACGGTTTCACGCAATTTTGATGCGGTAAACATTTTTGCCAGTGCAGAGTTTTCGTCCTTATACACTCCGGCGTCTTGCTGCTCGGTCAACTGCATTGCCATAGCCACAGATGCTGTGACGTTAGCTAGCATACGGGCAAGCTTCTCTTGAATCAGCTGGAAACCAGCAATAGGTTTACCAAACTGTTCGCGGCTTGTAGTGTACCGGACGGCGGCTTCGTAGGCGCCAGCCATAGCACCGGTAGCGATCCAGGAAACATCGGAGCGCATCAATCGCAGGCACTTGGCCACATCGCGGAAAGAGTTAATATTCTGCAATCGCGCGTCGTCGTCAATTTGAACGTCACTGTAGTGAATATTGGCGTTTTGCATGATCCGCAGGGAAGCCTTACGCTCAATCTTGTCTAGCGTCACGCCCTCGGCTTTACGTGGCACAAGGAATGCTTTAACTTCATTATCTGCGGTATCTCGGGCAAACGTGCAGATCACATCGGCTTGGAACGCTCCTCCGATCCACCGTTTTGCACCGTTGATGGTCCATGTTCCGTCCGGATTTTGCGTCGCCGTGGTTTGCAACCCTTTTGCCACATCGGAACCATTATCCGGTTCGGTCAAGGCAAAGACGCCCAGTAGCTGGTAATTGATGATTTTCGGATCCAGCTCGGCGACCTGTTCTTGGCTGCCACCTTGTGTAACCACGGTCCGGAACAACCCGGCTTGAGCGTTGAAAAACGTCGCAACGTTGGTGTCGCAGCGAGCTAGTTCGAATGTTCGCATCGACTCGAAAACCCCGCGCACCGATTCGCCTGCGGCTTTGAGCGCGGGTGGGTCCATCAGGCGCAAGGATTGCAGCGGCGCAACCATTTTTTCTGGTAACCGGTCCTCGTGCCATGCATCATTGAGATACGGGTACACCTTCTCATCAAGTGTGTCCCGTAACTCGTCTAGCGCCGTTTTTTCGGCGTCCGTAAGACGCTCTGAAAAACCATACACATCCCAGGAGGGAATACGACTCATACTGCGACACCAGCCTTGTTTAGCCCCAGCAGGTTGACGGCGTTG
>DEPX01000104.1:661-1497 GCA_002358975.1 Micrococcaceae bacterium UBA3381 | reverse complement strand
TAATCGGTACCAAACAAGACTTTGTGCTTCAGTATGTTGTTGGATTGTCGAACCAATGACTCCGGGAAGTACTTCGGCGACCAACCCGATAAGTCAATATAGACATTGGCTTTATGGGTGGCAACCGAATTGGCCTCATCCTGCCACGGCACCGACGGGTGGGCCATGATAATCGGCAAGTTTGGAAAATCTGCTGCAACCTCATCCAACAGTAACGGGTTGGAATAGCCCAGTTTTATACCAGCGCCTCCTGGTAGCCCTGCACCCATACCATTTTGTCCGGTATGCGAAATAATGGGCAGACCAATTTCTTCTAACGCTTCCCACAGTGGGTAAAACTGGTGATCCGATGGGTCAAAGCCCTGCACGGAGGGATGAAATTTGAACCCGCGAACACCCAGTTCGTGGGCTTGACGCTGCGCTTCTTTGATGGCTGCCTCACCAAGCCGGGGATCAACCGACCCAAATGGCAACAACACGTCATTATTGCGTGCCGCACCGGCGACGAGGTCGTCAATCGAGTTGGGCAGATGCCCCTCGAATTGGCTACGCGCATCAACAGTAAAGACTACAGCGGCCATGCCAAGCTCACGGTAGGTATCCGCAATCTTATCGATGGATGGGGTGCGCTCATCGGATTTGAAATATTTTGCCGACGCCTCATAGAAGACCTCGGGCATGGGTTTATGCCCCTGCTCATCCATCTCGATATGCACGTGCATATCGACCGCTGAGATTTTCTCGACGTCGATATTTGACTCGTATTTCGGCATAGTGATCACTTAGGCCTTTGGCTGCAGTTCTTCGGGCAGTTCCAGGAATTGTTCGCCGACGTC
>DEPX01000104.1:0-572 GCA_002358975.1 Micrococcaceae bacterium UBA3381 | reverse complement strand
GTCCAGCCACCTTTTCGGTACTCGGTGGCCACTGGTTCTGGGTGGCCCCAGACCTGCAGACGATCGCCACCTACACCGATGGCCTGACCGGAAATATTGTCGGCTGCATCCGAAGCCAAGAAGGCAATCAGTCCGGCAACATCTGATGCGGTACCAAAGCCCAAGTCCTGACGGAAGAAATCAGGCATGGCCTCGCCGGCTTTATCGGCTTCAATGGCCGCTGAGAAGTATGGCACGGTTTCGGTCATAGCGGTTGCTGCGACCGGGATAACCGCGTTGACGGTAACACCTGCACGCTTCATCTCCAATGCCCAGGTGCGTACCATTCCAACGATGCCGGCTTTAGCTGCAGCGTAGTTGGTTTGGCCGAAGTTGCCACGCTGACCGGTTGGCGAACCGATGGTTACGATACGGCCTTTGACCTCATTGTTTTTGAAGTAGTCAAACGCGGCACGGACACAGGTGAAGGTGCCACGAAGGTGAACATTGATGACCTGATCGAAGTCGTCATCGGACATTTTCAACAGGCTGCGGTCACGCAGAATACCAGCATTGTTCACCAAAATATCAAG
>DEPX01000014.1:20365-20571 GCA_002358975.1 Micrococcaceae bacterium UBA3381 | reverse complement strand
ATGGCAGAGCTCTGCCGAAAGTTGGGACTGGCGATTTGCTTTGGGCACCCTGAGCGTGACGGACAATCTATCTACAACGCCCTGACTTTCATCGACGAGTCCGGGAGGCCGTTGCTCAACGCTCGGAAGATGCACCTCTACGGTGAGGTAGACGCCGAGCAATTCTCCCGTGCTGAAACACTGCCGGCGACGGCGACTTGGCATGG
>DEPX01000014.1:17981-20211 GCA_002358975.1 Micrococcaceae bacterium UBA3381 | reverse complement strand
GGCCTGGAGAACCAAGTCTATGTTGCCTATGCGAATCTTTGCGGCAGTGATAAAGAATATCAATACAACGGGATCAGTGTTGTTATAGGGCCAGACGGTGAGACCCTCGCCAGTGCGAAGCGAGACGAAACACTGCTGTACGCCGAGCTCGATCAACAAAGCTTGGAAGCCTCACGCAGGGCGAATCCGTACCTATCTGACCGTCGACCTGATCTATACCATTTAGGCCCATAACGACACAGCCGTTGGCTACGGGAACTTCGGATCTCTCACCTGCCCGACACTCTGGTAAAGACCTTTACCATGTCGAAACACTGTGCTTGACTGAGGCGCATATCACACTGGTTGGAGAGGTTGATTGAATGGAACCTGGAATCCTGTCGCTGCTGCCACCACTAGTGGCCATCGTGATTGCGATGCTTACACGCAACGTGGTGGCTTCCTTGCTGCTGGGCATACTGGTTGGAGCAACGATGCTTGCCAACGGTAATCCTCTCATAGGCTTCTACACGACGTTCAGTGACTTTATCGTCCCTAGCATCGGTAACGAGGATAACGCCACCATTTTGGTTTACTGTGGTCTTTTCGGTGGTCTAATCGCGATGTTGCAGCGCTCTGGCGGTGCCAGGGCCATGGCCCGGGCCATGGCAGCCAAAGTGCGGTCTCGACGTGGAGCGCAGGGAGCAACCGTCGGTTTTGGTGTGATTCTCTTTTTCGACGACTATTTTAATGCGCTGACGGTCGGTAATGTGATGCGCCCACTAACAGATCGTTTCAGAATATCCCGAGAGAAACTTGCCTATCTGGTCGATTCCACTTCTGCACCCATTTCGTTGCTAGCCCCCGTTTCCACGTGGGTGGTCTTTGTTATGGGACTGATCGGTACCCAATATGCGGAGTTAGGCATCCAAGGACAGACCTATGTGGCGTACTTGGAAACGATCCCATATAACTTTTATGCCATCGCGGCTTTGGCACTTGCCATAATTGTTGCTTTCTCACGACTCGATTTTGGACCGATGGCTACGGCCGAACGCCGTGCCTATACGACCGGGCAGCTCATGGGGCCAAAGGCATCGCCCCCGTCAGCCTCTGAGATTACCGAAATGGAGCCAGCTGAACAGACAACGCCCCGCATGCGCAGCCTCGTCGTTCCGATTGCCGTGCTACTGATCACCACCCCGGTGCTGTTTCTGATTACCGGCGGCTATCCTCAGAACGACCTGCTCACGGCAGTCAGTGAAGCAGAAGGTGCTCTATCCATCCTGATCGCAGCGCTATTGGCTGGCATTGTTTCAATCATCATGGGCATGGCGAGCCGTACCTTTGACTTCTCCGAGGCCATGGACACGTACCTGGCCGGAATCAAAGGCATGACGCTGGTGTACGTGATCCTTGCTCTTGCCTGGTCAATTGGCAGCGTGACGGAGGAAGTCGCCACAGCAGAGTACATCGTCTCACTTGTCGATGGGCTCGGGATCGACGCCATAATTTATATGCTGATCTTTATTGTCGCCGGAATCGTGGCTTTTACCACAGGAACCTCCTACGGAACATTTGCGATCATGTTGCCGATCGCTATTCCATTAGTCATAGCACTGGACCTTCCGACGACCCCGGCGATTGCCGCAGTGTTCAGCGGGGGAGTCTTTGGAGATCATTGCTCACCGATCTCTGACACGACGATCCTTTCATCAGCAGGTTCCTCCTGTGATCATATTGATCACGTCCGCACTCAGATACCCTATGCGTTGACGGCTGCCGTTGTTGCTGCCGTCACGTTTTTACTAGTTGGCCTCACCGGATCAATTTGGATCGCAGCACCCGTAGGTTTAGTGTTCTTGGCAGCCACAATTTGGTTAGCCCATCGACTCTGGCCGTCGAAGTCTCCTTCGAAGCATGAGGTTGGTGCCAGTTCGATGTCTTAGGATTTCGGCCGATAGGTCTTGTTAGCGTGGGCTAGCGAATCAGACACACGCTTCGCCATCAATTTGTGTTACTAAGCCAGTTCACTGTTGCTAGCGGCGCTAAAGCTGTCGTCGTCATTCATTTCAATACAAAATATTTTTCTTGCTTAAAGCTGTGACCGGTAGACTTCCGGCCAGGGTCACTCCATCTTGTGTTAGGAACCTCCATTGTCTTCTTCGGGTCGTTGTTCACGCCGTAAATCAGCCAGCTTGAGTCTGGCCCTAGTGGCTGCACTTGGACTTAGTGCCTGCGGTTCACAAGT
>DEPX01000014.1:13081-17808 GCA_002358975.1 Micrococcaceae bacterium UBA3381 | reverse complement strand
TGCTAACGACGACAAAACCACGGCAACTGCTCAATACACGGTTACGTGGGACCTATCTAAGGACACCGATTCCGATTCAGGGGAAGATGCTGAATGGTCCTACACGACAGAAGCTACCCTGGTGTGGAATGACGACACCGAGGCTTGGGTACCACAGTTGGATTCAGACACCCTGGTGCCAGGGCTTGCTGAAAACGGTCGGGTCGACGTAGAAACGGTAACTGCCCAGCGCGGTGAAATTCGCGATAGCGATGATGAGCCAATCACCAAGGATCGGCCGGTACAAAAAATTGGCATCGATAAAGCGCAACTGTTCGATGATCTCTCGGCTGAGGGCGAGGATCAAAGTGACGCAGAAATTGATGAAGCGCTAACTGACTCTGCTACGGAATTGGCCGAGCTGCTAGAGCTGGATACTGAAACATATGTAGATCGCACCGTCAACGCCGGCGAACAAGCCTGGGTTGAGTTTATTGTCTTACGTGATGATGACGAGACTGACATTCCCTTCAACGAGATAGGCGATATACCCGGTGCAGTGGCCCACGAGGACACCATGGTGCTTGGGCCAAGCCGGACCTTTGCTAGCTCACTGCTGGGTACATTTGGTGAACCAACGGCCGAACAGGTGGAAAATGCTGATGGGGAATTGACCGCCGGGGTAGCAACTGGATTATCTGGGCTACAGCGCACCTACAACCAAGAACTGTCAGGCACCGACGGGCTGGACATTACAATCGATAACTCAGAGGCGAACTCTGAGAGCCTTCCCGATAGTGATCCGGTGGAGTTTACTCGTGACGCCAGCGATGGCAGTCCAATTACCGCCACGCTGGATACCGATGTACAAGAGTTAGCGGAAGAGACCATTGAAGACGCTGATGTGCCGGCGGGACTAGTCGTTATTCGGCCTTCCGACGGACATATTCTCGCGGCAGCTGATGGTCCCGAAGATACCGGTTGGCCGTTGGCCATGACTGGTACTTACGCTCCTGGATCCACCTTCAAAGTTGTGACTGCATTGGCCATGCTGCGCAATGGGGTCACACCGGACTCTACCGTCAGTTGCCCGCAGTCTACAGATATTTGCGGTACACAGGTCGCGAATTTTGATGGTTACCCGTCAGAATACGAAGGCGAGATCAGTTTCGCCGATGCGGTTGCTCAATCATGCAATACGGTGTTTGTGGACCAGTGGGAGGATATCTCACCGCAACAAGAATATGACGCTGCCGTGGCGCTTGGGCTCGTGCCTGAACCCATTGTTGGATTCGATGGCGCAACCCTGGGCTCAGTCCCAACAGATACCGAAGGCGCAGAACACGCGGCAGGTCTCTTCGGACAGGGCGTGGTCGAAGCCTCACCACTGGGCATGGCCACAGTCGCGGCATCAGTTGCTGCCGGAGAGACCGTGTCCCCGGTATTAGTCAGTGACCCGTCGGTAGACCCTACGGAGAATGAGAACCTGCCCGGTGAAACACCACTAACTGAGGACGAGGCCAATACGTTGGGCGACCTCATGGAAGGACCGGTGGAATACGGCACCGTGCCAGCCCTGCAGGATGTACCGGGTGCGCCGGTGCAGGCTAAGACAGGTACCGCCCAATTCGTTGAAGACGGTGAGACACTGGCCCATACTTGGATCACGGCCATCCACGGTGACCTGGCGGTCTCCTTATTCTTTAGTGAAGGTGAAGCCGGAGGACAAACTAATGGGCCAGTACTCCAAGAGTTCCTCACTGACCTGGAAGACATCATCCCATCAGAATGACTCGTATCTACCGGGCCTGGTAAGTCAAAAAGGAAGCCAGCTTGGTTCGGAACTGCCATAGGCTACTGGCGGTTGAGCGTATTCAACGCCTTTGCCGTCGAGTAGTACCGGCGGAGGAGCATGTTCTAAGGTCCCGTAATAGGTTGCAGATATCTTTCGTACCGGAGATTCCAGTGTGGCCTTGGGCAGCTCCGTAGCTGAAAAATTCAGAAGTTCATGGGCGGTTTGTATAAGCGATGTTTGTGCCCAGGAATATTGGCTTTGTGACAATAAGACGGCTATTGCAGCTACGATCCCCATTCCGGTGGCATGGTCCAGGGCTTGAACCGGTAAGTTTCCCGGTGCGCCGTCTGGTTTGCGATATACCTCCGCGATTCCACATGCGGCTTGGACAATACTGTCGAATCCGCGCCGGTGTTTCCATGGCCCGTTCCAACCCCAAGCATTAAAGCGCACAACTTTAACTTCTGGCCATTCTTCGGTAATTGCTTGTGGTGTCAGTCCAAACTTTTCAAGTGCACCGGGACGATAACCAAGGATTACAGCATGGCTGCCGCACAGCAATTCGCGAAGTGTGGCGTAGTCTGATGAGTCGTTGAAGTCCAGTACGATGCTGCGTTTACTGAAACCAGTATCGATGTATTGGTTGAGCAATTCCGGGTACCGAGGAGGATCAACGCGCAGCACATCTGCCCCTAAGGCGCCCAACAACCGTGAAGCACTTGGCCCAGCCACTACACGGCTGAAGTCCAATACCCGAAGGCCGCGAAGAGGAGCATCGCTGCGGTCACGTGGTTTACGCCAGGTCGTGCCAGCTTGGTCAGTGGGATTGGAGACAAATTTTAACCACGGTCCGCTGCTAGCGTTGAGCCCCATCGGCGTATTGTTCCATTCTTGACGGGTTCGCACGGCCGCCGCGACCCCACCAGCATCCATTATGAACGTTTCGTTATCTATGGCCTTGCTTGTAGCCAGCACAGCCTGCAAGCTGTCGTGAGTTGAGAGCCCTAGGCCGTCGTATATCGCTTGAGCATGGTGAGGATAATTACCATGGAGCCTGATCCAGCCATCCTTGGTCCGCCAAAATCCGGAGATCGGGGCAAAACCCTGAGTCTGATTACCATTGATTCTTATGGTATTCAACGAAGCGAAAGATGCTGCAACACGGTGAGCGCTGAAATCAAGTTTTCTTCCTGTCAGCTGCTGAAGTGCCGTAGCAGCCACTCGAGTGGAGCTTAGCGCCAATTTCTCAACATCTAACGGTCCACCCCACCACGTTCGCGGCCCGAACATTCGCGCTGCCTCACTGGTTCCAGTATGAAGCACATCATTCAGGCTGACCGTCCACTCATGTGGCAGTACGCTCATCCTTACCTCCGTTGGTGTTCGCTACGTAGCGCCCGGGTAGTCTTTGCAGTTGCAACGGCGCTGAGCGGATCCTCGGGCCAAGGATGTTTGACATAGCGCCCACGGTTTTGGGCTCGAACCTCCGGATACACATTGTGCCAAAAACTGGCTAAATCAGCTGTCACAGCTAATGGTCGACGGGCAGGGGAGAGCAGGTGCAATAATACTGGCACACGACCATCAGCCACAGTTGGGCTGGCGGTCCAACCAAAACACTCCTGCAACTTGACCGCTAACACCGGTGAAGCAATCTCTTGGTCTGTGTGGGCTTCCGGTGGTGGCCAATCTATCCGAATGCTAGAACCAGACGGCACCACCATGTGTTCCGGAGCAAGCTGAGCAAACCGAGCAGCCTGTGGCCAGGGCAGCAGCCGTCGCAACGCTGAGACTAAGTCAATACGCTCTACTCGTGTACCGCCGGCGATTTGCTCTAACTCTGGAGCCAACCACACCTTAGCTTGTCCGGTCAGCCCGGCATCGGAAACATCCGGCCAGTCAGCTCCTAGTGCTTCACGTAATAGCCCCATGCGGGCGCGCAGGGTACTGAACGCTTTGTGGGTTTTAGTCTCCGGGTCGATATTGAAGAAGGCCAACACGCCACGACGCTGTATTTCTTCGATAACCGCCTCACGGGTAAGTTCCGGGGTGGGCTGTATTGGCGTCGTTGCAAGCTCAATAGCTCCCAATCGCGACACTTGACGTGCCGAGACCTTCCCATTGTGAAAGCGAGCTTCGGTTTGGTCAGTGCGTAATGGGCCGGCGGCAAGTTCAGCGTGATCTTGATCCAGCTCTGCGGCACTACGAATAATTGCCCGATCACCATGCAGGGTTACTTCGGCAATTGCCAGCCACGTAGCCCCTTGTAGCCCAGAGTCTCGGGGTAGCGATGCTGCGGTGCCAGACGCTAATAAATACTCGGCGTCAGCGGCTTGCCGTAATCGACCGATTTTGTCCGGATATGCCAGTGCGGTAACCATACCTACATCCACCGGGTCAGCCTTACCGGCCCGACCATCGGTGCTGTCACTATTCAGCAGCGCTCGCAGCAAGCGTGCAACGTCGTCACTCCAACGTTTGGGTTTCTCTGCACGTAACCGGCTTACCAGCTTGCTTATATCAGCCCCTTCGGCACGGTGTTCTGAGGCCAATGCCGCAACCACTTCTGCGGCGAGACCTCCACCCACAAATTCAGCGCCGTCATACAGCCCACGCCCCAAACGCGGATCGACCGGCAGATTGGCAAGTTTACGGCCGAACGCCGTTATCTTCGGTTCGGCATTGTGCTTGGAATACTGTAGCGCGCCCAGCTGGGTCAGCGTGTCCACCGCGGCATCGAACGCCCGAGGAGGCAACGGTTCCGGAAGACGCAGACCAGCACCATCTGCTGCACCCCAACAGGCCAGATCTAAGACGGCTTGGGTGAGATCGGCGGTACGCATTTCTGGCGGGGTGTGGGCTGGACGCGCAGCAAATTCTGCGTCACTCAAACAGCGCACCACCAGCCCTGGGGCTTGGCGTGCGGCACGCCCTGCCCGTTGGATCATGGCAG
>DEPX01000014.1:12176-13069 GCA_002358975.1 Micrococcaceae bacterium UBA3381 | reverse complement strand
GGTTACCAGCCCTGCCACGCCGCGTCCGGTATCGAGTCGCGATTGCCGATCTAGACCGGCATCAACAACAATGCGCACGCCAGGAACAGTCAGCGCGGATTCGGCAACATTGGTGGCCAACACAATACGTCGATGACGCCGATAAGGTTGGGGTTGCAAAATATGATCTTGTTCAACTGCCGGCGTGGAACCTAAGAGTTCAAGGACTTCCATATCATCGTGGTGACTGAAGTTTTTACGTATTCGCTGAGCTACCTGGCCGATTTCTCTGGCGCCGGGCAGAAAGACCAGTACGTCACCGTCGGGTTCCTGTTGTGACGTTGTTATTACGGTGTCTGCCACATGACCGAGGAAACTTTTGGTTACCCCGCGGGCGTCTAGGGCTCGCTGGGTTCCGGGCAGCGGAGCCCACTGTTCGTCTAGCGGATGTGCTGCTGCTTCAACGTTGAATACTTGGGGTGTTGAGTTGTTGTCTTGGAGCAGATCAGCCCAAAACTTGGCCTCCAATGTGGCTGACATGACCACAATGTCAACGGGGTTATCGTCGTCGCGTAACTCGCCTAGCTGTTGGACCATGGCAAAGGTGAGATCTGTGTCCAAGTGTCGTTCGTGGACTTCGTCGAGCACTATGGCCGAGACCCCGTGAGCCTCAGGATCACGGATAAGTCGTCGCAGTAAAACTCCGGTGGTCACAAATTCCACCCGGGTAGTTGACGATACTTTCTTGTCACCGCGCACAGTGTAGCCAATGTGCTGGCCTAGCGGGGTGTTGGTAAGTTGTGCCAGCCGCCGTGCAGCAGCGCGGGCAGCCATGCGACACGGCTGGGTAACCACAACTTTGCCGCGATACGTCAGCTTCTGTAGCCGGTTAGCCAGGGTCGGAGGCACTACGG
>DEPX01000014.1:6249-12154 GCA_002358975.1 Micrococcaceae bacterium UBA3381 | reverse complement strand
GAGCAACAACCACGGCTCGTAGGGGTTTGTCCGGTGCATTTAGCAGCGGATCAATCAGTTGTGCCGCCGGCAGGCCAGTTGATACGGCGTCAAGGTTAAATACGTCGTTCATTGCCTCTACTCTAGAACCCTAGCCCGCCCCGCAGTCTATTGCGCCTGGTCTGTGCAGTTATTTAGCAGCGTTAAACACCTTCGCGGTGACACCGTTACCGGCGCCACCGCGAAGAAGCGATATGTTGAGCAGCTTAGTAGCGAGCCACCGAGTTCATTGGTGGGTTGTACTGTGTGTACTGATCTAGCGAATCAATGCTGATACCGGCCTCTGGGTTGCGTGCCTGGGCAATCTTGCCATCACCGATGTAGACGGCGACGTGGTAGATGCCCGAGGACGAACCATTGCTCGACCAGAAGACTAGGTCACCTGCCTGAACGTTGGACAGGCTGTCATGTGCAGGTGCCTCAGCGTACTGGTCAGCAGACACCCGTGGAAGCTCAATGCCTGCAGAAGCGAAGGCAGTTTGAGTCAGCGAGGAGCAATCGTACTGATTTGGGCCATCTGCACCCAAACGGTAGCCAGCTCCCGAATTGACAATTTCGGTGGCTTTATCGATAGCGGCAGCCTTGCTGCCGGATGCTGAAGCAGTGCTATAGGTTGCAGAAGCGGTCTGGACGTGGCTGCTGCTTTCACCATCGTTTCCGCTGGATTCTACAACACTGTCTTCGGAGGTTTCAGTGCTACCAGCATCTGGGCCAACCGCTGTTTCCTGGCTGGCTGCTTGCGAGCTGTCACCGTCACCGCTTAGCTGTAGGACGTCTCCGGGATAAATGGTTGAGGACGCTGACAAGTCGTTAGCGCTCAGCAATTCATCAAGTGGTACACCTTGTGAACTGGCAATTGAATTTAGGGTATCGCCAGACTGGACAGTGTATGTGCCGCCTGTGCTCGAGCTCGTAGAGCTAGTCGAGCTGGTTGAACTAGCCTGGGCTGGAGTATCTTCAAGTGCAGCATTAGCCGGGGCCACACCGAATACAGTAGCGCTTGCGGCTGTTGCTAGGCCAGCAAGGCCCATGGAGAATTTCTTATTCCGACGCGACCGCAGTGCAAGCGCTTCGGCTTTTTCGGCTTCAATGCGTGCTCGGCGAGTGGTGTAGGTCATTAGTTATTTCTCTCAAAAAGTCGACGTGTTAGATTTGGATGTCTGGAAGACGGTCGTCAACTTCCGGACGGTCCGTTATCAGAACGTTATTAACCGTGACATTCTTGTTATCAACCTGCAACCTGAGACAAGGCGTGTTTGGCTTGGCTCCGCTATTCTTGCCCGCTCGATGCGCAGCACAATGGCGATTTAGCGAATTCCTGTTAATTTACTGTTATTATTCTGTGACCTTGGATTTTGGCCGGTTTTGCCTTGTGTCTCACAAGTAACCTGCCATAGGCGCAGGCGGGTTGTCGTTCCTGGTAGCCCGGGTATCTGCAGTAGTTGGGTGCATTAAAGGGTGATTTCAGTATTGCTAGCAGGCACAATGGACACCATGGCATCGCAGCAAACATCAGATCAGACAGTGGTACACCCAACGCTTTCACAAGTACTTCAGGCAATGGAGTCGTTGTGGCCGTTGGATTTGCAAGAGCAATGGGATGCTTCCGGTGTGGTTGCTGGTAGACCAGACCAAATCATCAAGCGAATTCACTGGGCCGTTGACCCGGTGCAGGCTGTTGCTGATGAGGCAATTGCCTATGAAGCAGATTTGGTCATTACCCACCACCCTTTATTTCTTCGGCCGGTGACGTCAATGGCCGCTACTACATTTAAGGGCAAGGTGCTGCATACTTTAGTGGAAAGCTCTTGCGCACTGATCACAGCACATACCAACGCTGACTCGGCGGTGGGAGGTGTCTCTGATGTACTGGCAGAAATTCTAGGCCTCGAGCAGGTGGTGCCTTTGGCGGCCGCTACTGATGGGCTTGAAGAGGAAGGCATCGGACGAGTAGGCACACTACCAGCAGCGCTGCGACTCGATGAATTTGCTGCCAGAGTCTATAGCGCACTGCCCGCTGTTGCAGGTGGTGTTCGGGTCGCCGGAGATCCCACCGGATTGGTATCAAAAGTAGCTATCACTGGGGGAGCAGGCGATAGTTTATTTGATCAGGTGCGCGAGCATGAAGCTGATGTGTACATCACCGCCGATTTACGTCACCACCCGGCGTCCGAGGCCCGGGAACAAGCCATGGTGGAAACGGATAGACCCTATCTGATCGATGTGTCCCATTTCGCATCTGAATGGCTGTGGCTGCCGGCCGGGGCCAATGCTCTAGAGCGTGCCTTGGCTGATGACGGATTGACCGTAACTTCTGCCGTATCGGCGATCAACACCGACCCCTGGGATTTCATTTTGACCTCGGGTGACGATACACACAAGATCGAAAGCGAAACGGAATAACTATATGAGCATTACCGCAACTAGTGAGCAGCAACGCCAACTGCTCGATTTGCAATCCCTGGACAGCCAGCTGACTAGGGTGCGAAACCAACTCAACGCAATACGCCATGACGACCAGTTGAAACAATTACGACAAGACGGTGCTTCGGCCGTTCAACGTGTCAACACCATGAAGGCCCAAGTCGATGAGCATCAGTTTGCAGTGCAACAGGCTGAACATGTCGTCACAGAAACTACCAAGCGCAGAAATGACCTGCAGTCTCGGTTAGATGCGGATGACGTTTCGTCCCGCGATATCCAAGCGGTCACCACAGAAATCGCTGAGCTGACCATCCGCATTGAACAGCTTGAAAACGATCAGTTCACGGCGATGCAAACGCTAGAAGAATCACAGCAAGCTATGGAAAAAGCCGAGACGAATGTTACCGAAGCAGAACAGGCCGTAAACGCTCGGATCACGACTCTGAATGAACAAGGACAACAGCTTTCCAAACAAGGCAAAGAACTCACTGCTGAGCGGGCAGCAATAACCAATGATTTGCCTACCGACTTAGTGACCGAATACGAGCAGCTGCGAGACCATAACCAGGGGATTGGCGCCATGGAACTCAGAGCCGATGGCTTATCGGGTGCCGGGCTTCCGATCGCTCCGGCTGAACTAGCAGCCATCAATAATACGCCGGCAAACGAATTAGCCTATTGCCCCGACACCGGCGCGATTTTAGTGCGAAACTGACTAGTCCAATACGATCCGCAGTGATCCGGCTTTTTTCGTGGTGGGCCGGATTAGTTCGACTTCATATAACTCTTCTACGGTCTCAGCAACTTGTTCCAAGGACCCAATCGGCTTGCTGGCATGAGCGAGCAAAAGCTGGCGTGCTACATAACCTCGGGCTTGTTTTGCCCAATGCGAGACAGTTTTCAGTTCACCGTTGACCCGTTGGAACACATCAACGGTTACGGTGCGTAACGGTGGCGTTTTCCAGAACGACTTATATGGTGTCGAACGGCAATCAATAATTGGTCCGGTGGCATAAGCGTTCAAAGAGGTGGTCAACCGTTCGCGCCACCAAGTACCGATATTGCCGATGGCCGGCAGTTTGGCTGTTGCCGGATACCGGTAGTTCGGGATCGGATCACCTAGCCGTGTGACACCAAATAACGCGGAAAAGACCACCGCTGCATCAGCATCAATCTGGTCTAGAGTGCCGTAATCCAAAGCATCAAAAAGTACCCCCGTATATACCTGCCACGCCGGAGCCGTAGCTGCATGTAATAGCTGTTGATTGGCGGTTATTTCGTGCTGCAAGGTTTTGCCCACCTTCAATATTTCGTGAGCATTCGCCAGACTAGAAACCACTTGTAGTTCATGTATCACCGTGCGGCGTTCACCAGAAAGACCTGGAAACACCAGATCATTAAAGTCAAGTGAGGGGCCGTCTTCTGGCGCGGTCTTACCTTCGGAAGGGGGCAACAAAATGAGCATGAGTTTGAGTGTAATAGCTGAGACTATATTCGTTGGACAAAGTTCGCTAAACTGAGAACCTCGGGATGGAGTTGCGGATGACCGCGACATAAAGTCGAGGAAAGTCCGGACACCACAGGGCATGATGGTGGGTAACACCCACTCGGAGCAATCCGCAGGCCAGTGCCACAGAAAGTAGACCGCCTCTTTAGAGGTAAGGGTGAAAGGGTGGAGTAAGAGACCACCAGCGGACGTGGTGACACGCCCGGCTCGGTAAACCCCATCCGGTGCAAGATCAAGCAGAACACGCTATGAGGCGGCCCGCCCAGTGTTCGGGTTGATTGCTTGAGTGCTGCGGTAACGCAGACACCAGATAGATGGTCATCAAGCCCACGACGCATAATCGTGAGCTGACAGAATCCGGCTTATAGCACTCCATCCCGTCCATCACTCATTTTGCCGAAAGATCTGCCTTGCCTCAGCGTCGTCGTACCGCAACTAAACTTGCTAAAAAACTGCCGTGGCCTATCGCTTTGGTCCTTGTTGGAATCTATCTGATCGCCACATATGCTTTTCCAGCTGACGAAGATTATGTTCCGCAAGAAGGCACCGCATTAGAGCAGTTGGAAACCTTAGAGATAAAAGGCCGGGCTCCACGCACCGGGTACAGCAGAGACGAGTTTGGTAATGGCTGGTTGGATCCCGATGGCAATGGTTGTGACGCCCGTAACGATGTGTTGCAACGTGAATTAGATCAGGTAGTTACAGGCCCTGATAATTGCCGGGTGCTATCTGGGCTCTTAGATGATCCGTTTACCGCAACCACTATCGAATTTACCCGTGGTCCCGAGACGTCTATGGACGTTCAAATTGACCATATCGTAGCATTATCCGATGCATGGCAAAAAGGGGCCCGAGAGTTGTCGGAAGAACAACGGCAACGAATCGCCAATGACCCATTAAACCTTTTGGCAGTCGATGGTTCGGCGAACCAACAAAAATCCGATTCGGATGCCGCCAGTTGGTTACCATCCAATAAATCGTTTCGCTGCCAATATGTGGCTATCCAAACACCAGTAAAGGCGAAATACGAGCTTTGGATGACCCAGGCAGAATACGATGCGATCCGGGATACTTTATTGCAATGCCCTTCGGAGCCGACCTACACCGTCGACGACGAGCTGCCCATTCTTCGCCGGTAGCGGCAACAACTTTATGCTGGCTTCGTTTAGCAGTATCCTTTGCTGTGTAACGCTAAGATAAGAGTGTTTGTTTTCCATGAGTTGGCCGTCCGCCAATCACCCAACCTGCAGAAAAGGACCATACCGTGGCAGATATCACCGCCAGCACACAGGAGACTCTACAACAGTGGAGCGAACGTGAGCAGTTGGCTGAGCAAATGGTTCCGCTCATCGGTTCGTTGTACCGCAACAACAATGTCGTGACATCCATTTATGGTCGAAGCCTCGTTCACCAATCGGTAGTTGACATCTTGAAGGCACACCGCTTCGCCCGCCAAGTCGACGAATCCATTCTCCCGGTTGAAGATTCGTTTGCCATTCTCCAGGCGATGTCGCAACTGAATCTTGGCGCCGGCTCAGTGGACCTGGCTCGTATGGTCAAGAAGTTCCATGAAGTAGGTGGCGACGCCGAAGCATTTGTGCGCGATGAACTGGCCGGCATCGTTGATAAGGGTGGCGAAGGCCTCGGCGAGACCACAGATGTAGTCTTGTACGGGTTCGGACGTATTGGCCGTCTGTTGGCTCGCATCCTGTTGGACCACGCCGGTGGCGGCACTAAGCTGCGCCTGCGTGCCATTGTTGTGCGTCCCAAATCTGCCGATGATATTCATAAACGGGCGTCTTTGTTGCGTCGCGACTCGGTGCACGGTGCCTTCAACGGCACCATCCAGGTGGATGAAGAAGCCAGCACCATTACTGCCAATGGCACCCAGATCCAGGTCATTAACGCCTCTGATCCGGCATCCATTGATTACAC
>DEPX01000014.1:5118-6179 GCA_002358975.1 Micrococcaceae bacterium UBA3381 | reverse complement strand
CAGCACCTCAAAGCCAAAGGTACATCCAAGGTGCTGCTGACCGCCCCGGGTAAAGGCAATCTGAAAAATATTGTCTTCGGTGTAAACACCGATGACATTACCGCTGACGATTCGATCCTGTCTGCTGCTTCCTGTACCACCAACGCCATTACTCCGGTACTGAAAGTTCTCAACGACGAATACGGTATCCATCACGGACACGTAGAAACCGTACATGCTTACACCAACGACCAGAACCTGATTGATAACTTCCATAAAGGTTCACGCCGTGGTCGTGCCGCCGGCCTCAACATGGTGCTAACCGAAACCGGTGCCGCCACTGCCGTAGCCAAGGCACTGCCAGAACTATCTGGCAAGCTCTCAGGTAATGCTATCCGTGTGCCAACCCCGAATGTCTCCATGGCGATTTTGAATCTGGAACTAGAAAGCACCACCTCGCGTGAAGATCTCAATGCTCGACTCCGCCAGGAATCGTTGACCGGTCCACTGCGCAACCAAATCGACTACATCTACTCTTACGATGCTGTCTCTACCGACTTTGTTGGTTCCAACCGCGCAGGTGTCGTTGATGGTCTAGCCACAATCGTCAACGAGGGCTCCCACGGTTCCAGCCTGGTGCTCTACGTTTGGTACGACAACGAATACGGTTATTCTTGTCAGGTAGTTCGCGCCATCGAGTCCATGGCCGGAGAAAACTTGCCGGTATTCCCAAAAGCTGAATAAATATGTGCTGGCTCTAAGTCTTTAGATCACCGCATAGCTGAGGCCGCTCCTCAACGGGGCGGCCTCAGCTATGTCATGACCAACAGCTATACGGTATACACGAGGCAGAAATTGACCACCACGATCGCCGAGTACGTTTCAGCAACCAAACGTATCTCCAAGAACCTTCCAGCACGACGCTACCGACCAGAACTTCACGGGGTACGCGGACTTGCCATCCTAGGTGTCGTACTCTTCCATCTTTTCGGTAACGGGCGCGTCTCCGGCGGCATTGACATCTTCCTGACCATTTCAGGCTTTCTCTTTACCGCCATGCTGCTACGAGAAGTCACTGAACG
>DEPX01000014.1:0-5061 GCA_002358975.1 Micrococcaceae bacterium UBA3381 | reverse complement strand
CCCCGCTGCCATAGTCATTGCCGCAACGGTTGCTATCGGCCTGGTTATCTTCCCGTTCACCCAGCACAGCCAAATCTGGACTGAAGGCCTTGCTTCGCTGCTGTACTTCGAAAATGTCGAACTGATCCGCACCCACTTGGCCTATGAAGCCGCAGCACAGGATATCTCGCTATTTCAACACTTCTGGTCACTCTCCATTCAAGGACAGTTTTATCTTGTGTGGCCGCTGGTAGCCCTGGGCTCGTATTGGATAGCCAAACAATTCAAGACCAGCTCCACACGTATTATGACCGGCCTACTAGCGATCATTCTTATCGCGTCTTTAGCATATGCAGTCTATGTGGGTGGGTACGCACAAGATGAGGCATACCTGATGACGCGCACACGAGCCTGGCAGTTTGCCTTCGGCGGGCTTGTCGCAATCGTTATCGACCGCCTCCGGGTGGCCAATAACCTACGCTTTGTCTTCGGCTACATCGGGCTGGCACTCATTGTGACTGTTGGTTTCGTACTGGATGCCGGCCAAGTGTTTCCAGGTCCCTGGGCATTGTGGCCGCTACTGGGCTTTGCACTGGTGTTGCTTGCCGCACCAAAAGAACCCGAGCACACCTCGGAAAAATGGTCTGTTCCGCATCTGCTGTCTAACCCGGTCTTCGGTTGGGTTGGAGATCATGCATATGGTTTATACCTCTGGCACTGGCCGTTACTTATTTTCTACCTGGCATTGCGCGACCGCGCAGCAGTGGGCGTACGTGGCGGCGCCGTTATTTTTGTTACCGCAGTTGTGCTGGCCATGGTGATGCATAAAATTGTTGAGAAACCATTAGATACGCTTGGCCACCGCAAACGCGGGCCGGTTCTGGACTGGGTCTCACTTGGTGGCGGCATTACTGCGGCAGCAGTGGGCGTACTGGTAGCGTTTCCGTATCTTCCAAAGGACGGCGATAGGGTCGCTACTTCACTGGACTTTGATCAGACCGCGCACCCCGGTGCGTTGAGCATTAGCCATAATGCCAACGCAGAAGAAACGACACCGATACCTGAGCTAGCAGACTTAGTACAACACCACCCAGACTACGTGTTCCGTAGATGTCAGCAAACCATGGGGGACGCACCAGGAACCGATGAAGTCACCGTATGTGACGACCCGGATGCGCCCGAGCAACCTACGGCGCGTGTAGCACTTGCAGCAGGATCACATTCGGGGCATTGGGAAGCCACGGTACGCTCGCTTGGTAAAGAATACGGTTGGGAAGTCTTAGGCGTGACAAAATCCGGATGTGTACTCCAAGACGGCCAGGATCCTGATACCTCAATGTGTCAGGCCTGGAACGATAATTTTATTGACTGGGTCGCTGAAAACGATATCGATATGGTAATCACACCTGGGACCAGGGTTGTTTCCACCGACAGCAACGAAAGTATTACGCCAGGGGCACCTTATCGCTGGGAGCAACTCAGTGACGTGGGTGTAGACCTTCTGCTAGTGCGGGGCACACCCAGACCAGGCGATGGGGGAGGCCCCTGCCTGGCTGAAGGCACTCCGGCACAAGACTGCGGGGTGGTCGCCGGAGACATTACAGACCCGAGCCCACTTGACCAAATGAACCTACCTGAAGGAGCACAGACCATCGACATGAATGACTATGTGTGCCCGAATAGAACTGAAGGTGCCGACGCTCAATGTTCTGCGGTGATAGGTAATGTGATCGTCTGGTACGACGGATCACACTTATCGCCCGAATATGCATACACTCTGGCGCCGGCGTTTGAACAAGAGATGCACCAAGTGTTCCCAGAGTACTTCAACTAATAAGCTAGGCCTGGTTGACCTCTTCTTCGTCATGTTCCTGGTCATGGCCAAATGGGTCGGCGTCTTCGCCGGGAACCCAAGTATTTCCTGGCTTCGTCCAGCCGTGTTTGCGGAGTTCTTTCTTCCACCGTTTGGTCCAACGAGTATTGAGCCGGTTGACGTACAGCGTGGCATTGAGATGATCAAATTCATGCTGCAAAATGCGTGCAAACCAACCGTAGGCTTCAAAATCTATGGACTCACCGTTGATATCAAAACCCTGCAGCCGCACATGATCGGAACGCTTCAGTGGAAAACCTAAGGCAGGTACTGATAAGCACCCCTCGGTTTCGTGTTCAGGATCTGGTTCTTCCTGGGATACCTTGCCCAGTTGGGTCAAAACCGGATTGAGTACTTCACCTTTATTCGGGGTATCCCCGGTATTTTCATATTCCCAAGTAAAGATGCGTAACCCCACACCAACTTGGGGTGCAGCCAACCCGACTCCACGAGCGGCTTCTTGGGTGGTATGCATATCGGCAACGAGCTGGCGGACGTCGTCATCAATTTCTTGGACTTCTGCTGCTCGTTGATGTAGGACCGGATCACCATGAATTACGATCGGTAAAATTTTGCCTTCGAACGCCACTTATAACTCCACGATATCGAACTCAAGTAACTCAGCACCGGTTGCAACAGGTTGACGTGGCGTGCCATCGTCGGAAGCGTGCGCAGCCGAGCTATCACGTGAAGCGCGCCAATTTTCGAAATCTTCACGTGAGGCCCACTGGGTATACACAAAGTATTGGTTGTTGTCACCGGTTGGACGCAGGAGCTGAAATCCTTCAAAACCTGGGGCCTTATCGACGGCATGCTTGCGTGCCGCAAAGCGTTCCTCGATTTCGTTTCCTTGGCCTTCTGGGACGCTGAGCGCGTTAATGACCACAATCGACACGGATGTCTCCTTTATCCAACTTTCGTGTTTCACGTCGGTATTCAAGCTATCCTCGACGAGGATATGAAAGAGACGACATGAGCCACAAACCACATTTATCAGCGGGCTTGCTGACGGTACTGGGATTTATTGCCACCATCGGTGCATTTGCCACCGATATGTATTTGGCTTCCTTTACCGACATTACCGAATCATTGGGTGCCACACCAACGCAGGTGCAGTTTACGCTGACCGCCTTTCTGCTCGGTATAGGATTTGGGCAACTGCTGCTGGGACCAGCCTCGGACCGCTATGGGCGCCGTCGGGTGATGGTCCTTGCCCTCAGCGTGTTTGCATTGGCTTCTATCGCACTGATTTTCACACCAAACATCACATATTTCATTGTGCTGCGTGCACTCCAAGGACTATCCGGTGCCGCAGGTGGCGTGCTGGGACGTGCCATTGCAGTGGACCTCTCCGAAGGAACCACTGCCGTACGTGCGCTGAGCCTTATTGCCACCGTGATCGGCTTAGGCCCGTTAATTGCGCCACCAGTGGGCGGCCTTATTGCCCAAATTTTCGGCTGGCGCGGTGTATTAGCAGTACTGGCAGGTATCGCCGTGCTGATGTGGATCTTGGCACTAGTGGCCGTACCCGAATCACTGCCGCCTCATCAGCGTGCTAGCGGGCCACTTCGAAGTGCTTATAGTTCCCTGTTTCGTATCTTGGCGAACCCGGTGTTTGTGTTGTCCACTATGAGTTTTAGCTTCGGTTTTGCCGCAATGATGTCCTATATCTCGGCTTCGCCGTTTGTTGGGCAGACCATCCTTGGCATGGGCCAGGTGCCGTATGCCCTGAGCTTCACTGCGGCTGCTTCCGCGATTATCTTGGCTAACCTGCTCAACTCACGGCTAGCAGTACAACTGGGTGTGACAAGAATGTTTGCTGCCGGATCCGTCTTGTTAGTGTGTGCCGCTGTGTCATTTGTGGTGATGGAAACAACCGACACGCTATCGATCCCAGGATTTATTGCCGCCGCATTTCTTCTCACAGCAGGCGCCGGATTGACTATGTCCAATGCCAACGCGTTGGGACTGGCCGAAGCCACACCTGCCACTCGCGGAGCAGGTGCCGCCGTCATGGGTGCCGCACAGTTTTTGGTCGCCTCCCTGGCGACACCACTGGTTGGTTTAGGCGGCGAGGAATCGGCGACACCAATGGTGGTCACCATTGGTGTGCTGGCTGGCATCTCGGTGATTGCCGGGGTGTTCGCGCGTTGGCGGTTGCGTCACCGCTAGCGGCCAAGGCTTTGAGCGGCATCGGAGAAAAAGCCCAAGGTTTGGGTTGTCAGTTCGGCATCCAACTGCGCATCTAGTGAGGCATTGGGCGACGCTGCCAGCAGACGCTTAGATGCGGTAGTGGCATATGATTCAAAGCTGGCGATGTGTTCACCCATCGATTGGGCGGCAGCAACGACGTCGTCCTCAATTGCTGAGACGAGCCCGGTTTCTAGGGCTGTGTTGGCGTCGTATTCTCCGGCATTGAGAATGAGTTCGGTCGCCCTGGACAGGCCAATAATGCGCGGTAAGAACCAGGAGAGCCCAAGGTCGCCACCGGAAATGCCCAGCTTGATAAACGGTGCCGAGAACACTGCTTGAGGTGCGGCAAGACGAATATCGCAGGCCGCGGCAAATGATATCCCCGCCCCAACCGCGTAGCCATTTACCGCAGCGATGGTGGGTTGAGCAACTCCGGCTAGGGTCCGAATGAAATCTGTGCCATACCGCAGCGCTTTGGCCAGTCGGGTCGCCTGATTGGTGTCCTGGCTCCACGGCATATCATCACCGCCATCGAATGGCTGTTTTAGGTCTAATCCGGCGCTAAACGAACGGCCAGCACCGGTGACCACGATGACTTTAACTTCCGGGTTATCGGCCAGTTCTCGGATGCCATCCTGCCATTCGGTCAGGATCTTTGCGGTGATCGAATTCATCGCGTCGGGGCGATTGAACGTTGCGGTGCCGACGTGATTGGACACAGAGATTTCCATGGACATAGAGGCTCCTTATCAGGTATGTGATGCGGTGGAATTTTTGATGCAATTATGGTGGCGCACCTGTGCAGCTTCGGACTCGCGCTGGCGCCGTTCGGTGAGTGCTTGGTCGTAGCTGCGGGTCAGCGCGGCGATAGACACGGGTTTAAATAATTCAACAAAGCGTTGGACATCGGCGTCCGTCATCTGTTGGTCCGCCAGCTTTGGTTGCAACATACGGGTGTAAGTATCTTCTAAATCGGCAGTAAGGCGTGTTCCTGCGGACTGGATGGCTTGGGCGAT
>DEPX01000012.1:3991-9703 GCA_002358975.1 Micrococcaceae bacterium UBA3381 | reverse complement strand
CGGCTGATAGAAGGCCGGCTGAAAGCCGCCGATGAATTTTGGCGGCACCTGATTTGGACGGCGTTCTTCATTGCCTTGCTGCCACTTGTTTCTGTACTGTGGTCTGTTCTTTCCGAAGGGTTGCCCACGCTCATTTCCCATCCGGCACTGTTGGTTACTGATATGCAGACCGTGGTGGGCGCAACTGACATCGCCACCCAAGATGGTGGTGCCTCGCTGCAAGGTGGTATCCTTCACGGGCTCATCGGCACGATGCTGATCACTGTGTTGGCCAGCGCGATTTCAATTCCGGTGGGCCTGTTGGCGTCCATCTATCTGACCGAATATGGCAAAAAGAACGCATTTTCACGCAGCATCCGATTCTTTGTCGACGTGATGACCGGCATCCCTTCGATAGTCGCCGGGTTATTTGCTTTCGCCGGGCTGACTGCCCTTACCGAACTCACCATGGGTTCCTCACCTCAGGCACTCCAAGGGGTAAAAACAGGCGTCGCCGCTGCTATCGCGCTCAGCGTTCTAATGATCCCCGTGGTGGTACGGTCCACCGAAGAAATGCTGCAAATCGTATCTAATGAACTGCGCGAAGCGTCTTATGCACTGGGTGTTAGAAAATGGCGCACCATTATTAAAGTCGTCCTACCCACAGCAATGTCGGGTATCGCTTCGGGCATTACACTGGCCATTGCACGAGTAACCGGTGAGACCGCTCCGATCCTTGTTACTGCAGGCTATGCTGCGGCTACGAACTGGAACCCATTTTCTGAGTGGATGACGGCTCTGCCTGTTTTCATCTACCGTCAGCTGACTAACCCGACTGCGCCGGCAGCAAGCGATCCATCAACAGCACGCGCATGGGCTGGTGCACTAGTACTCATTGTCATCGTTATGGGATTGAACCTAAGTGCCCGTGCGATTGCAAAACATTTCGCGGCGAAAACAGCCACCTAGCCGCCCGCTCTCAACGCGCAAGGAAAAGAAATTATGGCAAAACGCATCCAGACCATGAACCTCGATTGTTATTATGGGGACTTTCAAGCTGTCAAAGACGTAAATATCGAAATCCAGCCATGCTCGGTCACCGCTTTTATTGGGCCATCAGGCTGTGGCAAGACGACGTTTTTACGCACTCTGAACCGGATGCACGAAGTCACCCCCGGTGCTCGGGTTGAAGGCAAAATCCTGTTGAATGACGAAGATATCAACGCTGCACATGTTGATCCGGTTCGAGTCCGCTCGACAGTAGGCATGGTATTTCAACGTCCAAACCCATTTCCCACCATGTCGATTCGCGAAAACGTGCTAGCCGGGTACCGCCTCAATGGTATCCGTCTGAGCCGTTCTGAAGCCGAACACATCCTGGAGCGCTCGCTGACCGGGGCCAATTTGTGGAGTGAAGTCAAAGACCGCTTAGATCGACCCGGGGGAGGGTTATCGGGTGGTCAACAGCAACGTTTATGTATTGCCCGAACTATTGCAGTGGAACCAGATGTCATTTTGATGGATGAGCCCGCCTCAGCGCTTGATCCCATCTCGACGTTGGCCATTGAAGACCTTATTCACGAGTTAAAGGACAATTACACCGTGGTGATTGTGACGCATAATATGCAGCAGGCCGCTCGTGTTGCTGACAAGACTGCTTTTTTCAATCTGGAAGCTATTGGTGCGCCGGGCAAACTTGTCGAATACGATGACACCGCTGTGATCTTCAACAATCCTGCTAACGAACAGACTGAAGCCTACATTTCTGGGCGTTTTGGGTAAAAAGTACAGCCTCGACCGAAAAACTCCGATCGAGGCTGTACCTTGAAGTGTACGATGCCGGGCCGGGCACGCCTCACGGCGTGTGGCCGCTCGAAGCGGCAGATGATTTGGAGCCCGGGGGTACCGCAGCCCGACATCTATGTGCCACTCTATCTGGCACTGCTAAGGGTTCGCAAGGAAATCTTATGCTGGGATTTGGGCTAAGGCACTATCGCCGTTCAGCGAATATTTGCTACTGCAGATGCGCCAAGCCCGATGATGATAAAAGCCACTGTCGCGCAGACGAGTACCGTGCCGATGAAATAAACCATCAGGCGAACTACCTGAATCCATCGCACTGTACCACTGTTTTGTGCAGTGCCCGCGCCCGTAATAGCAGCGACCGTAGTCAATGACGACGACAACGGGATATGCAGCATAAACGAGCCAATGAGCAACAATAGGGCAGAGGTTGATGATGCGACTGCCGAATGTAGGGGGTCTAATAGGCTAATGCGACGCGTCAGTGTGTAATTAACTCGCCAAGCTGTCACAAAGGTGCCCAACCCCAGCACTACGACAATACAGCCAGCTATCAGCCACATCGATTCCGGCTTGAAACCACCGGCCGTTAGCGTCATCAACATGACGATATACATACGTTGGCCGTACTGCACACCGTGGCCCAAACCATTTGCTGCTGCAGTAATGGCCAGGGCACCACGCGAACCGTATCCCACACGGTGTGGTGCGGTGTCCTTAAACACAAAGGTAATGGGCAGTGCGATGAGCCAGGCGGCAGCAGCCGCTAACAAGGGTGAAGCAAGTAGCGAAATGCCGATCCCGATGCCTACCGGAGATAGATCCGCTAGGCCTAAATGTTTAGTATCCAGCACGGATAATGCGATGGCCCCACCGGTAATAGAAGCGGTCAAGGCATGGGAAGATGAAACAGTGGCACCGCGAAACCAGGTAAATATTGCCCAGGCAAGGGTGACAGCCAAGCCGACAATAGTAATCGATAACCCTGTGTTTCCTCCTGGCACAAGCGCAACAAAGTCAGCGGCAAAAAATTGGACGGTTCCAACCCCTAAAACGGCTCCGACCATACGCATTAACGCCGTCATTGATAATGCTGTGACGGGGGTCAGCGCCCCCGATGCGATGGGCAGCGCAACCGCGTTCGGGGTGTCTCGGCCGGCCACCACAAAAGTTAAGACCGTAGCCAGCATGACGGCCACGATGAATAGCAACAGTGTGCTCACTAGGAATCACGCACCAGAATTCGTCCCAGCTGCGTGGAGAATTCTCGGATAGTCATAAAGGTGGATTCTAGGGAGCGGGCCACCTCTTGTTGACGGTAGTAGTGCCGGGCAAGCAACTCGTCAGCATCGGTGAGCCGCCACGTTACCAGAGCGCGCTGGGCTTGATGCGTGAGACGTTCCAAGTGCATCCAAGTGCTTTCCAACGCATCCAACTGGGTAAGTTGTTCTGCAGCGTCCAGCACGAGATCCGCTTGTCGAGTCAGCACTTCTAATACATCTCCGACACGGGAGGGTAGCCGGTATTGTCGGGTCGCGTGGATAATTGTGCCGGTGATGGCCACGGCTTCGACAGCCCGGTTTATCCAGGTACCTAAAAGGTAGAGATCCTCGCGCGGGATGGGAGTTAGATATGAGCTGCGCAACGCTGTGAGCATTGTGCTGGTGCATTTGGAAGCGCTGGCGTTGAGGTTATCGAGCTGTGCATCAAGGTCGGTGCCGGTTTCTGGGGAGGCACCGAACATTTGGGTGACAAGATCCACTGATTCCACTAGTAGCTGGGCTAAAGTGCGAACCTGGGATGCGCCTGATTCGTCGGCAGAGAATAAACGCGTTACAGACAGCTTCATGCTTGGTCACTTTACACACCTAAAGTTAACAAGCTGACGCGTTAATTCCTTGGCAGTTCACTGGGATCGGCATCATCGAGGCGACCCTGACGCCATGCGGTTGCGCACAGTTCTAGCTCTGTGGCGGTGCGCTGCAGTTTAACTGACCGGTGTTCTAGGGCTGCTGCACCCGCTGGATCATGGTCTTCAAGGCGTTCGGCGTGCTGGTGCTGGCCAGCTGCAATAACGCGGGCATAAGCGCCACCGCGGTCTAGAGCAATCGCAAAATCACCACAATAAACGCCCCTGAATATTTGCGTAACGAGATGTTTGAGGTCGTGAGCTTGTGGTGGCTCGGTTGCACCAGCGATGACACGTGATGCATAGGCATCGTAACCGGCACGATACCAGGCGGCCCATTGTTCACCCTGGCGTTTGGTGGCTTGCTGCAAAGCATATAGACGCCACAGTGCACCGCCGAAGGTCACGGCCGGAGCGTTGGCCCACATTTGGGCCATGGTGTCTAAACCAACATCGTCGACGAGGTCTATAAGCCAGTCGACCGTGGCGGCATCTGCGTTTGGGTCTTGCCCGGTAGTTACAAGCTGGGCGGCAACGGTTTGGGCAGCAGAAAATACATCAGCCGGATCTAGTCCACCCGGACGGTGTTCAAAGTTTTCGATGGGCATCAGTTTTGGCCTGCGGTATTGCACGCCCGTTGATCCGCTGCGCTGAGTCAAACGTTCTCCTTAGCTATGTGGCGCACTCACCATGACAGCATAAAGCAGTCACCACCGGATACAACAGCCAAATGGCCAAATTTTGTTCCGAAGCAAAATAGGCTACAATCGTATAGCGGTCAAAGCGACCAGGGCCTTTAGCTCAGTTGGCAGAGCATCGGACTTTTAATCCGCAGGTCGCGGGTTCGATCCCCGCAGGGCCCACAGTATTGTGTTAGCGCAATAGTAGGAAACCAGTCAAGGGCGTTCTTGACTGGTTTTCTTGTTTTCAGGTGCCGGTCGAGTTGGCTTTGAGGCCGGTCTCGTTTTTCAAACTGGCATAATTACATGTCGTGCTGAAATCTTAGCAAACGGATCTCACCCATTATGGGTCGGCAAAATATGGGTCGATAAAATGGCCCGTGCGATATCAGGGCTTGATTAAATCATGATGATATGCTCGCGGTGTCGTTATCGGGGTCTGCATCATCCGGGTCAGGTAGTTTGGCTCGTCGTCGGGTGAAGCGTTTTATCGGGACTGTTCCCGGGATGATCGGTCCGGGGTTCTTGGTGTAAGTGTGTCCGGTCGGGGTGGTCACAGTCAGGGATTGGGCATCCCCTTCGTGTTTCCACCCCCGGTTTTCTTTTGTTTGGTTGCAGGCGGCGCACAGCCCAGAGCCGTTATCCCAAGTGGTGGGGCCATCGTATCGATGGGGTTTCATGTGATCCGAATCCTGTATATCCGCCTCGCAATAGATGTTGCGGCATTTATCGTCACGTAGCAACACCATGGTGCGTAACCCACGAGAAAAGTTTCGGGATTTGGCTTCTAACCCTACAATCTCGTTGCCCTTTGGCGTCGTGAATAATCGACGAATCTCCGCAGCGACATCAGAACGAACTAACCACTCGCGGGCAGTTTTGGCTGGGATGGGCCCATGGCCGACTAGCCAAGCAGGGATATCTCCATCAGGAGTTAATGACTCAGGGGACATGGACAAGAATACCTGCACTGGTACTGCAGCTGCCGTGGGTTGTCCGGTACCACGTTCAATAAGCAAATCGAACGTAAGCTGGTCCCGAGTTCGAGGTTTTCCTTGTTCGTTCTTACCTTTACCAGTAGACAGTAGGGACCGGGCCGATTGCCATAAATTTTTGTACACCGCATTTATCATCTGCGATGGCCCTACTGCGATGAGTTTCGAGAGCCCACCACCTATTGGTTGACAGGTTACACGTCGTTCGGCGGTGCCTTTTTAGTGCGTTCAGCTGCAGCCTTGGGATCTAGTCGTTGGGCATGGGCGCGAGCTTCGTTAGCTAGTTCCTTCGGCCCCGCCATCCCCAGTCGGTCTTTGACCGCGTCATCGACGGCTTTACGGTGTT
>DEPX01000012.1:0-3887 GCA_002358975.1 Micrococcaceae bacterium UBA3381 | reverse complement strand
AGCGCCTGAGCCATCTCTAGGAAGCGTTTGCCTCGCGCGGGTGTCTCTCTACGAGCCAGCGCAATCTCAGCACCAAGACCCTTACCGCGCTGAGATTTGGGGACTTTCTCTCGCGCTTCGCGTTCCAGACGCATAGTTTCTAATTCTGTGGCCGCAAGAGCTTGTGCTGCTTCTATCATGCCTTGGTGCTCGCTTAGCAGCCGGATCTGGTCGATCGCTGATGCTTCATCAGTGACCGGGGCACGCTGAGCCAACCAGTCATGAAATTCCACGACATTGGTTGGGGCGACAGTTGAAGGCATCGTCATATCAGTCACCATAGACTGGTTTCATAGCCATATCGTTTTGCTGGTTTGTTTTGTGGATAACGCTCTTGAAGGCAGAATCTGTGGACAGCAGGTTGCATCAGACCATGAACTGGGTGCACTGGTGAATACACCGCCAGGTTGCATGACGCTCTGGAGTGCCACACTCCGGCAGAGACCGAAGCCAGCCATATATCAACCAGGCTCAAGTCATGAGCCCCGTATAACAATCAAAACAGACGCCGGAACCATGACGATTGTTTAGCCTGAGACGTGTCGCGGCCTCACCAGATAACTACAAAGGAGGGTTTACTTACGTACCAAAAACTACATTTCTGGCAATCGTCAAGATAGGCGTTTGTCAGTTCATACTCGACTTCACTGCCTTCGGTCTATGCTTCGAGGAACGCGGATCATCTGCCGATGCGATCCTGCGCTGACTTAAGGCGGGTCAATCTGCACAGCCCTCGCATAGCGGGCTTGCAAGAGTATGGCTCGCTCGGCTTGGAGGTCGTCACGTTTGGGTGATCGATGGAGCCTCATCGGGCTGCGCGACATAATGCTCGGCGAGCATAGGAACTTTCGAGCACTTATCTCTCGCTCAGTCGAGGGTGTCTTCACAAACATTCTGTCCGCTCGACTCGCGAAATTGGTGCGGGCAGGATTACTATCCTGCGGGGATGGCCCCAAGCACAGTAACGCGTGGAGTATCGGTTGACCGAACCTGGTATCGAACTCCTGCCAGTGTTTGCGAAATTGGTTGTTATACAATCACTACCCGATCGGAAAGGCAACGTCGGCGATAAACTCGTCGTCGTCACCTGTTGAAGGGTCGGCGAAGTAGATCTCGCGGGGTGAACCCGCAAGTTGCTCGTTGTTGGTGGTGATCCACCGCTCGAGGGCATCGTAGGCCGACAGGATGTCGGGGTAGCGCACCTGTGCACGGGTAATCGTTACATAAGCCTCCCGATGCGCCGGTTCGATACGAGTTGCAAAGGGCGTCTCGTCTGCGAGTTGAGCCGCGACGGGCAGGGCAACCTCAACGGGACCATCGCTATCCTCGTTTACTTCGCCGTGGTAGATGACTAGGGAGGGGCCGACCTGCCCACCGATAGGCTCGGCTGCGGCGATTTGGCGAAGTCCTGCCTTCACGATCCATTCGGGAAGCCCGGCGGCGTTTACGTATGTCTGTTCTGTAAGTAGAGTTTGTTCTGGCACTTTGCGTACTTTGATCTCCAACATGGGATATGTTTCCTTTCCACCAGAAATTGTCTTAGACAAATGCCCCAGAAGCTGCCGCCGGTAGCGAATACTTCGTTCGACGTCGTTTCGGTAATCGTCAATGAGCGCCTGCCTTTCTTCACGAGGCGCAGCGAGGATCTGAGCGACTAGGGCAAGCGGCATTTCGGCCCGTCGCAGCAGGCAGATAAGCCTCGCATCGCGAAGCTGACTCTCGTGATAATTGCGGTATCCATTTACCTTGTCGACGTGAGCAGGCACGAGTAGGCCATTAGCCGCATACAGCCGTAGTGCTTTTGGGGACAACCGAGATCGCCGTGCGAATGCCCCGGCCGTCATCCATGACTCGTCCATGGTCAACCTCACTATGAGCAATATCTCGATCTGAGCTTAGATGAAATCTAGTGCCTGCCCCAAGGGCAAGGTCAAGAGTCATGTAAGTGAGCGCAAACAAGTAGCGAACTACAACTGCGCGAGAGCTTCAGCAGGCACCCGGTGGCCTGTGCTCGAATGGATCTGCCCCGACCGAGTACGCCCAGGCTGCGGTGGCAATGACTTCGAAGGTCCCTCCAGCCACAGATGACTGAAACGCTAATTAGTCTTCGCACTTTGTTGTGTCTTCGATGTGGATATACCTGTTGCAGCCCTGGGGTCTTCAAGCCCGATAAGTACGAGAAAACTGATCAACGGTAGGCCGATCAGGGGTAGCAAGGCATATTCCAGGCCGATATGGTCGGCGAGGGTTCCGATAACGGGTGAGGCAAGCCCACCTACTGAAACTGCAAGGCCCAGCGTGACACCACTTGCCGTGCCCATGTTGTTCGGCAGGTAGTCTTGTCCGAGCGTTACATGCAGTGAAAATGGCACATACAGCACAATTGACGCAAGCGCGATGAATGGCCAGGCCAATGGCCCGGGAGTTAGTAGCAGCCCGGCGAGCACTGGGACGGCAAGCAGATATGCCCACCGGAGGATCGTGGTGCGGGGCCACCGCCGAGCAAGATAGCCACCGATGGCGGTACCAAATGCGCCGCCAATATAGAACACAAATAGGGACGCTGATGCTAGGTCTTCGCCGACGCCACGATATTGGTGCATGAACAACACTATGAACGAGCCGATCCCGACAAAGACGATAGACCGGCAAATAATTGCCACCGACATGCGAGCGAATCCACGCCAATCATCACGGTCAGCAACCTTATGTCTGCCGACCGTATGAGCCTGCACTGGGGTGTGGAGACGACCGGCAAACGCCACAGCTATGACGCCCGTGAGCGCAGGCGCAAGAAGTAGCGGAGTCGCACTGAGCCCTAGCCTGCCAACGGTTGCGACGACGAACAGCGGCGCAATGGCGAAGCCAATATTGCCGCCCAACGAAAACCATGACATGAGTACATGATCGGTGCCACTAATTTGGCGTGCCCGACTTGCCCCAGCTGGATGGTAGGCAGCCACACCCATACCGGATACCGCAGCGACCGTTGCGGTAAGCCAATAGGAAGCTGATATACCGATAACTGCAATTCCGACACCGGCAATAAAAATGCTGACCGGAATGAGCCATCGCATCTGCCACCGGTCACCAAGCGCTCCGAATATGGGTTGAACAATTGATGATGCCAGTGAAGATGCAAGAACGATGCCTGCGGCTGCGGCATAAGTGTAACCACGTTCAAGTACCAAAAACGGTACGAGCGCTGCAATTGCGCCTTGGTAAAAATCGACCGTCACATGTGAGTACGCAAGTAGACCAGCACCGCGACGGGCCGAACGCAATACAGTGTTGTCCATGTCTCTATCCTGCATTAAGTGTTTGCACGCAGGCCTTTACATGACTGACGTGCGGCCTCAAAGTCGCTACCGTGCATCTTCCTAGAGACGCTCTGTTGCCGGGCTCTGCCAAGGGCTAAACTGGGGGACATGAGTTTTGTAAACATTGGCACGCTGGGGACAGTGCCGGGTAAGCGCGACGAAGTTGTCGCCATCCTCACCCGTGTCAATGCCGAGCTCGCAAACGCAGGATGTCTTCTTTACGAAGTCGGCATCAACACAGCAGAACCAGATACTGTTTTTGTGACAGAACTCTGGGAGTCGGCGGAAGACCATCAAAAATCACTGGAACTACCCAGCGTGAAAGCAGCAATTGCAGAGGCAATGCTACTACTTACCGGTCAGATGGGTGGTTACCAGTACACCGTGGTTGGTTCGCCCCTACGAGACCCGGCAGACTAACTACCGAAACGGCGTACATTAGTCCCACGACGTACAGGTTAGTGCGCCGTCAATGGTTGCGCCCTCAACAGATACGTTATCGAAGGTCACTGTTTCGTCACTAATCTC
>DEPX01000061.1:30430-30600 GCA_002358975.1 Micrococcaceae bacterium UBA3381 | reverse complement strand
AGGGAGAAATCGCGTGCAGTACAGGGTACGGTTGAGGAGAAAAATGGCGCAATATCAGGCCAAGACGCTTGGTGTGATGCGAGATAGCAACGAAGTAGGAGACTCATGTCATTTGGTAAACGCGAACTTGACCGTAGCCGCCCCGAAATAGATTTTCCCGGAGATACCCC
>DEPX01000061.1:28493-30295 GCA_002358975.1 Micrococcaceae bacterium UBA3381 | reverse complement strand
GCCTGGTCCACGGGGGCCGAATTCGATGCCTCTTGGAACCGCGGCCAGCCCTTAGATTTCACGGCAGGAATCGGACAGGTCATTACTGGTTGGGACCAGGGACTCTTGGGTATGAAAGCTGGTGGTCGTCGTCGGTTAGAAATCCCACCCCACCTTGCCTATGGTGAAAACGGTGCTGGCACCGACATTGGTCCAAACGAAACCTTAATTTTTGTAGTTGATCTCGTGGAGGTCCGTTCGTAGTGTCCCGCTCTGCGGAACGAATAGTTTCGCTGCTCTGGCTTCTTTTGGAAGCCGGAGCCGCCGGACGTACCAAAGATGAGATCTTTAGTTACCTCTACGATCACCAGGACACGACCTCTACAGCAAAACAACGACAATTTTCGCGTGATAAAGAGGCACTAACCACTATTGGTGTTCCGGTGCAATGGCATCCCGACAACCCTGCCGACGACGTCTATGTCATCGACTACGAACGACTGTATCTACCCGAGCTGGCGCTAACCGAAGACGAGGTTCTCGCGCTACACCAGGCGCGTGCTTTATGGACAAAAACGCCGGTCGAAGACGCTATTCACACTGCGTTAACTCGAATTACAGCAGCACAACCAACCGTTCGGCCCATTGTTGGTGCCCAACTTGCACCAAGCCAGACCTTGCTGACTGAGCTCGTGGCTGCCGCACGAGAACAGAGCCCCATTCGGTTTCGTTACCGCACAGTGGAAAGTCAAGACATCGCATACCGGCATTTACGTCCATGGGCCGTGCTAATGGCACACCAGCACTGGTACGTGGTGGGTTGGGACTTAGATCGTGCTGAGGAACGAACCTTCCGGTTGTCTCGCGTTGAATCGAATACCATCACACAACTATCAGATGATGTACTCCAGGACGTAGAGAAGACCTCGCAGCGACCGGAGAACTTTGATATCAACAGCATCCGTCAGCGTCTCACTGCTAAGCAATCCGGTGGCGAAGCCAAGGTCTGGGTCGCTGCCGATACCATCTCGAGTTTGCGTATTCGTGCCAGCGTTATCGAACAGCACACCGGATGGGACCTCTTATATATAAGGTACCAAGACCCACTTCACACGGCAGCGCGAATAGCCGCACTGACTAACAGCGCCCGCGTCGATGTCTGCAGCAGCTTAGAATTAGCCGAACTCGTTGATGACCTCACGGTTATAGTCCGTGACGCTCACCAGGGAGTCTCAGCCTTCTCAGTACCTACGCTGACCCCAGTGACTCGGACCCGTCGCAGAGCAAGTGATAAAGACGTTATCGCACGTCGTCTTGGAATTGTTGCCGTGGTCAATCAACATGGAGGAGTATTATCCAGGGCCCAATTGCGTCAACGTTTCGGCATCAACGAGCAGACTCTGACCGATGATCTAACCGCCATGCAATTCTGGGGTCTGCCTGAAATAGACTTTGCCGGAGGTCAATTTGAATTGGATCCACAAGCTGATCCGGTAGAAATTTTTAATGCAGAACTCTTAGCCCAACCCTGGCAGCTCTCTGCCCCTGAAGCACTCGGATTACTATCAGGTCTTCAAGCGGTTAAAACTATACCCGGTATTGACCTAACACAACGTATGGCGGCGGAGTCTTTAGGTGCAAAACTGCGCGATGCCATTGATACCGTCGACCCGCAGATAGGCAACTCAGAGTCGGTGATTTATCCTGACCTCTCTCTGGGGGAGAACGACGAGTTAGCCAAGCGACTCCATCAAGCAGCCCAATCCAGCAGGGTTATAACTATCACGTACTACTCGAGGTCTTCCGGCTCTATAAGCACCCGT
>DEPX01000061.1:24603-28412 GCA_002358975.1 Micrococcaceae bacterium UBA3381 | reverse complement strand
CCCAAGATTATCGAACTTTTAGACTGGATCGAGTCGGTAGGGCAACCGAGACCGATGAATATTTTGACCCGGCACGTCATCGGTTTTCTACCGAGGTCATTGCCCCGAATGTCGATACACTTGCCCTAAATGTAATTTTGCATGCAACGCATCGGTCCCGTGATGCGCTGGGGCCGTATCATCCCTCTGCGACAGCCATCGCTTCAGATGGTTCAATGTTTGCCCAGCTCGCGTTCCAATCTATGTCGGTGTTGTTAGACTTGTTAATGGCTCATGCTGGACAAATCGTTGTGGTGCAACCACAGACGATTCGTGACACTATCTGGCAAATGACTCAGGAAGCCGTTACCGGTCAGCAAGAGTCTGCTCAATAAGTTGGATTCCAGTTGTACAATGGAGCCAACTGTACAGAAAGGTTGACCATGCAACTCTTCAGGAACCCAGTCATTCTCCTCGTGCTAATCGTGCTAGCATTTTTGCTCTTCGGCGCTAATAAGCTGCCAAAGATGGCACGTAACATGGGGCAGTCCATGCGTATTCTTAAATCTGAAGTTAAAGAGATGAAAGCTGAAGGCAGTACTGCCAAGCAGGATAACGCCCAAGAATCCGAAAACCAAGACGATACAACACCGGTTGAAGGCACCGTGATTTCTAACAGCGAAAAGACCGCAAAACCGAACTCAGAAGAACAGCCTTCAAAATAGCTCATTACTGAGTCCATGGCTTCCACCGATCAGAGTCGCTCATCAACGAAAAAGAGACGCAGAAAACGTCCAAAGTCACCCGAAGGGAAAATGTCACTGCGTGAACACCTCAGGGAGTTACGCAATCGTTTTTTCAAAGCAGGGATAGCAATAGTTCTGGGGACGATCGTAGGTTTTATTGTCTACCAGCCAGCGTTTTCCATTCTGACTGAACCTATTACACGGCTATCAACAAAAGACGCTCCGGTTGAGATAGTTTTCTCATCAGTGGCACAACCTTTCGATATTATGTTGCAAGTCGCCTTATTTATTGGGCTGATTTTGTCTTCACCGATTTGGCTATATCAAATTTGGGCTTTTATTGTTCCCGGGCTACGTAAAAATGAGCGTCACTATACTATAGGGTTCATTGCTGCGGCGGTGCCATTATTTATCGTTGGCATCGGTCTCGGTTGGTACGCATTGCCCCAAGCCATGGCGTTCTTTACCTCGTTGACCCCGGATGGCAGTGCTCACAGGGTGCTTGCCACAGTCTATATTCCGTTTGTCACCAGGCTGTTGCTGGCCTTCGGTATCGCCTTAGTTATTCCAGTGATCCTTGTCGGATTAAATATGGCCGGCATTCTGCAGGGCAAGACCATGCTGAAGCACTGGCGTATTTCGGTATTTTTGATAGCAGTCATAGCTGCCATGGGAGCACCTGGCTCGGATGTCATGACGATGTTTTATTTGGGGGCACCGCTTGCACTGTTATTTGGTATAGCGCTAAGCATATGTTTGCTGAATGACCGGCGTCGCAACAAAAAGCTAGCTAAAGAAGGCATCGCAGGTGAAGCCGAGATTCAGCGTGGGGCACAGCCCCTGTCTGAATCCAATTTTGACGGCTAAAATTGCGCGTATGTGCGCCGATTCACCTGATCCTCAGCATCAAGAACTTTCTCCATCGGAACGCTACGCAGCTTCTAGAAGGCGCGCCGAGCACGCAAAAACAGAGTTGGGAAAATTCTCGGCAACCTTGGAATTCCCTATGGACGAGTTCCAACATGAAGCCTCCCAGTATCTTGAAGACGGCCATGCCGTACTTGTTGCAGCGCCCACCGGTGCCGGAAAAACCGTTGTCGCAGAATTTGCAATTCACTTAGCACTTGCTCAAGGCAAAAAAGCCTTCTACACCACACCCATTAAAGCCCTAAGTAATCAAAAATATACCGATCTGGTCGCTACCCACGGTCACGATAAGGTCGGGTTACTGACCGGGGATACTTCTCGCAACCCAAATGCCCAAATCGTAGTTATGACAACCGAAGTACTACGAAACATGCTGTATGCCGATTCCAGTACCCTAGAAAATTTGGGATATGTAGTCATGGACGAAGTCCACTACCTGGCGGATAGATTCCGTGGGGCAGTCTGGGAAGAAGTAATTATTCACTTACCCGAGTCTGTCCAAGTGGTTGCGTTATCGGCAACGGTATCTAACGCAGAAGAATTTGGTGCTTGGCTAGATACCGTACGTGGTTCTACAACCGTGGTAGTTTCCGAACACCGTCCTGTGCCACTATGGCAACACGTCGTGGTCGGATCGCAACTCTACGACCTATTTTCTATGAGTGGAGATAAAGAAACCACACGTGTCAACCCGGAGTTAGCACAACTTGCCGAGTCGGCCCGCCGGGATGTCCAAGCTAACGACTGGGGTAGACCAGGACGGCGACCTCGGCAACGTACACGTGGCGGGCGCAGACAAAGTGAACGTCGACAATCAGATTTTCAGGCGACTAAGAATGCCCGAGACCGTGCGCCATCTAAACGTAAAGATTTACGCGTCTCCCGACCACAGATGATTCGCACACTATCGAGGGAAAGTCTATTACCGTGTATCGGCTTTATCTTCTCCCGCAACGGTTGCGATGCAGCAGTTGAGCAATGCTTACAGGCTGGCTTAGATCTGACGAACGGCACAGAAAAGAACCAGATCCTAGAAATTGTAGACCGTGCTGCCCTTGTCCTGGCTGAACAAGATCGGGATGCTCTAGGTTTTTGGGGCTTTCGTGACGGTCTGCGCCGCGGGTTCGCTGCTCACCACGCAGGGTTGCTGCCGGTGTTCAAAGAAATTGTCGAAGAGTTATTCGCAGCCGGTCTGATCAAGGTAGTTTTTGCCACCGAAACGCTGGCATTAGGTATTAATATGCCAGCGCGAACGGTCGTAATTGAACGGCTTGTCAAGTTCGATGGCGAATCACATAAAGACATCACACCGGGGGAGTACACCCAGTTAACCGGTCGTGCCGGACGGCGAGGGATAGATGTTGAAGGCCATGCCGTGGTGATGTGGCAGCCGGGGCTTGACCCGGCGGCTGTTGCGGGCCTAGCTGCACGTCGCACCTATCCGCTAAATTCCTCGTTTAAACCTACCTACAATATGGCTGTCAACCTATTGGCTCAATTTGGTCACGATCGCTCCCGCAATATATTGGAATCATCTTTTGCCCAATTTCAGGCGGATCGTTCTGTGGTGGGTTTAGCACAGGAAGTACAGCGCCAAGAACGATCCCTATCCGGATATGAAGAAGCCATGCAGTGTCATCTGGGCGACTTCACCGAATACGCACGGCTCCGTCACGAACTCTCCAAAGCCGAAACCGCTGCATCACGATCCCGTAACCGGTTACGGCGTCGTGCAATCATGGAGTCATTAAATAGACTGGCCGTTGGGGATATTGTCGACGTACAAGGTTCGAGAAATCTTGGCACATGTGTGGTTGTTTCAGCCGCCGGTAACCCCATGAACCCACGGGTTGGCGTAGTGACTGCTAAAGGACAGTTGCGTCGCATTTCAACAGATGAAATGGGTGAACCGCTTATTCCATTTGCCGGCGTAGACCTGCCTCGCAAGTTACTCACCAAATCGCCCAAGCACCGAAAAAATATTGCTGGTTGGATGCACGGTGCTATCAGCCAGCAGCGTCCACCTATTTCTGATGGAAAACAACCCGTAGGGTTCCGGTATAACGATGAATATGACCTAGCTCGCATTGAAGAGCTGCGCACACAGCTTCATGCACATCCGTGCCATGGGTGCCCAGACCGTGAAACCCACCAAAC
>DEPX01000061.1:23678-24544 GCA_002358975.1 Micrococcaceae bacterium UBA3381 | reverse complement strand
ACGAATACCATTGCCCGTACATTCGACCGGATTATTACCCTTTTAACCGATTACGGCTATGTCAAGGACGATCACGTTACCGAACCCGGCCAAAGCCTGCGCCGTATATACGGGGACCGCGACCTACTAGTCTCCGTATTGTTGCAAAGCGGCTTGATGGATGAAATGTCACCCGAGGACCTAGCTGGCCTGGCAGCGCTTTTAGTGTTTGAATCTTCCACCGAAGAACAAGTATTTCAACCAGCCATGCCCACCGACGTGCTGCAGGGCGCTCTGGATATCGTCGATGAACATTGGTACAACTTGCAACACGCAGAACGGCAGGCAGATCTGGTTGTCACAGCCCAGCCTCATCCAGGTTTGATATGGCCGATAGTGCGCTGGGTTCGCGGTCAAGAACTACTCGCTTCTCTCACAGGATCCGATATGGCCCCTGGAGACTTCGTACGTTGGGCACGCCAAGTAATAGACCTCTTGGACCAACTTGCGACGTTAGATGATACCCACCCTGATCTGGCACGCCGTTGTCGAAGGGCAAAAGACCTAGTCAACCGTGGTATTGTGGCTTATTCTTCAGCAGTCCACTTGCCCGAAACCTCTGACGACACTGACGAATACAACGCTATTGAACGACTGGAACTGGACTAGTGACTACCAGCTTGCTATTAACCAACGGATATATTCACTCTGTCTCCGAACCCTACGCCAATGCCTTGCATGCTGATAACGGCGTTATTGCATGGTTAGGCTCTGATGCGGCTGGACAACAACTTGTCGCAGCTACAGTCTCCGGCCCAGTAGAGGCTCGCGACCTTGACCAGGCCTTGGTTACACCTGCCTTTATTGACGGGTTTTCTACCAACCCT
>DEPX01000061.1:21270-23582 GCA_002358975.1 Micrococcaceae bacterium UBA3381 | reverse complement strand
CTAAGGCCGATGGGTTTTATGTGAGCGCCGAACAGGTGAGTCAACTAGCAGACATCTTGGCCGAAATAAAACCACCGACACAACTGCTTGTCGAGTCTGAAAATGCACAACAGCTGGACGATATCCTATCTGCGCTGGAGCGACAACCTGCCGCCTCCCTAATGCGCAGCCGCCATCGAATTCTGGCTAACCACACCATTACGGAACCGCTGATCAATCGACTTGTGTCCGTACATGCCTCAGTAACTGTCGTGCCTGATATTGATGCTGGCACCCCAAAAATTCATGCCCCCATCGCCTCGCTTATTGCAAACGGCATACACGTTGCAACAGGGACAGGACAGTGGTCCGGCTCTTTTTGGGATCTCGTGACGGCGCTGATCGAACATGAAGACCAAGCACAACGCCTTTCGACTCGTGCTGCTTTCAACACGGTATCCCGCGATGGAGTTCGAGTTTGGCCGAGCCAAATCGCCCAAGAGCATATGGCAGCTGGTCGGATAGCGGTAGGGGCACCGGCCGACCTAAATATCTGGCGAGCCGACGAGCTTGGTGTCCAAGCCCCGGACATCCAGGCTGCACACTGGTCAACGGATAAACGCGCAGGCAGCGCATTGTTACCGATATTGTCCTCATCAACACAGCGACCACAATTAGAACTACGTATACGACATGGCAATATCGTTTAGTCGTTTCCAATTGGCTTACCGTAATTGATGGCTGGTCTACCCTGATGGGATCAGACTCTTGAACTGAAAAGGACGACTTGTGCGCGTACTGACAATCATCCCTACATATAACGAAGCAGAATCGTTGCCGGGAACCCTACAACGCTTGCGCACAGCCGTACCGGAATCCGATGTACTGGTGGTGGATGATAATTCACCAGACGGTACAGGCGTTTGGGCAGATGCACAAGCCGGCAAGGACGAGCAGGTTTTTGTCCTGCACCGCCAAACTAAAGACGGCCTGGGCGGGGCATATATTGCGGGATTCCGTTGGGGTTTACAGCGCGACTATGACGTGCTGGTAGAGATGGATGCTGATGGCTCCCACCAGCCGGAAGAATTACCCCGCTTACTGCAGGCAATCGACTCAGCAGATCTAGTTATTGGTTCACGTCGAGTGCCCGGGGGCAAGGTGGTCAATTGGCCTTGGCACCGCAAACTGTTATCACTGGCTGGTTCACTATATCCGCAGATTCTGCTTGGTCTTCGCTTGACCGACNNCAGATTCTGCTGGGCCTTCGCCTGACCGATGTTACCGCGGGGTTCCGAGCATACCGAGCATCAATCCTAGAAAATATGGAGTTAAGTGCCATCCAGTCCAAGGGCTACGGGTTCCAAGTAGATATGACATTTCGAACAGCCCGGCTAGGCGGGCGCATCGTAGAAGTACCGATCACTTTCATGGAACGTGAATTTGGTGAATCAAAGATGACTGGCAATATTGTTACCGAAGCTTTCACCAATGTTACTAAGTGGGGTGTTACTGCTCGCGCACAGTCCTTAGGACGGCGCCTTGGCGGGTAGCTTGCAGCCCAAACATAAAATGAACCGGTAACCAGAGGTTACCGGTTCACCTTATGTCGCTGAGGGAATCTTTAGGCTTCTACTTCTTCACCGCGACGGATACGCAACTTTTTAAGCTGGCCCTCCAAAGTTTCGTCCAACTCTTCAACGCTGCGACGCTCCAGAAGCATATCCCAGTGGCTACGCTGAGCCTTGCCTTCCTCTATAACAGGAGCTTCACCGTCAACACGAAGCGCCTCTTTACCAGATTTAGTGGTCCAGCTATCCGGGACATCGGCTTCCGCAGCAAATGTTACGACAATGGACTCGCCATCCTCGGAACGATACTCAACTTGCTGGCGCGGTGCTGGCTCAACTCCAGCCTCAGTTTCCATGGACTGGGCACCAAGACGCATACCACGTAGTGAACGATCAGACATTCAGAAATTCCTCCAACCAAAATTCTGCAGACATCACAGTTTATCGAATAATGACCTGTACTGTACAACGCACGGTGGATTAGTTTTGTTCCTCATCTTCTCCACCAGTTGGACGATCTCGGAACAAGTCTTCTTCAATTTCCGGCTCCGCTAAAGCATCTTCTAATGAAGTGTCATCCAGCTTCGGAGCTTTCGGGGCCTGATCAGCGATCTCTGCTGCTGTTGTTGGGCGCTTATTGCGGCGGCGCTTTGGTGTAGGCGGGGGAGTAGGGGCCTGAGGAGCAGACCCAGTGTCACCGGAATCTGTGGGTGCTTGTTGTGGTCCATATGTCCCACTAAACCGGTGCAGAGCGTCGGTGAC
>DEPX01000061.1:19610-21215 GCA_002358975.1 Micrococcaceae bacterium UBA3381 | reverse complement strand
ACCTGCAAGTACTGATAGGCCAGCAGATCAGCATTTGGCTGGCCTTCATGGATAGCGTCAAAAACGGTCACGATGGCTTGCGCTTCAGCATTTGCTCTGAGAATCGCTGCCTGCGCGTCGCCTTCAGCTTCAAGGATTGCAGATTGACGTAGACCTTCAGCCGTCAAAATTTCAGACTGCTTCTGACCTTCAGCGGTCAAAATTGCGGCACGCCGATCACGTTCGGCGCGCATCTGTTTTTCCATCGAATCCTGAATGGTACGTGGTGGGTCAATAGCTTTGAGTTCAACGCGTGACACACGCAAGCCCCACTTAGAGGTAGCTTCATCAAGCACACCGCGCAACTGGGTATTGATTGCATCGCGAGAAGTCAAGGCTTCTTCAAGATTCATAAAACCGACGACGTTGCGCAGGGTAGTGGTCGTTAGATTTTCAACGGCAGCAATGTAATTGGCAATACCATACGTAGCTGCAGTTGGATCAGTAATCTGAAAATACACGACGGTATCTATAGATACCACCAGGTTATCTTCAGTAATGACAGGCTGTGGCGGGAACGACACCACTTGTTCGCGCATGTCAATCAACGGCAGCATTTCATCAACGAAAGGGATCATCATGGTCAACCCAGCCATCTGCGTGCGTTGATATTTTCCAAGTCGCTGGATAATACCGCAGTGCCCCTGAGGAACAATACGGAAGGACTTCGCCAAGATAGTGACCACGAATATGGCCAACACAATGAAGAGGATAATAAGAAAAATTTCCACAGATTTTCCTGACTGGTTGTGTATATCGCCTTGTATGACAGACATTACATATTTAATTAGAGTCTAAAGACCTCATGACCGTTCAAGTCTGCGCCGATTCATCGGCATTGGCCACCCATACGATGGCTCCTTCGATTTGTTGGATGACTACCGGCGTTTCAGGTGGAATTGTCATTGGGCCATATGTTCGAGCAGACCAAACCTCAGTCCCAATTCGCACCCTACCTTCGCTGGAAGAGACCTCTTCGGTGACCTCGCCAATCCGGCCTACAAATCGATTCACGCTCCAAGGGGAGGGGCCGGTATTATGCTCTCGACGTTTCGTATCGAAAATCCGCAGCCAGATCAACGAAGCAATAGATATTACCGTAACGATAATTAACTGCACATACAGTGGCGCCCCCAAAACATCGGCAATAATAGCAGTGAGAGCTCCGGCAGCGATTAGGAGAAATGTCATTTCTCCGGTTACCACCTGTATACTAATAAGTAACAGCATAATAATAAGCCAAAAGGCCCAAAAATTTTCTACAAACCACTCAAACATCATGGTCTCCTAGGCGTATGTACATATATTTAGGATACGTCCTTATAGCGTGAATGGGCTCACAGTGTCCGAACTTTTTTGCTTGCTGTGTTTTCTGAAAATCAGCACGTAGACTAGTTTTATGGCCACTATTTATACAGCAGAGACGAACCCCACGAAAAAAGAGTTCGTGACGTCGTGGTTGGATACTCAATTTTGGGGTGGGACTGGCGAGCCAGAACTAATCGGGACATACCGCTTTGACGATTCTGGCGGTGAAGTAGGTTTTGAGGGATTTATCCTCAAACG
>DEPX01000061.1:17159-19527 GCA_002358975.1 Micrococcaceae bacterium UBA3381 | reverse complement strand
GATTACCTCATCACGAAAATGGAACATTCGGTCCTAAGCGATCGCTGGGTGTATGACGCCATGGCGGATCCAGTTGCCATCCATATGCTCAATCAGGCACTTGCTGGAGAAATTCAACAGGCTGAATTACATTTCTACGACGAAGATGGCCAATATCTAGGTTCCGAAGACTCTGATATCAGTATTTATATTAGAGGTGAATTGCCAGAAGATTGGGGAACCGTCTCAGTGCATCATGTGCTCGACTATACGGATTTAGACGGTGGAGATTACCGTCGTCTCGTTGGCCGTTGGGAAGACGCCTCAGCCACACTTTTCGAATTGACTCCGACTCAGCCATCCCCAACGGAATCCCAACCAGTAATTACTGAGTAACGGTCCACAAACCTAGCCGTCACAAAACGCCGATAATCTACATTATGTAAAGTTGGCTGCTTTTAGGTGCGACGGAACAATTATCGTAGCTCTTCCTTAAAGTAGCGCTCAATACAAATACGAGTCACCTGCCAACGGCTTAGGCAGATAATCAACATGTCATCTATGTTGTATATGCTGGATTTGAGTCACCATGATCCACGTCCCGGGACTTGGCCGATGATCAAAGTCATCCACGATACTCAATAAGTGTAGCCTCTAGTTGAATGCACGAATCAGAACCAAAATATGGTCTAAATTACACTACCCCCGATGAAGTCCTAGAACTGTCATAGACTAAAGGCATGTCCACGGAACCGAAGCTCCCTCCCCTGGCTGCTACCCCATCAACAGTATTTTTCATGCTCGCCATTGACGCGATCCTAATTATTATCTTCGCGTGTATTGGGATTTTGTCACATGAGGGCGATCTAGGCCTTGCCAGCATCGCACGAGTCGCGATACCATTCCTTCTCCCCTACCTAGTACTTGCGGCCACAATAAAGCCAACACGTTTGATTTATAATATATTTCCCGCGGGAGTTGCGCTATGGCTACTGACGTTAATTCTAGGTCCGATTTTACGCATTGTGTTGTTCCAGGACACCTCGGCTCCGGCTTTTATTCTGGTTACAGCAGGAGTTTTAGCTATTTTCCTCCTAGGTCGCCGAAGCATCTCTACGTTAGTAACTCGGGCAAGAAAAACACCCTAAACTAGACGTAGCACACCATCAAGGAGGACCATGGTTACCGCATTCGTTATGATAAAAACTGATACAAACCGTATCCCAGAAATCGCCACCGAGCTAGCCGATAAAGAAGGCATAACTCAGGTATATTCGGTTACAGGTTCATGGGATTTGATTGCCATGGTGCGCGTTCGCGAGTTTGATCAACTTGAGGGGGTCATTTCAGACCGTCTTTCAAAAATCATAGGCATCCAAGCAACCGAGACGTTACTAGCTTTCCGCGCTTATTCCCAACACGATCTTGAAGAAGGCTTTGCCTTAGGCTTTGATTGAGTCAGTTCATACCGCTCATACCGTTCCCACCCGGTCGCATTATTCTCGCTACCCTTGTGACAGCGAGATTATGAACTCAGGGGGCGGGATACGTCAACCCAGTTATCCAACACCTGCTGTGCAGCACCAGAATCGATAGATTCTTCGGCGCGTTTCATATTGGCTTGCATACGGTCAAGCAGACCACCAGACGCATCTTTATCGTAAGCTGTTAGCCCCGCTGCGGCGTTTAACAGTACGGCATCACGAACCGGCCCGGACTTACCGGCCAACATATCCCGAACAATGCTGGCGTTATATAGGCCGTCTCTACCTGAAAGAGCTTCCACATCAACTAGTTCTATTCCAAAATCCGATGGGTGCAACGTGTATTCTTCTACTCGGCCGTCACGGACTTCGAATAGCTTTGAAGGTCCTGACGTAGTGATTTTGTCCCGGCCGTCAGAACCACGGAATACTAAGCCTCGCACTCCCCTGTCTGCCAAGACGCCTGCCAGTAGAGGTGCCATCACTTCGGATGCGCAACCAAGCGCTTGGGCCTTGGCCCGCGTAGGATTCGATAGTGGCCCCAGATAGTTAAAGGCCGTCGGAACTCCTAGCTGCTTACGGGCTGGAGCAACAAACCGCATCGACGGGTGATATTCTTGCGCGAACAAAAACGTAATACCAGCTTCTTCTAGCGACTGCTTGGCCCGTGATTGGGTTAAGTTCAGATCCACACCGAGGGCTTCTATTACATCTGCAGCACCTGCTGTTGATGATGAGCCTCGATTCCCATGTTTGACGATTTTGGCTCCCGCGCCCACAGCAACCAAGGATGACATCGTCGACAAGTTGACGGTGCCTAACCGATCGCCACCAGTACCAACAATGTCTAGGACGTCGGAGGGTAAATCCACCGAGACGGCCTCCTCAAGCATGGCTTCAGCCAG
>DEPX01000061.1:9492-17106 GCA_002358975.1 Micrococcaceae bacterium UBA3381 | reverse complement strand
GCGTCGGTGGCAATACCAGACATCATTTCCTGCATAGCCCAGGCAGCTTGCTCTTGCGTCAGATCTTGACGATGCGATACTGCAGACAATACTGTGGGCCAATCCATATGTGTTGCTTCCCTCGGGTACTGGTTCCTCAATGCCAAGGCTTCATCCTATTACTCATCACCATTAAGCAGTGGATCTTGACGCTATAAGGCGAGGATATGGGTCCATAAGGGGCTAAGAAGTCCTACTGCCAGCTTAACAATCCAGTCGGGTTATTTGCCTCAAATTCCAGGTTAAATTTGCGATGCCGGTGCCGAAACCAGCGTATTTTCCAGCAATTATGCGGATCCATGAAGGCAATAGCGAAAATGAGCCCTTGAAAAAAACACGCAGCACGCAAGTCGCATTGTGAAAATTGGTCCATTTCAGGCCATAATGAAAGGGTGACAACATCAACTCAAACTCTCTCGCATAACCCCACCGGCTTCCCTAGTCGGCCTAATCTGGCTGCTGTTGGCACCATGGTTTGGTTGTCTTCTGAAGTAATGTTTTTCGGTGGCCTGTTCGCCATGTATTTCACGCTACGTTCAACATCCCCCAGTCTGTGGGAAGAGAACACAGCGCTACTTCAGCCGGTATTAGCAACCGTAAACACCGTCATTCTCGTCATCAGCTCTTTCACCGCACAGTGGGGTGTTAAGGCCGCTGTACAGCTGCGTCCACGACGCACAAGCAACAAAATCAAAGACTGGGGTGTCGTGGAATGGTTCGTCGTTTCCTTTATCCTGGGCGCCATCTTCTTGTCTGTACAGTCCTACGAATATGCGGACATGGTTACTCACGGAATATCCGTATCGTCTAGCGCCTATGGCTCCGCCTTCTATATCACCACTGGCTTCCACGCACTTCACGTGTTAGGTGGTTTGATTGCCATGCTGTTCGTGATTGGACGCGCATATCTTGCTAAGCGATTTGGAAACCACGAATCAACGATCGCCATTGTTGTGTCGTACTATTGGCACTTCGTAGATGTCGTATGGGTCGCACTATGGTTCATTATCTACGTCATGCAGTGATTCGTTCGGTCCGCCGGCTCGACATCAATCGCACCCGAGGTATACCGGAACGGACTTGTCACACCTCATCCGGTTATAAAGAATGTAAGGAATCCATAAAGTGAAGGCACTCTCACAGAACCGCCGCCACCCCATGGTTGGAGTGGCATTGCTGTTGTTGGGTCTGTTGCTGACTGGAGGTCTATACTCGCTAGCCTCCAACATCAACTCCGCATCGGCGTACTCAGAATCTGACTACACCAGCGCCGACAATATTGCAGACGGCGAAGCGCTCTTCAACGCCAACTGTGCGTCCTGTCACGGCGTCGGCGCAACCGGTGGACCTGCCGGACCATCATTGATTGGTGTCGGTGCCGCCTCGGTTGATTTCCAAGTTGGCACTGGACGTATGCCATTACAGATGAATGGCCCCCAGGCCCAGGAAAAACAGCCACAGTTCAATGAAGAACAGACCATGCAATTGGCTTCTTATGTTCACTCGCTGGGTACTGGCCCGACCATTCCAGAAGATGAATACTTAGATACTGATCACTCAGACGTGGACTTAGCCCGCGGTGGTGACCTGTTTCGCGTAAACTGTGCCATGTGTCACTCAGCTTCTGCTGGTGGCGGGGCCCTGACAAGGGGTAAATACGCTCCTTCACTTCACGGGGTTGACGAGGAACACATCTACGAAGCCATGGTTACCGGCCCACAAAATATGCCGGTCTTCTCAGACTCGAACCTGGCTCCGGAAGACAAACGCGATGTCATTGCATACCTGAAAGAATTTGAGAGCCAAGGTCACCCAGGTGGGGCCTCTCTTGGCTCCATTGGGCCTGTTGCAGAAGGCCTGTTTGTCTGGACCGGCGGTTTAGCGCTACTTATCGGTTTTATGGTTTGGTTGACCACCCGATCTTCTTAAAAAATTATCGATCTATCGTCGATTAAAAACATCACAAACATCACTCGAGTAAAGGAATCAGATCTATGGGCGAGCAACGCCACGGAGATCCCGGTAAGCCGGGCGCCGTAGAGCGCGTTGGTGACGATTCAGGAAATTTCGCTATCGAAAACCCAGGATTGCCACCTCACCGGCCACGTATTACGGATGAGGATCCACGTGCAGCTAAGCGTGCAGAACGTCAGGTTTCTTTCCTGTTCATCCTGTCCATCATCGGTACTCTCATTTTCTTTGTTGGATACTTTGGAGTCGGCCAGCTGCCGCTAGACGATACCAACATGAACGTCATCCGCCTGCAGAACACAATGCTGGGCCTTGGTACAGCATTCGCCATGCTAGGTATTGGTGTCGGAATTGTTCACTGGGGTCGCACACTAATGCCGGACCATGAATGGGTCGAAGAGCGCGAAGGCGTCACGAACGAAGAAGACCGTTCCGACGCTGCAAGCATCGTCAACGATGTCGTTGACGAATCACAGATCAAACGTCGTCCGTTGCTGCGAAACACTCTGATCGGTGCACTTGCTATCGCCCCCTTACCCGCGGTGGCAATGTTTCGGGACTTGGATAACAGTGGAAACCAGTCTGAAGATCCCGCAGAAAACTTCGGTGTGGAACGACTTCGACACACTATGTGGGATACGGGAACACGTTTGGTTCGTGATGTCAGTGGAACACCGATCAAAGCTTCGGACGTTACCATTGGTTCAGCCATGCACGTCGTCCCTGATGGTCTATTGGACTTGGAGCACGACAAACTCAATCAGAAAGCCAAAGCAGTCGTCTTGCTCATGCGTCTGAACCCAGACGAGATGCAGGTCAGCGAAGGACGTGAGGATTGGAATGTCGATGGCATTGTCGCCTACTCCAAAATCTGTACCCACGTTGGTTGCCCAATTGCGCTGTACGAACAGCACACCCACCACTTGTTGTGTCCTTGCCACCAGTCCACCTTTGACCTGACCCAGGAGTGCAAGGTCATCTTTGGGCCAGCGTCACACGCGCTACCACAGCTGCCAATTACTGTTGACGACGAAGGCTACTTGGTTGCCCAAAGTGATTTCCATGAACCAGTTGGCCCCGTTTACTGGGAACGCGACCCAAGACCAGCTGAGGAGCGTGGTGCATAATGTCGGTTGTGCAGGATTATCAAGCTTCTACCCGCACAGGGAAGATTGCTAACTTTGTTGACACCCGAATGGGTGCCTCCGGCATGGTTAAAGAATTTGGACGAAAAGTCTTTCCCGACCACTGGACATTCTTGTTTGGTGAAGTAGCGCTGTACTCCTTCATCGTTCTGGTATTATCGGGAACCTTCTTGACGTTCTTCTTTGACCCATCCATGTCCCATGTGGTCTATGACGGCGCCTATAAACCACTGTACGGTGTAGAAATGTCGTCGGCATATGCCTCCACTCTGGACATTTCCTTTGAGATTCGCGGTGGCCTGTTTATGCGTCAAGTGCACCACTGGGGTGCCTTGATCTTTGTTGCTGCCGTGTCAGTTCACATGCTGCGCGTTTTCTTTACCGGAGCCTTCCGTCGCCCACGTGAATTGAACTGGGTTGTTGGCTCAGTACTGTTGATTCTTGCTCTTGCAGCAGGCTTCACCGGTTATTCATTGCCTGACGATGTTCTCTCGGGTAACGGGCTCCGTATTATTGATGGTGTGATGAAAGCCATCCCAGTGGTGGGAAGCCATCTCTCGATGTTCTTCTTTGGTGGCGAATTCCCTGGCGAGCACATTATCCCTCGACTGTATTCGCTCCACATCATGGTTATCCCAGCGTTTATTATCCTGATGGTAGCCATCCACCTGTTCATGGTTGTCGTGCATAAGCACACCCAGTACCCTGGACCAGGACGCAAGAATTCCAATGTAGTTGGTTACCCAGTTGGTCCCGTATATGCTGCCAAAGCTGGCGGGTTCTTCTTCATCGTATTCGGGCTCATCGCGTTGATTGCTGGCTTCCTACAGATCAACGCCGTTTGGAACTATGGACCGTATGACCCATCACCGGTATCAGCAGGTACCCAACCTGACTGGTACATCGGCTGGGTTGATGGCGTCCTGCGTCTGATGCCAGGTATGCTTGGAGACTTCTCATTCCTCTGGTATCTCCCACTGCCGTGGGGTTGGAATGCGTTGCCAATGGGGGTTCTCATTCCAATGTTGCCAGCTGGCGCACTCATTCTCGGGATGGTCATGTGGCCATGGATTGAACGTGGTCTATCTGGTGACAACCGTGAGCACCACATCCTGGATCGTCCACGCAATGCCCCAGGACGTACAGCCGCCGGTGTTGCTGGAGTTATCTTCTACAGCGTCATGTGGCTGGCAGCGTCCTCTGACTTGATTGCTGTGTTCTTCAAGATGTCGTTGAATGACGTAGCCTACGTACTTCGCGTACTGATCATCTTGGGCCCCATCCTCGGATTCATCGTCACTAAACGAATCTGTCTCGCCCTGCAGCGGAAAGATCGAGAGATCGCCCTGCATGGTCGCGAAACTGGTGTAATTGAGTTTAGCCCTGAAGGTGCAATCCTTGAGCGCCATGAACTGGTCGACCAGTACCGTCTGTATGAACTAGTTGCTTTTGAATCTCGCCATCCAGCTCCGGCTCAGCCCAATAATAAGGGCCGGGTTAGCATGATGGAGAAATTCCGGGCGTTCTGGTCACGTCGTTTCTATGAAGACCGCGTTGAACCAATTTCCTCCCAAGAGCTAATCGAAGCACATGCCGAGCATGATCAACACCGTCGCAAATTGCAGGGTTCTGTTGCTACTGCGGTTCGCGAACTTGAAGGAAAACGTGATGACTCCTAAGCCTTAGGAGTGACGATAGGAACTGTCCGGTTGGAACTATTCCAACCGGACAGTTTTTTAAATACCAACGATGATTTCAGATTGAGTTGATCCGCAGCATTAGGCTCGCCTTAAAATCGATAGAAAGTTATCACTGATCGTGCAAACGAGCCGGCATGTACCGGTATTCTGCCGGGTGAGATTGGTTCAGTTCCCCAAACTAACGTATTTGCGTGCCAATTGTACTCGTTACAAACCCACTGGTAACCGGTGGTAACTACCTTTGCTCCTGTTTTTGGGGTTGTTATTAAAGTTGCAACCATCTTCTAAATACTTTTATATTTATATAATGACAAAATTGTGGCAATTACTGAGTGGCTAGTTCGGTATTATCGCTGTATCGGCATGGGTTGGAAAACGCCAGCTAGCGTATTGCCCGGCACAATCTTCTCCAGTTAGAAAACTGCCATCTGACAAGATAAGCTCCCTGCAACAGCTCTCTGGCCTCATTTCAGTGATGACACAATTCGAAAAATAAAACATCAACAATGGCATTAACGCGCAATCAGGACCAATCCCCTACTCGAGCTTTCGTCACCGACAAATTGCCTTCGTTACCCGAGCGAGGCAAAAATACCAAGCACGACCAACGCGACTACTACTGCAAACGGTAGAATATACTGTCTAAACGATAAAGGACTGGATCTGGTACCGCGGTTAGTTCTAATAACTCCGTTGTCACCAAAGTGCTGCGACGCTACTCCGGACTCACCTGTTTTAGCAGCAGTCCTATGCTGCGGAGTTGACTGACCGTGAGAACTCCATACCGCAGCATTGGAAGGGTGGGTACCCGGTTGGTGCTGCTTGCCATTCTGAGCCCACTGCGCGTAATGATTGCTATACGCTCCACCGGAATAGTAATCCCAGGCTGTCTCCTGAGAGTCTTCTGAAGAAGCAGCCCGGTCTTGAGATAGCGAGGTCGAGTTTTGGGTACTGTTATTTGAACGAGCCTGTTGTTCAGTAGTCCCCCTTTGTTTCTTTAAGGCAACTGGATTGCCAGTCTGCTTCGAGGGCCTATGTTTTTTTGAGTCGGGCTGTTTTGGCTCTGCAGTTCGATAAGCGTCAAGGTCAATGTTGATATTTCTGGCAATGTTTTGAGCGTCGGACTGTTGTCCGCCGCGTTTAGTCCACTGCATAGCAGGACCGATTGGTCTTTTCGCTATTCGTTTTTTGTTGAGGGCCATGGTTTTAACACCTCCGGATCATAGGTATATTTCCATTCTTCAGTGCGACGGATAGCTTTTCAACTCAGGAAAGAGTTAAAAAAATTAGACAGTAGTCAGCACTACCAACAAACCGATGTGCTTACGGCATGTATCAGAGCCCAAAGTCCCTCATGATACTGGACAGTTCAGATTCGTGGACCCTTGAGTTTCTTTTGTTCCAGGCTCACTGCGCAGAAGACTATAAGTCTTATTATTATTTCGAAGCCTAACCTAGGTTTGCAGGGACCTAGGAGAATAGAAAAGGCAGTGAACCGTCCCAAAAATAGTTAGTAGTATGCACAGCTGTTTTCTGTAGCACAATGGACAGCTCGGTCGACAAAGTAAAATTGCAGGTGGGATCTATCCTACGCGTGCGGGAGTATGCCAATGCGTTTCAGGGGTAATTAAACAGCAGGGCCCCCAGTCCGTCGGACTGGGGGCCCTGCTCTTAGAGGATTGGCGCTAATAAAGCGTTAGTGTTTGTGCTGGCCTTTAGAGAATTCGAAAACCCAACCGGTAACGAAGAAAATTCCAGCAAAGATGCCGATGATGAAAATCCACCAATCAACCGCGACGCCTACAGCGATGATAGCAGCTGAGAAACCGAGCCCGAGCGGCCACCAGCTCCATGGCGCAAAACGGCCGTATGTACCAGAGTACTCTGCGATTTCACCATCTTCTCGGTCGCTTGCACCGGTTTTGTATTCTTTGTCTACAAGACGCAAGTAATACGCGATCAGGAACTGCATTGCTGCTAGGGCAAAGAAGGCGGGGATACCGACCCATTCAGTTCCGCGTGTCCAAATCGTGTACACAACCGCAATTATGAGGAAGAAGATCCCCAGAAGCGAGAACATTTTCGCATTGATCTTCACGTCATGCACCTACCTTTGTATTCAACTTCTGGCGACGCTCTAATGGGATCAGCTCCGGGTGATGGAGATCCAGGGCTGGACGCTCAGAGCGGATCCGTGGCAGCGCATGGAAGTTGTGACGAGGAGGTGGGCAAGAGGTCGCCCATTCGAGGGAGCCTCCGAAGCCCCATGGGTCATCAACGGTAACCTTCTTGCCGTAACGGGCTGTGTAATAGATGTTCCACAGGAAGGGAATAATCGCGGCTCCCAGCAGCATAGACGAAACGGTTGAGAACTGGTTCATCGCTGTGAAGCCATCTTCAACCATGTAGTCGGCATAACGCCGTGGCATGCCCATTACGCCTAGCCAGTGCTGGACCAGGAATGTGCCATGGAAACCAAGGAAAAGCATCCAGAACTGGATCTTGCCCCAAGTCTCATTGAGCATCTTACCGGTGAACTTTGGCCACCAAAAATAGAAGCCGGCAAACATCGCAAACACCACGGTACCGAAGACAACGTAGTGGAAGTGTGCCACAACGAAGTAGGTATCCGTGACGTGGAAGTCCAGTGGTGGAGCAGCCAGGATAATACCGGTCAGACCGCCAAACAGGAAGGTGACCATGAAACCAAGGCTCCACAGCATTGGTGTTTCAAAAGTGATGGATCCACGCCACATAGT
>DEPX01000061.1:0-9422 GCA_002358975.1 Micrococcaceae bacterium UBA3381 | reverse complement strand
AGCAATACCGAACCTGTTGCGTACATGTGGTGTGCCCAGACTGTCATAGACAGCGCAGCAATTGTAGCGGTGGCGAACACCAAGGACTTGTAACCAAAGATCGGTTTGCGCGAGAAGACTGGAATAATTTCGGAAACGATGCCAAAGAATGGCAACGCGATAATGTATACCTCAGGGTGGCCAAAGAACCAGAAGAGGTGCTGCCACAAGATGGCGCCGCCATTTTCTGGATCAAAGATATGGCCTCCGAAACGGCGGTCGAGCCCAAGGCCGAACAATGCGGAGGCAAGAGGTGGGAACGCCATCAGAATGAGGATACCGGTGATCAATGAGTTCCAGGTGAAAATGGGCATCCGCCACATAGTCATACCAGGAGCACGCATCGAGATGATGGTGGTAATGATGTTGACGCCACCAAGAATCGTACCGAAACCTTGAAGTCCTAGACCGAAGACCCAGAGATCTCCGCCGATACCGGGCGAATATGTTTCGTTGGATAGTGGAGCGTAACCGAACCAACCAAAGGCAGCTGCACCCTGTGGGGTGAGGAACCCTATCATAGCCATTAGCGATCCGAACAGGAAAAACCAAAAAGCCAATGCGTTAAGTCTTGGGAATGCCACATCAGGTGCCCCTATTTGTAGAGGCATGATTACGTTGGCGAACCCAATAAACAATGGAGTCGCAAACATCAACAACATCAGTGTGCCGTGCATAGTGAACAGCTGGTTGAACTGTTCCTTAGTCTGCAATACCTGCATACCCGGGGAGAACAACTCGGCACGAATCAGCAACGCCATGACGCCGGCGAGGCCGAAAAACGTGAATGCAGACATCAGGTACATGTACCCAATTGTCTTATGGTCAGTCGAAGTCAACCAGTTGACGACGATACGACCCTTTGAGACCGGCACTACCTGCGGTCGAACCCTCGACTGGGTTTCATCTTGTGTGTATTCGTAAGTGGTCATGTACTTTTTACTCCTCGATCCGTTGCGGATCGCCCAAAGGTACCTCTTGGTCCTGCTGACCATCTGGGTTCTCGTTCGGGTTACGGTTTAGTTCTGCACCCGACAGTCCCTCTGGAAGCTGACGAATCTCATCCAGGAATTCATCTTCTTCAAGGATTTCTACGTTAAAGAGCATTTCCGAGTGGTACTCACCGCAAAGTTCCGCACACTTTCCTTGGAAGTGTCCTGTCTCTTCCGGGGTGAGGTACATACGGTTTGTCTGTCCTGGAACCATGTCCAGCTTCTGCAAGAAGGCGGGGACCCAAAACGAGTGGATCACATCGCGTGATTTCAGCTGGAATTCAACCGGGACATCAACCGGTAAGTAGAGCGTTGGAAGGGTTTCTTCCGTACCTTCGTCACCAGTCAGTTGAGCTTGAGTACCGTAGAGGTGACGCTCTTCTGTTGTTCCGTCATCAGCGCTGTATTCGTAGTCGAAGTCCCAGGCCCATTGTTTCCCGTAAACAGTTACGGTCAATGGCGAATCTTCTACTGGGGTTCCAATGTCCCGTTCGACGCGGTCCGTGAAGCCCCAAAGTGTGAGCACCAAAATGATTGGAATCACCGTAAACATAGTTTCCAAGGGCATGTGGTATGCAACCTGCCGTGGATAGCCCTTGTCCCCTTTACGGCGACGGTATGCCACGATAACCCACAACATTAAAACCCAAGTCGTAACACCAATTATAAGTGCTGCGACCCAAGCACCGACCCAAAAGTTGGTGAGCAGCTCGTTGTGGTTCGTAGTCTCATTTGAACCGGGATACCAGCCTCGTTTGGCATGTTCTGAACACGCAGTTAGAACAACCAAAGCCACGGCGCCTACGACTCCCCCCTTAAGGAGTCTCTTGCCGCGCCTGTCGGCTCGATTTAGCAGTCTCACAGACGGCCCTTCCTCTTCTTTTTCCAGTGCGAGTGTTTTGCTAATAAGTTTACAGAAGATTCCAATGAAGCCCTGAAAATGAGCACAGCAAAACATCTTTGACTGAACACTAGCCTAGTGCTTTTTTATCGCGAAATGTGGACCATGACAGCAAAACGGCGAGTCAACGTCCTATGTGACGTGAACCCGCCGTTTCGTCAAACTTTCTGCGTCTTGCGCCTAGTGGAAGGAGTCACCACAGGCGCACGAGCCCGCAGCTTGTGGGTTATCGATGGTGAATCCGACCTTTGTAATAGAGTCTTCGAAATCGATAGACGCGCCAGCCAAATAGGGCACGGACATTTTGTCGATAATCACTTCAACACCGCTGTAGTTTTTCACAGCGTCACCATCAAGAACGCGCTCATCAAAATACAGCTGGTAAATCAGTCCGGAACAACCACCCGGTTGCACAGCGATTCGCAGGCGCAAGTCTGGTCGTCCCTCTTGTTCCAGCAGATCACGTACTTTTTCAGCTGCCACCTCTGACAGCGCAACTTCGTGAGTTGGCAGCCCTTCAGCCGGCGCTGCCTGTGGTAACTGTTCGGCGATACTATCTGTCTGTGACATCGTTTTCTCCTCATCGCAACTAACACCAGCGGTCAACAAGTGAAACACACCGGAGGCTACTATTATTTCACCGGTTCAAGGCCATTCTGGCAAGTACCAGTACCTGTGCTTCAATCGCATGGCGTAATACGGACAAGTCTAATGATTCATTTGGCGAATGTGCCTTCGTATCAGGATCTTCAACGCCAGTTAATAGAATATTAGTGTCAGGGTAGGTTTCTGCCAGATCTGCAACGAAAGGAATCGAGCCGCCTAAACCGGTCTCCATGGCATCAGTTCCCCAAGCATCTGTCAAAGCTTGTTTCATCAGTTTCGCTACACCACCCGAGGCATCCACTACGAATGGTTTGCCTTCTTCACCAGGATAAAAGCTAACTGTTGCACCTTGGGCATCCAATGCTTCAATATACCTGGCCATAGAGTCCATAGCATCGTGTGGATCCACTCCGGGACCCAGTCGCATGGAAAATCGTGCCCGTGCGGTATGGACAATAGAGTTGGAAGATTCAGCAATCGGAGTGGCATCAATGCCAATAATATTAAGAGCAGGCTTATTCCACAGACGGTCCGCCAAACTTCCGGTACCTGCAAGTTCTAGGTCTTTAACCGCGCCGCTTTGGTTCCGGTAGTCGACTTCGTCGTAGCTTACATCAGACCAACGCGTTTGACCGATGCCTTCGATTGCCACATCCCCGTTGGGGGTGTGTAGCTGTGCAAGGATTCGCGCCAGGACGGTAATGGCGTCAAACATCGGACCACCAAATATACCGGAGTGCACTGGGTGGTCTGCGACGGTAACTTCTATAATTCCATCGATCATGCCGCGCAATGAGGTTGTCAGTGCAGGTACCTCTACAGACCAGTTGGCTGAGTCTGCGACAATAATCGTATCGGCGGCCAATAACTGGTGATGCCTTTCCAAAAACTGCTTGAAAAATGGAGAGCCGACTTCCTCTTCGCCTTCGATAAATACGGTGATCCCCAGGCCATGGTCGGTTCCCAGCAGATCGTCAAGGGCTTTAAGTGCAGCATGATGGACAATAATGCCTGCTTTATCGTCAGCCGTACCTCGTCCATAAAGTCGTCCATGCTTTTCCGTTGCTACCCAGGGGTCGGTGTGCCATGCGTCTAAATCGCCGACGGGCTGAACGTCATGATGCGCGTATAACAATACAGTGGGCTTGTTGTCCTTGGCCTGTTTGCGCGCGATGATCGCTGGGCCTGATGACGCTCCCTCATCATTGGTTTCGGTAAGCTGATGCAGGTCGTCGAATCCAGCCTGAGAAAATAGATCTGCGACGGCGTCGGCAGAAGCCAGCAGCTGCTCACGATCGTACCCTTCGAAGGCTAACGACTGATACTTGACGAGTTCAGCCAAATTCTTGATGATGTCTTCAAAGTGGTGATCTACCCACTGTTTTACGGCGGTGACAAATTCGGCGGAATTGGGGTCGAGGTTCCTGGCTTCTGAAAACGATGCATTCATAGCCCTTAGAGTAGTCGGGGCGACAGGCCTATTTGAAGTCCTAGAATAAAGACAAACTACCATCCGACCGCGACCTAACAGAAGAGAGCTCATGACCGAAGAAGACCCGGGCACCGGCAAACGCCAGACCGAAGGGAAAGGCCGCCCTACACCGAAGCGCCGCGATCAGGAAGCGGCGAATCGTCGTCCGCTTATTTCAGATGACCGCAAGGTTGCAAAACAGCAAAATAAGCAGGCCGTTGCTGAGGAACGAGCACGTATGCGGCGTGCGCTAGATACTGGTGAAGAAAAATATTTACCAGCCCGTGATAAGGGTCCACAGCGGCGCTACACGCGGGATTACGTGGATGCACGCTGGGGCATTGGCGAGTGGCTGATTATTGGTGTGCTGCTTTTTCTGGCATTAAGCTTCGTGCCAACCCCGGCAATGCAATTGGCTTCGACCATTGGCATGCTCGCGTTCGTCTTCTTGGTTATTTTCGAAGGTTTCTGGGTCGGTTTTCAGGTCAAGAAACGTTTGGAAGCTAAATTCGGTGTCATGGAACCGGGGACCCGTTGGTATGCGGCCATGCGAGGCACTCAAATGCGCCGGATGCGGTTGCCGCGCCCCCAGGTAAAACGGGGTCAATTTCCGCACTGATACTGTTCCAGGGCGGTGTTAATTCGACCCGCCCAAAAGGGTCCTTCATATAAGAATGCTGTGTAGCCCTGCACTAGCGTCGCGCCGGCCTCAAGTCGTTGTTGCACGTCGTCACCAGTCGTAACACCACCAACCGAGATGATGCTCGCCCGCTGGAGATGACGATTCAGTAAGTGCAGCACTTCATAGGAACGCTGGGCCAGCGGCGCCCCTGACACTCCCCCGGCGCCAATAGCTTCGACTTCAGATTGTTTTGCGGTGAGGTTATCCCGTGAGATGGTTGTGTTAGTAGCAATAACCGCGTCGAGCCCAAGTTCGGTGACCATGTCAGCAACCGCGACGACGTCGTCATCGATAAGATCTGGCGCGATTTTAACCGCAAGCGGTACGTGACGACCTGTGACAGCATCGGCAGTTTTGGAGACGGCGTCTAATAGTGGCGCTAAAGATTCGATGGCTTGTAACTGCCGAAGCCCAGGGGTATTTGGGCTGGAAACATTGACCACAAGGTAGTCGGCGTGGCGGGCCAGCAGTCGAGTCGAAATGAGATAATCGTCCGTTGCATCCGCCAGATCTACGATTTTGGTTTTGCCTATATTGACCCCAAGGATGGGACGGTGTTGCCCAAACCGGCGGGTCAAAGTTTTGCGTGTCTGCGCCAGCCGCGGAGCAATCTTTTCCGCTCCGTGGTTATTGAACCCCATACGGTTAACTAAGGCTTTATCTTGGGGAATCCGAAACAAGCGTGGTTTAGGATTTCCTGGTTGTTCTTGCCCGGTAACGGTCCCAACTTCGATGTGCCCAAAACCCAATTCAGCTAAGGCGCTGGTGCCGATACCGGCTTTATCAAATCCTGCAGCTAGGCCGAATGGCGAAGGAAAACTCAACCCCATAGCCTCGGTACGAAGGCTTTCGGCTGGGCGAAAGGCTGCACGCACGACACGGGAAGCCCCCGTCTTCTCGGCAGTACGGATCGCGTCAAACCCAATTCTATGTGCCCGTTCGGCGTCCATACCGGCAAAAACGGCGTCGAATATGCGCGGATATAGTGATGGCGACTGGCCGGCAAGGCGTGCAGCAATTAGGTTGGTCATAACTGGTAGTCAACCACACCCGCTGATGGGTTTTAAAACTGTGCAAACGTCTTGTCATATGCTTGGGGATATTGATGCATTACGGGTTACTTGAAAATACCCCGCCGGGAAAATGGGTGCCTGACGTCTTCGCTGGCTTTTCCCGACGTACCCTGCCCTTGGGTGAAGACAATGAAGGGCCAGTTGCTGCCACGTTGGTCCGCCACGACGAAGCCATTGGGACACCCGTATTGTATATTCACGGTTGGTCCGACTATTTTTACAACACCGAGTTGGCCGAAGCGGCCAAGGCGCACGGATACCAGTTATACGCACTTGAGCTACGTAAGTACGGGCGTTCTCTGCGACCAAAGCAAACGCCCGGTTATATTGACGACCTGACCGACTATGATGCGGAAATCAATGCGGCCTTCCAGATCCTCAACTCAGCCCACCCGAACACTTCCCCACCAATCATTGCCCACTCCACCGGCGGTCTAACGGCCGCTTTGTGGGCTGATCGTCATCCGGGGCAATTTGGTGGTCTAGTGCTCAATGCACCCTGGCTAGAATTGCAAGGTAATACCTGGTTACGTGGTTTTGCCAATACAATAGCCGATCCGATTTGGCGTTCCGCGCCCGAACGAAAACTCTTATTTCCGAAGTTTGATTTTTTCTACCAGTCCGTATCGAATAACGCCCATGGCGAATGGGTGCTACACCCACTGTGGCATCCACGATATTCCTTTGACATCTATGGCGGCTGGTTGGCCGCGGTGTTAGCTGGGCACGCCCAAATCCGTCATGGATTGGACATTGATACTCCGGTGCTGGTCATGACCTCAGCTCGCTCGTATTTCGCAACAAAATACTCTGCCCAAATGCAGGTTACCGATACGGTCTTAGATGTGGACGCCACCGCGCAACGTGCGATTCAGCTTGGTAATCGGGTGATGATACATAAAATCCCCAATGCGCTGCATGACGTATATGCATCAGCCAAAACGGTGCGTGATCAGGCGTTTGATGCTACATTTGCCTGGCTGGACTACTTCAGGAGGTCGTAGTGGCGTCTACGGCCCCACCGTATCGACGGTCTCGGGAAGCGTAGGTTTCAACGGCGTCCCAGAGAGTTTTTCGGTTGACATCTGGCCACAGTACATCCAAAAAAATCAGTTCAGCATAGGCGGATTGCCACAGCAGGAAATTCGACAACCGCTGTTCGCCAGAGGTACGCAGAAAAAGATCTACATCGGGTACATCTGGTTGGCTCAAATGTTGGCTCACCGTTTTATCGGTAATCGATTTTGGGCTGAGCGTACCGTCAGCTACCTGGATGGCAATATTCTGCACAGCATCGGTGATTTCCGCTCTTCCCCCATAGTTAACGCACATCACAAGGTTGGTACGGTTGTTGTGTTTGGTCAGCTCTTCTGCCACTTGCAGTTCTTTAATAACAGATTTCCACAGCCGGGGTTTCCGACCGTTCCAACGCACTTTCACACCCCAAGAATTTAATGTATCGCGCTGCCTACGCAAGACATCACGGGAAAATCCCATCAAAAATGCAACTTCATCGGGTGACCGTTTCCAGTTTTCAGTAGAAAATGCGTAGACGGAGATATACGGAATGCCCATCTCTACGGCTCCGGCCATAACATCTAGCAGAGCCTGTTCTCCGGCCCGATGCCCTTCGGTTCGCGGCAGGCCGCGTTGGTTGGCCCAGCGGCCATTGCCATCCATCACAATGGCCACATGTTGTGGGATAAACTTTGAGTCGATGGCGGGCATCACGAAACCATCTGGGTGTGGCGCCGGATCTTCATATGGCATAGTTGGCTCCTGTGGTAGTTAACCCTGGTCTATTACAGATAGTGACTGCAATTGCTGTTCTAGATGGTACTGCAAATACTCGGCGACAAATCCTGTGGCCTGACGCATTTGGGCCGGCTGTGCTTGGTTAACCGTGGGCCAATCCCCCGTGTGCAGAGCAACAAGCAACGCGACATCGTCGTCGGTAACGTAGGGTGTCTGGGGCGGGGCGCATTCGTCACACAACACTCCGCCTAGCACAACCGAAATCCAGTTATGGATTCCTTCTAGTCCACAACGGGCACACTGAGTAAAAACCGGTGCCCAACCGGCAAGCGTTACGGCGCGTAGTAAATAAGAGGCGAGTAGCATAGTGGGGGCAGCAGCCCGACGGGCCAGTGCGGCTATAGCGCCGTGCAACAATCGATATTGGTCACCGGCGTCTGCCGGATCCTCATCGCGGGTGAGTTGTTCGGCCGTCTCAACCATTGCTGAGGCTGAACCAAAGGTATCGTAGTCGTTAGTGAGCATCATCCCGTAAGGCTGGATGGTCTCGGTTTGAACAATAATATCGAGACTGCGCCGTGGCACCAGTTGCAACCTGGTATGCATGAAAGGCTCCAACGTAGAACCAAATTTCGAAGTGGTCCGTCGGACCCCTTTTGCCACCGCTCGGATCTGACCGTAGTCAGCAGTTAGAACGACAATAATGCGGTCGGCTTCAGCGAGTTTATAGGTGCGCAGAATAATCCCGTGGGTCCGGTAACTTTGCGAAACATATGTTCCGGAACCACGGGATTTTCGTGACGTTCTTTTACTCAGCTGCTGCCTCGGCTTTTACATCACGCAGATAGCGGTTGACTGCTGATGTGACGGCCTGTAGGGAGGCGGTGGAGGTGTTATGATCCAGACCGACCCCCCACAAGACTCGGTCGCCAATGGCAGCCTCCACATAGGCTGCAGCCATCGCTTCACCGCCTTCAGTCATCGCGTGTTCCGTGTAGTCCAGAACTCGTACATCGACGCCGGCCTCATGGAACATTGATACCAGTGCAGAAATCGGGCCATTACCGGTAGCCGAACGGGTGACAACTTCTCCATCGCGGTCCATTTGGACCTCCATAGAGAAATCCCCGTCCTCAGTGGTTGATGCGGTTGATGACAGCAGATGGTAGTGGCCCCACCCGTCTGCTGGGTCCTCAGCGGGTAGATACTCGTCAGAAAATACCTGCCAAAGGGTCTCTGAGGTAATTTCACCACCCTGCGTGTCGGTATAGTGTTTGACGACGGCGGAGAACTCCGCTTGTGCTCGGCGTGGCAGGTCTAGGTTGTGGTCGGTTTTTAGCATGTACGCGACACCGCCTTTACCAGACTGGGAGTTCACGCGGATCACTGCTTCGTAGGTCCGTCCAATATCTTCGGGATCCACTGGTAGGTATGGGACACCCCAATCGAGGTCTTCGGTAGAGACGCTGGCTTCTGCGGCACGCATATCCATGTCGTCGAAACCTTTTTTGATAGCGTCCTGGTGTGACCCCGAGAAGGCCGTGAATACCAGTTCCCCAGCCCACGGTGAGCGCTCATGAACATTCATCTGAGTGGCATACTCGTAGACTTCTTGGATCTTGTCCATATTGGAGAAATCTATTTCTGGGTCAATCCCTTGGGTGTAAAGGTTCATGCCCAGTGTGATCAGGTCGACATTACCGGTTCGTTCACCATTACCAAACAGGCATCCTTCAATCCTGTCTGCACCGGCCATGTAGCCAAGTTCGGCTGCCGCTACACCACTGCCGCGATCATTATGCGGGTGCAGCGAAAGAATAGTAGCATCCCGGTTTTCAATATTACGGTGCATCCACTCAATCTGATCCGCATAGCGGTTAGGAGTCGACATTTCCACGGTGGC
>DEPX01000221.1 GCA_002358975.1 Micrococcaceae bacterium UBA3381 | reverse complement strand
GCCAGCTCGTCAATGATTACTAATAGGTAGGGGTACGGTTTGAGAGTGCGTTTGGAGTCTGGTGGCAGGGAAACTTTTCCGGCACGTACGGCTTTATTGAAATCGTCAATATGTTTGTAGCCGAAATGAGCCAAGTCATCGTAGCGTGTGTCCATTTCTTCTACGACCCATTGCAAGACCTCTGAAGCCTTTTTGGGGTCAGTAATAATAGGTGTAACCAAATGAGGCACACCCTCGTAAACGGTGAGCTCGACCCGTTTAGGATCCACCAGAACCAGCCGGACATCATCCGGAGTCGCTCGCATCAGTATCGAGGTAATTAAGGAGTTCACGAAGGCGGATTTACCAGCACCTGTCGCACCAGCTACCAGTAGGTGCGGCATTTTAGCTAGGTTGGCCATGACGTAGCCACCTTCAACATCCTTACCCACACCCATAACCATTGGATGATCTGATTTGCGCGCCGCATTGGACCGCAGGACGTCACCCAACGCCACAATTTCCTTATCGGTATTTGGGATTTCGACCCCAATAGCGGATTTGCCCGGTATCGGCGATAATACTCGAACATCGGTGGAAGCCACTGCATAAGCGATATTGCGCTCTAAGTTCGTGACTTTTTCGACCTTGGTTCCTGGGGCGACTTCAACTTCGTATCGTGTCACTGTTGGACCACGAGAAAACCCAGTGACTTCAGCATCTACTTTAAACTGTTCAAAGACAGTATCCAGTGCTGCAACGACCCGGTCATTGACCTCGGACCGTTCTTTTGCCGGAGGGCCCTGCGGGAGCATTTCGATGCCCGGCAGAGTGTAGGTTACATCACCATCTAGTTCCAGCTGTTCAGTACGTGCGGGGATAGGAGGCAGCTGTGTTGTCTGAGAGTTTTCAACAGTAGTTGTCTCTGTCTGTTTCTCACCCAGCCCAGCGCTTTCACGAGCTTGCTGTAAAGCCATCTCATCGGCGGTAGGACGACGGATACCTGGCCGGATCGCAGGTTCAGTTGGTTGTTCTGTGTCCGGGGAAGCATTCTGGATAGCATCGCCGGAATCAATGGGCTCGGCGTCCTGGCCTTCAAACAGGGAACCGAAGTCCATGACCTGTGTTTGTTTATTCGACTGGGGCCGTGGCACAGCTGAAGCCTCTTCATCGTCGAGGACTTCAACAGCAGGTACCTGCTCGTCGCCAATGACAGCCGAAGAATAAGCTTCGTCGCCGGCCAGTGAATCTTGTTCGTCGGTCTCTTCCGTGCCCTTAGCACCAAAAAGTCGAGCGAAGAATCCAGGCCGTGTCTTTTTCTGTTTAGGCTGGCGATCGTGTTCGTAGAGGTAAGACTGGTCGTGGTCAGTGTGTGTACGTTCAGACTTGGGCGCCTCGACGACGGCCGTTTCATCCTCTGTGGCAACATCTTGTCCGGTAAGCCAACGATAGGCGCCGATAAGACGATCCGGAATTTTGCCAACGGGCGTAGCCGTGATGACCAAGATGGAAAAGAAGGCGATCAAGACCATAAGAACCCACACGGGTATCGGCGTGATCAACGTGGCCAGTGGATCAACCGCCAAATAGCCTACGACACCACCAGAGGTGAGTTTATCGTCAAGCGTTGCTCCCATAGACGGATTATCAAAAATCAGTTGACTAATACCGGAACCGGCGATGGTGGCAAATAATAGCCCAAAAAAGATGCGCCCGTTAGCACTGTCTTCTTGCGGAAACCGAAAAAAACGTACGGCGATAAGCGCTAAGGCCAACGGCAAAAGGATGGAGAACCAGCCAAATGTACCAGCCACGATATGGTAAATAAATGAGCCGACGGCTGGGTCGCTTGCTGGTGCCCACCAGAAAGTCCACGCCACAATCAACGCCATGATGAGTACAAAAAAACCTGTACCGTCACGGCGTTGTTCTACGGGGATCACTACGTCTGGTCCCATTTTGCGTACAGCACCACCGAATGGTGCCGCTAGTGCAGACCAAAATCGCGTGATCGCCCGAACCACCCAGGGTTGGGTAGTTTCTGTGACGTTATAGGGTGTCGGTTCCGTTGTCGCAGCTGTCTTTTTCGATTTCGAATCGGACTTCTGTTTCGACGAACGGTTAGGGGAAGTACGTGTCGCCATACCGTCTAGGCTACCGCTTTTGACTGGATAAGGCCGCATCATAGCCGGAATTGCCGAAAATTTTATGCTTCGATGACAATTGGGACAATCATAGAACGACGCCGTAACTTGCGTGCCACCCATGCTCCCAGGGTTCGACGCATCATCTGTTGCAGCTGGTGTTTAGAATGGCCGTTATCTGATGCTGCCGCCTCTTCAAGCGCTTGGATGATCTTGGGTTTAATCGCATCGAAGACACCGTCGTCTTCGGCCACTCCTCGGGAATGAATTTCTGGACCTGAGATAATGGTATGGGTCTGGCGATCAATAACGGCAATGACCGAGATAAAACCTTCTTCGCCCAGAACTTGCCGGTCTTTTAGGTCATCTTCAGTAACATGACCAATGGATCGTCCATCGACGTAAATATACTCGCAAGGGATTTCGCCGACTTCGCGCGCAATGCCGCCGTGCAAATCAATAACCCCGCCATCGCCGGTGATAATAACGTTTTCCTTGGGCACACCAGTGGCTTCAGCAATACGCCCATTAGCCATGAGATGGCGGGTTTCGCCATGAATAGGTAGTACATTTTTTGGTTGCACGATGTTGTAGCAGTACAGTAGTTCGCCTTCGGAGGCATGGCCTGAGACATGCACCTGTGCGTTGCCTTTGTGAATCACATTCGCGCCAAGTTTCATCAGCCCGTTGATCACGCGGGTGACGGCGTTCTCATTGCCTGGGATCAGTGACGATGCAAGAATGACCAAATCGTCCGGCTGAATAGTGATCTGGCGATGTTCGTCGTTGGCCATCCGAGAAAGCGCCGCCATGGGCTCCCCTTGGGAACCGGTAGACATCAGGACTACTTCGTGGTCAGCGTAGTTGTTCACGTTTTTGAGCTCAATGACGGTATCGGCGGGTACGTCAAGGTATCCAAGTTTGGCGGCGATACCCATGTTGTTGACCATGGAACGACCTACAAAAGCGACCTTGCGGCCATTCTTGACTGCAGCATCGAGTACTTGTTGTACGCGGTGTACATGTGAGGCAAATGAAGCCACAATGACCCGTCGTTGTGCTTGGCCGATATGTTGTTCGATAACCGGACCGATGTCTTTTTCCGTGGGGGTAAACCCTGGAACTTCAGCGTTGGTCGAGTCGGTCATGAATAAGTCCACGCCCTCTTCGCCCAACCGGGCAAAGGCGCGCAGGTCAGTAATTCGACCATCGAGCGGCAGCTGATCCATTTTGAAATCCCCAGTATGTAAAATGGTGCCCGCATCGGTTCGGATGGCCAAAGCTAACGAATCCGGGATTGAATGGTTGACCGCGATGAACTCTAAGTTGAACGGGCCAAGTTGCTCGCGTCCGCCGTCTTCTGCTTGCAATGTTAGCGGTTTGATCCGATGCTGCTGCAGCTTAGATTCTACAAGTGCTAGGGTCAGCTGCGTGCCGATCAACGGGATATCTGGGTTGAGCCGAAGAAGATACGGCACCGCACCTATATGGTCTTCGTGACCGTGTGTCAGCACGATCGCTACAACATCATGCAGTCGATGTTTAATGTATTCAAAGTCCGGCAGAATTAAATCGACACCGGGCTGAACTTCTTCAGGAAATAATACGCCGGCATCGACTATAAGCAATTTGCCGTTGAGTTCAAATACCGTCATATTGCGACCAACATCGCCAAGCCCTCCCAGCGGAACGATACGGCACGTACCGTCACGAAGTTTAGGTGGGTGGGCCAGTTCTTGAGTTTGGGTCATGGTCGCGAATTTCCTCCGATAAAAGTGTGTGGCTACGGTCAGAATGTACGTTTACAGGTGGATGGCGGCTTCGGCAAGGTCTGCCTTGATACTAGCTTGTTCCTGTTCAGTTGCAGCAACCAAAGGTAGACGCACACGCGCTGATGGGATCACACCTTGCCATTGCAAAACCGTTTTAGCGGCCACTGCGCCTTGAATATGTGTCATAACGGCACGTTGGATTGGGTCTAGTTCAAAGTGTTTTTGACGAGCCGCAGCAAAATCTCCGGCTCTGGCAGCGTCCACCAGTTGGCGGTATGTACCAGGGGCTACGTGTCCGGATACCGAGACTACGCCAACAGCACCGGCCGCCATGAGTGGCAAGGTTAGTCCGTCATCGCCTGAATAAACGGTCAGATCCGTGTTGGCCAGCACTAGGGTCGTTGACTGATAGTCCGACTTCGCATCTTTGAGTGCCACAATATTTGGATGCTGTGACAATGCAATAATGGTTTCAGGCTCGATAGGCATCACCGATCGACCCGGAATATCGTACAGCATGGCTGGTAGATCCGTTGCCGAGGCAATGTGTTCAAAATGCGCCTGGATTCCGGCCTGATTCGGTTTGTTGTAATACGGGGTGACTAACAATAGGCCATCGACACCTGCAGCCTCAGTACGCTTAGAAAGATATGCCGAATGGGCCGTATCGTTCATGCCGGTTCCGGCAACCACCTTGGCTCGGCCCCCTACAGCTTCAACGATGGCTTCGAAGACCTTAATGTTTTCATCATCGGTTAGCGTGGATGTCTCACCAGTTGTACCGGTTGCCACTATCCCGTCGGCACCGTGATTCACCAGATAGCTTGCCAGCGCTTGGGTGGCGTCAAGGTCCAGTTCACCGGTTTCGGTAAAAGGCGTCACCATGGCCGGCACCATCGTGCCAAAAATTGCATCAGTCATTAAATCGTCACCATTGCTTGATCTTGGGTATGTCTGGCTTATAGTCGTAAGCCTACCTGTGAGAATAGTCGAAAACATCATAGGTCATTCAAATATCGTTTTGGGATGATCAGCCTTCACCAGAAAGTTGTACTGCATGCGTCGTTTAGATGCTCCCGGCCGCATCACAGGGCTCGATGCTGCCCGTGCCGTGGCGATCCTGGGGATGATTGCCACCCATGTTTTTCCTCTCTTGCAAGCGGACCCGTCTGGGGCACTTACACCGACATGGGTTGGAGTTAGTCTTACTGGGGTTTCATCAGCACTATTTGTGGTGTTGGCCGGGGTTGGTCTCACGTTGCTGACTAAAAACGCTACGGATATCTGGGCATCAAGAGTACAACTGGCACTACGTGCAATCGTCTTGCTAGTCATTGGTTTGTTGTTGGGTCTGGCAGGTTCCAGTGTCGCGATTATTCTGGTGCATTACGGGGTATTGTTTTTGCTCGCGATGTGGTTTATCAACCTATCTAAACGTGCTCTAACGATCACCGCGATCAGCTGGGTGATACTTGCACCATTAGTCCACGGAGTACTGACACGATTTATGCAGGTACAAGCCGGTGGTGCTACCGCCTATGCCGAAAATTGGCGATTATGGAACTCTCCGACATTATTTGACGTCCTACAGCAACCTGGATTGACGTTATGGGATATTATCTTCACCGGTTATTATCCAGTGATTTCATTTTTGGGCTACATACTGATCGGCATGGCCATAGGCCGGACGAATTTAACTAAACTTTCTACAGGTTTGTGTCTATTAGCCTGTGGTGCCGGTTGTTATTTAGCATTTCGTGGAGTGGGACGCTGGCTCCTGACAGAACCGTCCTTTGCTGCTCGTATTAGTCACACCACAGCTGTGCCAGCCGATCAGCTGCCTGCCATGGCTTCAACTGGTGCTGGTATTAACACCGACCTGGTAATGGGTGCTCCACAATGGTTTGGCTTAGCCATACCGCATTCCGGGGCCCCTTTGGATATCTATTCCACTACAGGGGCTGCCATTGGCATCATCGGGCTGTTCCTAGTTTTGACTCGCAGTGGACTATTACGCAAAGTACTGTTCCCGCTTTCCGCCACCGGCATGGTTGCTTTGACAGCCTACGTAGTACATGTGCTTATTACAGCTGCATGGCCAACCAATTGGTCACAAACGATGCAGGCCGATAATCCATTGTGGTCGGATGCTTGGATAATGCTCGGGGTGCACTGGGGTATCGTAGTGGTTATTGGTGTCGTCGTGTACTTTGCCGGTGTTCGAGGCCCGTTAGAGGCTATGCTACGTAAAATCTCTAACGTGGCAAAAGAAAAGTCTTAGGCACTTCGAAACATGGTAATAGCATCGCGTAGCGCAGCGCGGGCACGCTTGCGGTCACCTGCTGCGTCGTAAGCTAATCCGAGACGATACCAACTACGCCAATTATCAGGGTCCGATTCCGTTTCGGCGCGGTAGATTTCAAATTCCCGATCCGCTGCATCACGATCGATACGACCTCGAACTCGCGGTAGCGTGTCCTCCGGCAGCTTGCCTTCGGTTTCTAAAATGCGTGCTAGTTTTTCCGTGTTTGCACCAAAGCGAAGCTCTCTAACCAGTGACCAAATGCCGAAGACAACAATAGCCACCACGGCAACACCTAGCACATTAGCGATCCAATTTTCGGCAAGTAAAAAAGCTAGCGCAGACCAGAGGGCCAGAGAGGCAAATAGTAGCGTGAGTACCGCCAACAATATCGCGACAATTTTATTTTTCATTATGTATTAGTCCAGTTCTAGGTAGGCATCGAGCCCATAAGATAAGCCGGGACGAGAGGCCACGGTGCGCAAGCCAAGGAGCACGCCGGGCATATAAGATGATCGGTCGAAAGCGTCGTGACGCAAAATAAGTTGTTGACCGGGGCTGCCCATAAGAACTTCTTGGTGGGCTTCTAGGCCTGCCAACCGTACAGCGTGGACGTTGATGCCAGATACCGTCGCGCCTCGCGCATGGTCTGGATCATGTTGTGTGGCATCAGGCGATGGGCTAACCCCCGCTGATTGTCGGGCTGCGGCAATCATTTCTGCTGTACGCACGGCCGTGCCTGATGGTGCGTCAACCTTATTGGGGTGATGCATTTCAATGAGCTCTACGGAGTCAAAATATGGGGCGGCCAACGCAGCAAAGCGGGTGGCTAAAACCGAACCGATTGAAAAGTTTGGAGCAATTAACGCACCGACGTTGGGATGATCAGCTAGTTGGTTTTGCAAAGCTTGGCGTTTATCTTCGGTCCACCCTGAGGTGCCCACGACCACGTGCAGACTATTCTCGACGGCAAATTCAACAATCTGTGGTGACACGGTGGGAACTGTCAGGTCCAAAACATGAGTGGCTTCTGAAGAAAGAATGTTATCCAGTGAGTCTTGTGATGCCAGTTCGGCCACAAGTTCGAGGTCGTCAGACGACTTGATGGCTGCACTGGCATATTGTCCCATTTTGCCAGTGGCACCCACGAGGGCAACCTTGATTGGATCTGATGTTGTAGCTGGATACATTGACATGGGTTCGATTCTACTGGACACGCAGTCGGGCTGCTCATGTTGTGCAAAAGACGAAACCGCCGGGTCGAACACTGTGTCCAACCCGGCGGTTTCATGGTTGCAAGGTTTTAGCCTTCTTCACCATTTTCATCGATGACAGGGACCAACGAGAGTTTGCCACGATCGTCAACCTTGGCGATTTCGACTTGGAGTTTACTGCCGACCGCTACGACGTCGTCGACGTTTTCAACGCGTTTACCGTCGTTGAGTTTACGAAGTTCAGAGATATGTAGCAGACCGTCTTTGCCCGGGGTAAGTGAGATGAAGGCACCGAAACTCGTGGTTTTTACCACTGTGCCCAGGTAACGTTCACCGACCTCTGGAACCTGCGGGTTAGCGATGGCATTAATGGTGTCACGTGCCTCTTCGGCGGCTTTACCTTCAGCCGACCCGATGAGCACGGTACCGTCATCTTCAATGCTGATATCCGCGCCGGTGTCTTCCTGGATCTGATTGATCATCTTGCCCTTCGGGCCAATGACCTCACCGATCTTATCCACAGGGATCTGCACCGATAGGATACGCGGGGCCGTGGGGCTCATCTCATCGGCTGC
>DEPX01000211.1:137-6247 GCA_002358975.1 Micrococcaceae bacterium UBA3381 | reverse complement strand
ATGCGGTCCATGGCAGTGCCGACATCTTCGTCATTGGACAGGGCACCATGGCGATAGAGCTCAGAGAAACCACGGATAGTGACCAGTGGTGTGCGCAGCTCATGGGAAGCATCTTGAACAAATCGGCGCATGCGTTCTTCGGATTCCTCATTGGCCCGAAACGCAATTTCAATGTGGGCCAACATGGCATTGAGTGAGCGTGATAGTCGGCCCACTTCGGTATCTGGTGCCCCGGGCGGCACACGTTTCGACAAGTCGCCTGCGGCAATCCCCGCGGCGGTACGTTCAACCCGGTTGAGTGGACGAAATGCGGTGGTGACCAGCCCATAGGCGATCATGGTGACAACCAAAGTGGCTAATAAACCGATGGTAATGACCAACGTGGTCACTCGCTCCACGGAACGTTCTACCGGTTCAAGCGGTAGAGCGATGGCCACGGTCCCGCTATCGGATTCCAAACGATAAATCTGTACACGCCATTGACTTTGTGGGTCTCCGAGTCCGGGGACGACAAAAGCCGATGAGCCATGCTCAGCGGCCTGTTCTGCGGTTACCCGTTGGATATCAGGAACATCGGAACCCTCAGCGTGAATGCGCGAGATAAGGTTGCCTTCGTTATCCCAGGACTCGCCGTAAAATCGGACAATGGTTTGTTGAAAGCTACCAGTGTCGTAAGGCCCGGTAGAGCCCATGGAAGTCAGAAACATCGACACATTATGTCGGTTAGTGAAGATATCTTCGTCGATCTGACGAACCAGCTCCTGCCGATACAACGAAGCGGTCAGGACGGCGGTCGTGGCCACAGTGATGGCCATAAGCACCCCGGTGATAAGCGTTAACTGGGTACGCAGCGAGGTAGCCTGCCATGTCCGGGCTATCCATTGCAGCGGTTTGGGCTTAGCCATTTAGCGTTTGTCTTGGGTGCGCAATAGGTAGCCGACACCGCGCTTGGTGTGGATCATTTTGGGACGGTCGCCGATGTCGATTTTGCGTCGCAAATATGAAATATATGATTCGACGATCGAGGCGTCACCGTTGAAATCGTATTCCCATACGTGATCCAAAATTTGAGCTTTAGACAATACCCGGTTGGGATTCATCATCAGGTATCGCAACAGTTTGAACTCTGTGGGGGATAGATCGATGATATCTCCACCACGGCGGACTTCGTGGGCGTCGTCATCGAGTTCTAAATCATCAACCATTAGGATGGCTTCATCGTCATCTGCCGGTGCGGTGCGACGGAGTACCGCACGGATACGGGCGACTACTTCATCAAGGCTAAAAGGTTTGGTCACGTAGTCATCGCCGCCTACGGTCAAACCGGTGACTTTATCTTCGGTCTCATCTCGGGCTGTCAAAAAAACGACCGGGAAGTGGCGTCCAGTGGCCCGCAGTTTGCGAGTTACAGTGAAACCGTCCATATCCGGCAACATGACGTCGAGTACCGCCAAGTCTGGGTTATGAGTTTCGGCGGCTTCGAGCGCTTCGCGGCCGTTTGCTGCTGCTATTACATCAAATCCGGCAAAGCGCAGCGAGGTAGATAGTAGTTCGCGAATATTGGGTTCGTCATCGACGACTAAGAGTTTTGCTTCAAAAGTTTGCGACGTCATACATCTATTGTAAAAAAACTAACCTGAAAGCTGGCTGAGTACTTGCTGGGCGCGTTGCTAGGAATGTTGTCGCTTGCGGCGCACTATAACGTTGCCCACTAGAGCAACCAGGAGAAATATGAAGCCGGTCGGGAACGCTAACAGGGCTAACCAGAATAACCAGGTGGTTGGTGTCGCGCCGGTGAAATAATAAACTAATACGCCAACCACTGCTAAAAAGGAGATCACCACAATAGCGACGCCGCTCCACAGCACAGCATTAATCCAAGAGGGCATCGCATCGAGGCTTTTGTGTTCATCTGGTGTCATGGCCGTAATTCTACGCTTGCAGCACAGGGGCAGGACTGTTTACGAAGGCTAGGCGGGTTTGCCGGTATACTTGCCTGATATAGGCTTTTGGGGTTCCCGTAACCGCACGAAAATCGGTGCGTGACGGGAACCCTTTGTGAATGATGTCCGTCACGAAGGAAATGACCATACATGCCAACCGGCAGAGTGAAATTTTACGATCATAATAAAGGTTTTGGGTTTATCACCACTGATGAGGGCAAAGACATCCATTTGCCAGCGTCAGCGTTGCCCGAAGGTGTCAGTCAACTGCGCCCAGGTACGCGCGTGGAATTTGGCATTGCTGATTCACGACGCGGACCTCAAGCCTTATCTGTGGAGTTATTGGATAAGCTTCCATCAGTGGTTCGTGCCACCCGACCAAAAGCACAGGATATGGCAGCCATCGTGGACGACCTGATCCGCATGCTCGACACAGCTTCCACCGGCTTGCGTTCCGGGCGTTATCCAGCTGCTCGCCAAGCCGAACAAATGGCCACGATTATGAGAAGGGTGGCTGATGCATTTGATGCCTGATAGACAAACCGATACCGTCTTGGACACTGAACCCGGTTGGGCTACATTCGGGCCGCCACGACCTGTAGAACGCAAACCGCGCATGGATGCCACGTTGGCTGAAGCCACAGGTATTGCACGAAGCGCCATTTTAGATTCTGTGGACGCCGCTGAGATCGGCGACCATATTGGTGTGGTTGCCGACGACGAACGCGTGGTGACTCATCGGTTTGCCGCCAAGGTGCGTGGTTATGGTGGCTGGGAATTTTTCGCCACTTTAGCGCGGGCACCACGATCTAAAAACGCTACCGTGTGTGAGACCGGTATGCTGCCCGGGGATGATGCCATTCTCTCGCCAGAATGGGTGCCCTGGATGGAACGTGCTTCACAAGAAGAGCGCATCCGGTTGGAAGCTATCGCTGCTGGGGAAGACCCTTCTAAAGCCCTTGAAGAAGCCGGTTTGACCGAACCTGAAGTCAAACACGACACAGCCGAGTCTGAAAGTTCAACTAGTGACTCGACTGAAACGAATAAACAAGCACGTCGTGAGGCCAAGCGTCGGCGAGCTAAACAGCAAGCTGCACGACGCAAGACGCAGCAAAAGGAATCCGATAAGGATAAAGACTCCAAGGCTTCATCACAGCATGACTAGCGGTGGGCCAAAATGGTTTCGGCGCCGCTATCGGCAGGTGAACCTGCGCGATGGCGACGCCGAAAACTGTGATGGCACGAGTCGTTGTCTATAAACGATCGACCACGTAGTCGATGCAGGTGGTTAGTGCCGACACGTCCTCTGGGTCAATCGCACTGAAAGTTGCCACGCGCAGCTGATTACGGCCTAGCTTGCGATATGGTTCGGTATCTACGATGCCATTGGCACGGAGTACAGATGCGACCGTGGCAGCACTGACTACATCGGCGAAATCGATGGTTACTACTACCTGGGAGCGATCTTCAGGTCGAGTAACGAACGGGGAGGCATATTCAGAAGCCTCTGCCCAGGTGTATAGGCGATCGGACGAATCCTTAGTGCGCCCCGTAGCAAAGCTCAACCCGCCGTTACTATTTAGCCACTTCAGCTGTTCATCCAGCATGATCAGGGTAGCCAGCGCCGGTGTATTGTAGGTTTGATTTTTAGCTGAATTATCAATAGCGGTTTTCAGATTAAGAAAATCTGGCACCCAGCGGTCGGTTTCGGCAATTTCCTCGGCCCGGTCGAGGGCTGCAGGGGAGAAAAGCCCCAACCATAGCCCGCCGTCGGAAGCAAAATTCTTCTGGGGAGAAAAATAGTACACATCTGACTCACGTACATCAACGGGCAACCCGCCGGCACCAGAAGTGGCATCGATAAGCATCAGGGCACCGGGATCGGCACCCTCGACCCGGTGTACGGGCGCAGCGACGCCGGTCGAGGTTTCGTTTTGAGGCCAAGCATAAACATCGATACCAGTTTCTGCTCGCGGAATCGGACGGGTTCCGGGGTCAGCTTGCAGAATGACGGAGTCATCTAAAAAGGGCGCATTATTGGTAGCCTTCGCAAATTTTGATCCGAACTCACCAAACGACAAGTGTTGGACCTTATTTCGGACCAGACCGAAACTTGCGATATCCCAAAATGCGGTGGCACCACCGACACCTAGCACAACGCGGTAATCTTCGGGTGCGCCGAAGAGCGTAGCGATACCGTCTTGAACTGAGGCAACAAGAGTACGGACCGGCGCTTGGCGGTGGGAGGTGCCCAACAGTTCTGAACCTGCGGCTACAACGGCTTGGGAGAGCTGTGTGCTGACTTTGGAAGGGCCTGCGCCGAAGCGACCATCCGCTGGTTTTAGGCGCTCTGGGATTTCGATGGCCGGTGTCGTCATGGTACTCCTTATTAAAGGCGACAGGTTATGCCATCCATTGTGGATGGCAAGTGGTATAAACCATCATAATAAGCCAACATGTGAATTCATTTTTATGCTTATCTGCACAAACCGAGCGCCTATTGCGAAAGCCTGTGGATAAATCCTAGTCGTTAATGGCCGTCGAACGTATGATAAATGTGGATTATTAGTCCCAGGCGGTATATCCCGCAACGCAGATGAAGGAACACGGGCAGTGACGGATCTCATTGATACAACGGAAATGTACTTACGCACCATCTATGAACTGATGGAAGAAGGTATCGCGCCTTTGCGGGCACGAATAGCTGAGCGTCTGGAGCATTCTGGTCCCACGGTTTCCCAGACTGTGGCTCGTATGGAGCGCGACGGACTTTTACATGTGGCTTCGGATCGTCGCCTCGAGCTGACCGAACAAGGCCTCACCTCTGCAGCAACAGTTATGCGCAAACATCGCCTGGCTGAACGGTTACTTGCCGATGTGATCGGTTTGGATTGGCCCTATGTCCACGAGGAAGCCTGCCGCTGGGAACATGTAATGAGCGACCAGGTGGAAGCCCGATTGATGATTCTGTTAAATTCGCCATCGAACTCACCGTTTGGTAACCAAATTCCTTTATTGGAACAATTGGGCGGGCCTGAAACCGGATTAGACCCTACTCCGTATGAGGGGGAACCGTTGACTGTAGCTTTGGAAGAAGCTGGGACTTTCGAAGTTAAAGTGCTTACCGAGGCAATCCAGACTGACCCAGAGTTACTTACCCAGTTTGCAGCCGCAGGTATCCAACCAGGTGCTGTCTTGGCTGCTGAGCCATCGGATGGTTATGTTGCGGTGCGCACAATCGAATCCGGTCCAGAGCTACCCGGTGACGTGCAAGATTTTTCCGACCTTGGTTTAGAGATTTCCGAAGATACTGCAGCCCATGTGCGGGTGGCACGAGTTAAGTAACCAAACCGTGATGTTGCACACCAAAACTGATGTCAGAACGTGTGATCATGATGTTGCCAAACAGGAATATCACACAATGTTATATTCTTTCTTCCGCAGTAGCACGCGGCCCTATGAAGAAAATAACGGTTTTCGTCAACCAATCGTTATCTGAGCGTGACATTTTGTTGTGGTTCTACTAAGCTAACTTTCGGTGCTCAAGCAGAACGTACTTTAGCGCCGGCCACCAGTTTGCTTCTGAACTCCGCGACTGGCTGGCAGAACCATGCAGTTGTAACTACCCATTCGTGGCGGAGTCAGGTCAAAAGCCTTAAGCACATGAGAGAGGTAAGCCAAGTGTCGAAGCGCATTTCAACTGCACGTCACCGTGCAACTCCTGAAAAGGGCGCAACGCTAGAAGCCATGACCCAGGTCATGGGCCGTTCAGGCCGCCAAGCTGCTGTAATTGCAGCAGCTTCCGGTATGGTCCTTGCGGCAACCCCAGCAGCCAATGCTGCTCCTGTGCAGACCGACCGTGAAACGTCGACGCTGCCAGCTACAAACTTCAAACTGGAACGCACCTCGCGTAAAGCAGAGGTTATTACCGCTGATTCTGTACGCCTTGATTTAGGCCGTGCTGACCTCACCTCGGATCGTGAAGAGCCAGAACCGGTGGTGGAGCCTGAGCCAGAGCCAGTCGAAGAAGAAGATGTCACACCGGTCACCCCTGACACCTCAAGTGACGAAACCGACGACACGCAAAGTGAATCTAACGAGACACAAAGTGAAGCGGATTCTGAACCGGAAACTGAAACTGAACCGGAAACTGAAACTGAAACTGAA
>DEPX01000211.1:0-129 GCA_002358975.1 Micrococcaceae bacterium UBA3381 | reverse complement strand
AGAAGAGCCAGAATCGACATCAGCCTCCGGTTCGCTGGGCGCTGTAGTTTCTGCAGCATACTCCGGTATCGGGACTTCCTATGTCTGGGGTGGCAAGGGCCCTGGAGGCTGGGACTGCTCTGGTTTTAC
>DEPX01000132.1:24190-27992 GCA_002358975.1 Micrococcaceae bacterium UBA3381 | reverse complement strand
GCGGCAGTCCGGGAAAACTTCGGCATGGCTTCGGCTCGAGCTGTTTCGGCCCGCACCCGTAAAGACGATGCGTTTGATCGAGCTCGGAAAGCGTTTTTTGAAGAGGGCGTTTCCGGATCCAAAATGTATGTTGACCCAACGTATCCCTCAGTTGAAGATTTGCTTGACGACATCACCGCAGGTGTGCGGTCCTCGATGACGTATGCAGGCGCTAAAGATCTTGCAGAATTTCATGAACGTGCCGTTGTGGGGATCCAATCGGCGGCAGGATACGACGAAGGACGACCTGTTGCCAGCTCCTGGTAAAGGAAAAGCCTTATAATAAAGTGCACCATGGACTATCACAGACGTGCCAGACGCACGACCCCCACGACGCATCGCCATACTGTGGCAAATGAACTGGAGCCTCCAAGTTGGCCTAATCTGCACGGCCCTAGCTTGGTGGAAGCATGCCGAGTTGGTGATCCAGCATGGTAATGGAATGGCTATTATTCGGGGTCAGTCTGTTATTGATCCTTGGCAACGGGTTTTTTGTCGCCATTGAGTTCTCCCTGATTTCTCTGGACGTTCCAACTGTGCAGCGCATGGTTGATAACGGTGATAAAGGTGCCAAACCAGTCCTCAAAGCACTGAAGTCACTTTCAACACAGCTGTCATCTTGTCAGTTAGGCATTACGCTAACCGCACTGCTGACCGGGTTCTTTTTAGAACCTTCGCTGGGGCGGCTGTTGATGACGCCGTTGAAACCACTGACAGGCGACAATGAGGCGTTGACGTATTCGATGTCGTTGACTATTGCAATGATTATCGGAACCGGTCTGTCCATGCTGATTGGCGAACTCATCCCAAAGAATCTTTCGTTAGCCAAAGCCTTGCCCATCGCTCGGCTTTTGGTACGGCCACAGCTGGTTTTTACGGCTGTCTTTCGTCCCATCGTTGCTGGCTTAAATAATTTTTCCAACTGGGTTCTAGGACGCTTTGGTCTTATCGCCCAAGAAGAACTATCAGGGGCTCGCACCCCCGAAGAGCTATCTTCGCTGGTACGACGCTCTGCCGAGATGGGCACGCTTGATACCAGAACCGCCACCTTTGTGGACCGCACCTTAAAATTTTCGGCTCGCACGGCGGCAGATGTCATGACGCCCAGAATGGACATGGAAACTATTGGAGCAGACCAAAACCTGAATGAGGTTTTGGCATTTGCCCGACGTACCGGTTTTTCACGTTTCCCAGTCACCGATGGCAACGCAGATGAAATTCGCGGGATATTGCATGTCAAAAAAGCCATTGCTGTACCCAAATCCAAGCGCGGCCAACTCACGGCCGGCACCATCGCCAGTGATGTAGTGCGTGTCCCGGAAGCGGTCACTCTGGACACACTGATCGTTGAACTGCGTGAAGCACCATTTCAGATGGCCGTTGTCATCGATGAATACGGGGGCACCGCCGGTGTGGTAACACTAGAAGACCTCGTCGAAGAGATTGTTGGCGAGGTCGCTGATGAACACGATCGCATGACACCTGGAGTTTTACAAAGTCCACAGGGCGGTTGGGTATTTCCAGCTGTGCTCCGGCCAGACGAAGTTATGGCCCAGATACCCGGTTTACGCATCGAAGAAGATGAAGCCTATGAAACTGTCGGCGGTTACATCATGGCTGAACTAGGTCGGGTCGCGGAGCTTGGCGATACCGTCAACGTGGAGCATGGCACCTTAGAAGTCCAACGCATCGACGGTCACCGGATCGAACGGGTCAGATATATCCCTGATGACCTGCAACCAGTCATAAAAGGCACGAGGGAGGATGCATGAGCGAGCATATTCCTGGACTGTTGTGGCTGATCGTCCTATTGGCCGGCAACGCATTTTTTGTTGCCGGAGAATTTTCCGTCATGGGAGCTCGGCGTTCGCAAATCGAACCGCGCGTAAATGACGGTTCGAAGCTAGCACAATACGCGCTATTTGCAATGGAACACGTCACCGATATTTTGGCCATTTGCCAACTGGGGATCACGGCGTGCTCGCTATTAATTCTTCATGTTTCAGAACCTGCTATTGGCTATATATTTCAAGTGCCCCTTGACGCACTGGGCTTAGACCCCAGTGTGGGATCCACGGTGGCCTTTGTTATCGCCTTGTTGTTAGTGACTTTTCTGCACGTGACGCTAGGCGAAATGGTGCCGAAAAATGCGGCCGTGAGCATGGCCGATAGGGCAGTGCTTCTTCTTGCACCACCACTGGTCGTACTCGATAAAGTGCTGCGTCCTATCATTCGGGTGTTGAATTGGTTAGCCAATGCGGCACTGCGACTTTTTGGTATTGAGCCGCAACATGAAGTAACTTCCACCTACACTCTTGAGGAAGTCCAATCGATTGTTGAAGAATCGCAACGCAGTGGATTGGTAGAGGACCAGACAGGCATCCTGTCGGGGGCATTAAGTTTCTCGGATGTGCCAGCAGAGCAGGTCATGGTCCCCATCGATCAGATCGTGACTATCTCGTCTACTAATACTCCTGAACAATTCGACCAAGCTGTACGCAAAACAGGTTTATCACGGTTGGTTGTCGAAGACCGCGCGGATAGTTCAGTGCTTGGGTATTTGCATATTAAAGATCTGCTGTCGCTGCCCGATGAGCGATATACCGCACCTATCCCGATCAATCGCGTGCGTTCTATGGTGAACATTCGGGTAGATAAACCCATTGAAGACGCCCTGACTGTTATGCAGCGCATTGGTGTCCATATGGCTCGGGTGCAGGATCATGCAGGCAATACTGTGGGGGTGTTGTTTCTTGAAGACGTCATTGAAGTGCTCGTGGGCGAAATACGAGATGTGACGCAGTCTCAGAAAATTAGTGTTAGGCAACGTAAAAATCCTTCCGGTGGCACGCCGACTTCTTGATGTTACAGGCCGACTCACTACCTGTTATTGCTAATGCGAATGAATTGCATTAGTGTGCTGGTAGGTTCAGATAGCCTCGATATCCTGTCGTCCAAATGCATTAAGGATTGTTATGCCCGCGCAACGAAAAAGTCTTCTGTCGGTGGTCGGGGTAACCAGCCTTGCTGGACTTATTCTGGCTGGTTGTTCTACTCAACCTGGCGGCGATGGTGACGAGTCTTCAGCAACTGTCGTTGCAACGACGACGCAGATGGGATCGCTTGTCAAGCAAATCACTGAATGTGGTGGGGGAGAAGCCCAGGTTCTCATGGGACCTGGAGATGACCCGCATACCTTCGAGGCCTCTAGTGCTCAGATCGCAGATATGGTTAAGGCAGATCTGGTTGTTACCAATGGTTTAGGCTTGGAAGCCTCAATGCAGCGCTCCATTGACAATGCCACAGAAGATGGCGCACAGGTTTTCGAAGTAGCACCGGAACTCGATCCGCTACCAGCCGGCGAAGAACACGACCATGCCGATGATGAGCATGACCACGGTAGTTATGATGCACATGTCTGGATGGATGTCTCTCGTATGGCTAACGGCGCAAAACTCATCGGTGAACGCATGGCAGAAACTACTGGAGACGATGCATACCAACAATGTGGAGAGCAACTGGCTGACCAGCTGGATGAGGCCGATAACGAAATTGCGGGCATCATCGACGACTTGGGTACCCCACACCTGGTCACTGATCACGCAGCCTATGGTTATTTTGCTGATCGCTACGCAGTGGAGATTAGCGGGGTCGTTGTTCCGGGCGGCTCGACCGATGGGGAGCCATCTTCCCATCAGTTGGCACAACTGACTGATCTGCTCAAAGATGGCGATGTTGATGCCCTAGTGACCTCAAAAGCTAA
>DEPX01000132.1:11103-24024 GCA_002358975.1 Micrococcaceae bacterium UBA3381 | reverse complement strand
GCCCTAAACTAGAAAACCTCTTGAGTCGGAAGGTAGCCCCATAGTGGAATTGTTCAACTGGGTGGTCGAGCCATTCCAGACCGGTTTCCAAATTCGCGCCCTGCTCGGTGGGCTATTAGCCGCGGTTATGTCGAGCTTTGTTGGTGTCTGGCTCATCCTGCGGGGCATGAGCTTTTTTGGTGACGCCTTTGTGCACGGTGTGGTTCCAGGCATTGCCGCTGCAGTACTTTTTGATTTCTCCCCATTTCTGGGCGCAGGCCTTGCGGCTTTGGTTATGGTGAGTTTAATGGAACTTGTGCACCGTACAACTAGTCTGAAAGAAGATAGCACCATCGGCTTATTATTTGTCGGCATGATGGCGCTGGGGGTTGTGCTTATTTCGCGCGCAGATAGTTTTCAGGGCTCGCTGACGGCGATCCTATTCGGCGATGCACTGGGTGTGTCGTGGCAAGATATTCGGATGCAACTGGTGTTCGTAGCCGGTGTTGGTGCACTATCCCTGCTGTTATACCGCCCGCTGATGGCATTATCCTTTTCGCCAGATAAAGCGCAGGCACTAGGAATGCGCCCCCAGCTTACGCACTGGTTGTTACTACTGATGATTGCCGCTGCGGTGATAGGTTCGTTTCAGGCCGTAGGCACGTTGCTGGTCCTTGGCCTACTGATTGGCCCTGCAGCCACAGCAGCATTGATTACCCGAACCGTGCCGCGAATGATGATCTCATCGCTGGTTATCGGTGTGGTCTCTGTTACTGTGGGATTGATTCTCAGTTACCATTTGGGAACCGCCGCCGGAGCGTCAATGGCGCTTATCGCCATCCTCGGTTTCTTTATGGTTTTGACAATACGAGAAATAACGGCTGCGATTTCCCGGCGCCAACGCAGTGCAATACCAGCTGAGCAAGGAGCCTCATGACTCTCGTTGAAGCCCACGATATCGTGCTGTACCGTGGCTCCCACCGCGCCGTATCGGCCTCAAGTTTTACCATTCCACAAGGAAAAATCACTGCGGTCATTGGACCCAACGGATCCGGTAAAACCACATTATTGCAGGCCATAGCCGGCATCCTGTCACCTAGTGCCGGTCATATTAACGTGCTCGATAAGCCAGTAAAAGACATCAAACACGAAATTTCTTTTGTGATGCAGTCAGTAGTATTTCCTACCGGCACGCCCATTACCGTCAAAGACGTCGTCTCGATGGGCCGCTACGCCCAGCGCGGCTGGTTTGGTATGTTCCGCTCCCAGGATCGGGCTGCGATTAACTATGCAATGCAAACCATGAACATCACCGATCTGAAGAACCGCCACCTGGAAGAGCTCTCCGGCGGACAGCGTCAACGCGTCTACGTTGCCCAAGGCATTGCCCAGGGCCACGAAATCCTCGTGTTAGATGAGCCCATGACCGGGCTGGATCTGACGTCTATGCGTATTATTGACGACGTGATTCACACTGAAGTTGAAGAACACGGCCACTCGGTTATTTTGACCACTCACGATCTGGATGAGGCCGCAGCAGCCGACCATGTCATCCTCATGGATGGCAAAATTGTGGCTTCCGGTGCCCCAGAGGACGTCTTGACCAGGGCGAATTTGGAACGGGCCTATGGCCTGGGTAGTTTGCACGAGCCGGCAGAAGTCAATGGCACAACCGTAGTGGAGCTACCGGAATGTACAGCTGAAGGCGATGCTATCGAAGCCGATGAGCCACCGAGCGGCTACGGCGAGCGTTTTAGCCGTTACGAAGCCTTCTGAGCGCACTGGGAACACAACCCGTAAATCTCCAAGGTATGGTCAATATCAGTGTAGCCATAATCCGCACCAACCTTATCGGCCCACTGCTCTAACTTTGGCGCCGCAATTTCTACGGTCGCCCGACAGTTACGACACACCAGATGGTGGTGGTGACCGGTTGAGGCACACTTCCGAAACAGTGTCTGGCCATCGTCTAAAGCCAAGATGTCTAGTTCCCCATCTTCGACTTGAGTCTGCAACACCCGATACACCGTGGCCAGGGAAACTGAACGACCCGATTCGGCTACCGATTGGTGAATCTGTTGAGCCGAAAGAAAATCGGCACTGGTAGCTAACATTTCATCAATGGCCTGCTTTTGCCAGGTGTTACGTGTGCGGGGCCGAGATGATGACGCTGACGACATAATGGTAGGTACCCTTCTGGCGCGATGAACTCGGCCTATAGTGTAACAAGTACCCATCGAATACCGAATAGCCGGGCTGTGAAATTAGCTAACCGTGCAATTCTTGTGTCACGGTACTACAGTTGTGGATGTGAAATTCCTTCAAAAACCCGGCACGCAATGTGTCAAGAAGCAAGACTTAAATGACGGTGCCAAACATGCTGGAGGAGTTTTCTAACATGAACCAACCTGTATTGATCAGTATCGGTGTGCTGGCCGCCTGGATGGGCATAGACCGCACCGATAACTCCTTGCCAGAACATGACACCGTACAAGTTCGAACACGGCTGATGGCTGATCAGCAGCCAGCACAACCACACGGTTTCGTGGCACCCACCCCGGTGCCTGAACCGGGTCGACTGGTGATTTGGGATGTGCGCTGGTCCGCCACCGATCCCACCCAAAACCACGAGGCCTATCGTCAGGGCCATCTGCCCGGAGCCGTTTATGTGTCTATGACCAGTCACCTGGCCGGGCACGGTTCGCCAGCCATGGGACGCCACCCACTGCCGGACCCTGCTAGTTTCACTGAATCGGTGCGGATGCTGGGACTCAACGATGGCGATACCGTTGTAGTGTATGACGCTGTTGATTCCTCGGCAGCAGCGCGCGCATGGTGGCTGCTACGCTATGCTGGCCTGTCGCGGGTCTACGTACTGGATGGTGGGTTGGGTGCTTGGCGCAATGCCGATCTACCGTTGCAAGCCGGCGAAGTGCTTCCACGTATTGGTTCGGCATATTTGTCCTGGGGCAAAATGCCAGTAGTGGACACTCAAGATATCCCTACTTTCGTGCGACAAGGCGGCGTCCTGTTAGACGCTCGGGCTTCTGAACGGTACACCGGCGACCACGAACCTATTGACCCTGTGGCTGGGCATGTTCCTGGCGCGATCTCTGCGCCAAGTACGGCCCTAACCGATGCTGAAGGCAAATTCTTACCGGCTGATGCCCTACAGGATTACTTCGCCGACTATCACGCAACCCAACAATCCACCGTCACCGCTTATTGCGGCTCCGGTGTTACAGCATCGAAAGTTGTCTTGGGTCTAGCCCTGGCTGATGTGGATGCCGCCCTGTATCCGGGGTCTTGGTCTGCGTGGTCAGCTGTTCGTGACCGCCCGGTGGCAACCGGTGAAGCGGCTGGAACCATGCCTGAAGATGCTTAGACCGCCAACTAGCGAACTTTTGGCGTCCGTATCATTAGACTGCAGTTAACATCCCAATTGCAGCTACGTATTAGGAGCATAGATGGCTACTATTTTCACCAAAATTATTGACGGCGAAATCCCCGGCCGGTTCATTTGGCAAGACGAAAAGTGTGCGGCGTTTTTGGACATCAATCCCTTGTCCTATGGTCATACATTGGTGGTGCCCCGAGAAGAAACCGACATGTGGACCCATCTAGACGAAGACCTCAATGCGCACCTGTACCTTGTGGCTTCACGTATCGGTGCCGCGCAGGTCAGTGCCTTGGGAGCAGCCCGGGCCGGAATGATGATCGCCGGCTATGAGGTGCCACATGTGCATCTACATGTTTTCCCGACCCAACAATTGGCGGACTTTGATCTAAGCAATGCCATGCGTGAACCAGATCAGGACAAAATGGAACACGCTGCTACGGCGCTGCGTCAAGCCCTGCGCGAGGCCGGCTATAGCGATTCGGTCCCGCAGGATTAGCTCAGTTGCGTTTCAGCAGCCCCGATGGCTTGGCGCACGCGTTTTTCACTAACTCGGGTGGCAGTACCTAACTGCTGAGCAAATAGCGAGATGCGCAACTCTTGGAGCAGCCAGAAGATTTCGGTGATGGCCGACGGAGTCGGTACACCGGCAGGGGCCTGGTCCAGTAGTGTGGCATAGTCCTGTTCTAGCGCTTGGACGGTTTGCATATTTAACCCGTCTCGCTGTAGTGCTCCACCAGCATCTAAGGTATCCAATCGGATACCGATGCCTTCCAAATACCGCGGAATGTGGCGCAAATGCGCCCATCCTGTGGAGGAAACAAACCGGTGTCCTACTAATCGATCATGGTGAGCCCGTAGATCGGCAGCGGTAGCTGCCAACGCCAAAGAACGTATCTGTCGGATCCGACGATCAACCTGCCGAGAGAGGTCCAAAATCTTTGCGACCACCGAAGTGACTTGAAATGTTGTGTCGATGAGCTCTTGCTGTACCGCTTCGGCCACCTGTTGATAGGCTTGTTTGGTCATTGGCGCATCGTCGGGCACCAGGGCGTCAATGGCGGTGTAAGTACAATCGGCCACCAGGGCGGCACTATTGGGGTAGGGGGAGCTGGCAAAGGCCAGTTTCTCGGCGGGGGATAAATGATCCAAAATATAGCGTTGCGGGTTTGGCAACTCCGCCTGTAACAAGGCAATAACTCCGGTGCGATGGACTGCGTGTTGTTCACCCTTTGTCCGCATCACTACCAGGTCTGCGGTGGGCTGGTCGCCTGTGCCGGCCTGTAACGCCGGGTAACCGGTAACTTCTTGATGCCCAGAACCCGTAGCTATAGTGGTTTGAATACTTTCTGGAATATCGCCGACGCTCCACGTTGTTAGGCCGGTCCGTGGTTGAAACGTGGAGATACTGGTAGTTGCCGACGCTGCTGGCTGATGGTTGGTCTTCGCGTGATCTGTAGGGTCCGGTTGTTCTCGGCCGGGTAACGCGACCCCTTGGGATTGAGCTGCGGCAGTGAGGGAGGCCGCCAGTGCGGTCTGATTTTCACCGGCCAGTTCGCGTTGCAGTCTGCCCAGCTCATCGCTAGCACCGACAACCGCACCGCGATCATCAATAACTTGATAGGTAAAACGCAGATGCGGTGGTAGTTTGTCGATCGTCCAGTCGTCGGGTTTTACGTATTGGTGTTTTACTTGGCGTAGGAAGGCTCCTAGTGCGGCAAAGAAATTATCGGTCTGTGGGTCAGCATACTCGGCCAGATATGTGGCAGCCGCCTGGGCTGTATCGGGGGCAGGAACCAAGTGTTTACGAATGGGTTTGGGCAGCCCACGAATTAAAGCAGTAATGAGTTCGGTACGCAGTCCCGGAATTAACCAGTCGAAGCGTTCAGTGTCCATCTGGTGTAGCAACGCCACCGGTATGGTTACGGTTACGCCGTCGGTGCCAGGTCCAGCCGGTTTACCGGCGCCTGAAGCGTCTGCGCCAATAGCAGTAACCGGCGTGAACTCATAATGTAATGGCAATTGGACATCGCCGGTGGGTGTTGGATGCACAAATACGTCGGGATATTTATTGACATCCAATTGTTGGGCATCGGCAGCTAAGAGTTGGTCCGGATCGAAATCTAATAGTTCCGGGTTATGGTGGCGTTCTCGACGCCACCATGCGTCAAAGTGCCGCTGGGAAACAGCATGTTCTGGAATGCGAGCATCATAAAACTCAAAGAGCACATCTTCGGATACCAATAGGTCCCGGCGGCGCATACGTGTCTCTAATTCTTCAATTTCGGCTAGCCGCTCCAGATTGCGTTTGAAAAAGTGATGGCGGGTGTTCCATTCCCCTTCAATCAGCGCGTGTCGAATAAACATTTCACGCGCCAATCCACGGTCTATGTTGTAGTAGCGCACAGGACGGTCGGTGACAATGGTGACCCCGTAGACCATGACACGTTGTCTGGCCATGGCGGTGCCGTTACGTCTGGACCAATACGGATCCGAAGTATGTATCTTGGCCAAAGATCCGGCGGCATGTTCAATCCAAGCCGGCTCAATGGCAGCTACCTGACGGGCCCACAGTCGCGAGGTTTCAACCAGCTCTGCGGCCATTACGAAGTCATGGCGTTTTTTGAACAGACCTGAGCCAGGAAAGACAGCAAAACGGGAACCTCGGGCGCCTTGATAATTATTGCGCCGCTCATCCCAGGAGCCGATGTGAGACAGTAGCCCGGTCAAAAGCGCCTGGTGGATGCCGTCATGATGACCCGCTGCTTCGATTTTGTTTTCAGACGGGATTTTGATGCCAACTTCGCGGGTGATTTGGCGTAACTGGCGGACCAGATCCTGCCATTCACGGACCCGGAGGTAGTTAATAAATTCTCGTCGGCACAGTTTACGAAACTGATTTCCGGATAGTTCTCGCTGTTGCTCGTGAAGATAGTTCCACAGATTCAACATGGCCGAAAAATCCGAAGCATCATCGGTAAACCTGCGGTGCAGTTCATCTGCTGCTGCCCGATGTTCTTCGGGACGTTCGCGCGGGTCTTGGATGGTTAAACCGGCGGTCAATACCAACATTTCGGGCACGACTTTGTGCTCTTGGGCAGCTAAAATCATACGCGCTAGTCGTGGAGCGACCGGCAACCGAGCCAGACGCCGTCCCAGCGGGGTAATGGTCCCGGCAGCAAAGGTGCGGGTAACCCAGCGTCCACCGCGGCCACGCACTCGAACCGGGTTGCCGGTGTTCAGTGCCCCTAGTTCGGTCAGCAGTGTCACGCCGTCAGTGATTTGTTTATGTTCGGGCGGTTGGATAAAAGGAAAATCTTCTAGCTCAGCTGCCGTTGAAATAATATTGGACGACGCCATGTGCAAAATGACCGAGGCCAATGAGGTGCGGAGGATTTCTGGGTCGGTAAATTCTGGGCGTTCGTTGAAATCGCTTTCCGAATAGAGCCGGATGGCAATGCCGGGGCTGGTACGACCAGCACGTCCGGAACGCTGTTGTGCCGAGGCCTGCGAGATCCGTTCAATCGGTAGGCGTTGGACTTTGGTGCGCTGTGAATACCGCGAAATGCGGGCAGTACCGGTATCGATAACATACTTGATCCCCGGGACGGTCAGCGAGGTTTCTGCCACATTGGTAGCTAAGACGATGCGGCGATTTTTACCGGGACGAAAAACCCGCTGTTGATCTTGTAACGACAACCGTCCAAATAACGGCAAGATATCGGCGTGGGCCAGCCGCGGATTATGCTGCAATCGGCTGCCCAATACCTCGGCGGCGTCGCGTATTTCGCGCTCGCCGGGAAAGAAAATTAAAATATCGCCGGGGGCTTCTCGTCCGAGTTCTTCAACGGAATCAGCGATGGCATCAAGTGGGTCCCGGGTTTCTTCCATGTCGTCGGCGTCGTCATCTGGATCATCGGCCATGACCGCTTGGGTGAGTGGTCTATAACGAATCTCCACCGGATAGGTGCGCCCGGAAACTTCAACGATTGGGGCCGGGGTGCCGTTGGCATCGGCGAAATGTTGGGCGAATGATTTGGGGTCAATCGTGGCCGAGGTAATAAGAACTTTTAGGTCATCGCGTTTGGCCAACAATCGTTTGAGATAGCCGAGCAAAAAATCGATATTCAGGCTGCGCTCGTGGGCTTCGTCAATAATAAGCACCGAGTAGGCTGACAGGTTTGGGTCATGTTGAATCTCGGCGAGTAAAATCCCATCGGTCATGACTTTCAGTTGGGTATTGGCGGAGACCTCGGAGGTGAACCGCACCTGATATCCCACGGTATTTCCCAGTGATTGACCTAGTTCTTCGGAGACTCGTTGGGCAACGGATCGTGCTGCGATACGACGTGGTTGGGTGTGACCGATCATGCCATGCTCAGCCAGGCCCATGGCCAGACACATTTTGGGTAGCTGCGTGGTCTTTCCTGACCCGGTTTCACCGGCAACTATGATGACCTGGTGTTCGGCCAGCTGGGTCATGATGTGTTGCCGCTGCTGAGAGACCGGTAGCTCGTCGGGAAAGGAAATGGCAGAAAGATCTAGCGGGGATGTGTTGGACATGATGACAAAATTCTACGGTAGTCTCACCGTATTTGCGCACAGCACAAGCTTGGGGCCGAACACAGCATATCCGGGTGACCGGCAACCGATCACCCGGACTGAAGTTACTGCTAGCGCGGTTGGCTAACCGTGAGGAGTTGTTTGTTGACGAATTCGTCCATGCCCAGCGGCCCGAGTTCGCGTCCGAAACCTGAACGTTTCACACCACCAAAGGGCAGGTCTTCGCCTCCAACGTTGAACGCGTTGATGTGGACCATGCCGACATCAAGTTGATCGGCGACTTGTTGGGCTCGTGTTTCATCGGCGGAAAAGACTGAGCCACCTAGCCCGTATGCCGATGAGTTGGCCAGTTCAATGGCTTCGTCCTCGGAATGCACCCGGTAGACCATTACGACCGGTCCGAAGAGTTCTTCGGTGTAGGCCCGTGACGTCTCTGGAATATCGGTCAGTACAGTGGGGGCCACATAGTAGCCGGGTAGGTCTGGGCGTTGCCCACCCACCAACACATTGGCCCCGGCGCTACGGGCCTCGTCAATTTGTGCCATCAAGCCCACGGCAGCCGCTTCAGAGGACAGGGGTGCATATTCGCTGCGATTGGCCTCGGCCGGATCGCCCGGTGTCAGCTCGCCGGCAAGTTTTGCTAGTTCAGCAACGAACTCATCGTAAATATCATCCATGACAATCATGCGTTTATTCGAGGTGCAGGTCTGTCCTGAGTTTGACAGCCGAGAGAATAGTGCACGTCGTGCTGAGGCTGCCACGTCTGCGGAGTCCAGCACAATGTAGGGGTCGGAACCACCTAATTCAAGGACAGCTTTTTTCAAATGGCGCCCGGCCTGCTCGCCAATGGCTGCACCGGCACGTTCAGAACCGGTCAGTGATATCCCGTGGATCCTTGGGTCTGCGATGATGGTTGAGACCTGGTCGTGGGTGGCGAATAAGTTAATGTAGGCACCGTCAAGCACCCCGGCTTCGCGCATATATTCTTCGATCTTCAGCGCGGTTCCAGCACAGATTTCGGCGTGTTTGAGAATCACTGTGTTACCCAGCATCAGGTTCGGGGCAGCAAACCGAATGACTTGATAGTAGGGGAAGTTCCACGGCATGATTCCCAGCAACGGTCCCAAAGATCGACGACGCAGTATAGCGGTCTGACCGTCAATGTTTTTCAAAGGTTGGTCGGCGGTGAGCCGTTCACCTTCGGTTGCAAAGTACCGAATAATTCGGGCACAGTATTTGACTTCCCCGATAGCTTCGCGAGTGTTTTTACCCATTTCTAGGGTGGCCTGGGCCGCGAGTTCTTCGGCGTTTTCGTCGAAGAGATCGGCCAGTTTCAATAGGATTTTGCCGCGTTCGGCCATGTCCAGGCCCGACCAGGCGGTGTAGGCCTGAGCTGATTTTGTCAGTGCGTGCTGGACTTCGTCGTCGGTGGCGAAGGTAAATTCTTCAAGCAACTGGCCGGTGGCAGGGTTTTGTGTGCGATATGTGGTGGTCATATTCTTCCTTGCATCGCTGAAGGGTTCATTTCGACCTTCAATCTAAACCACTTGGTTCTAGAAATCACCTGTTCTTGGCCCGGTGGTTATGCAAGTATGTACCGTCGGCGATAACCATAGTGTATGGCACCGTGCTGGCTAGAGGCCGGGTGGAATGTAATGTTCCAACCCGTCTTCGCGTAAACGGGTTTTGAGAGTTTCGACAAGCCGGGTGTAGTTATCCATAATGCGGGCACGATCCTGCAGTTCTGAGGCCAGATCGGTGGAGGCTGCCCGACGCAATTGGCTGCGTGTCATGGTTAGTGAGGTAGGTTTCCCACCCGGGGTATAAACTATGGATGACAAGGCTTCAACGAAACGATCACGATTTTTCATCGTGGTACCTTCCATCTCCCAACGAAAAAGGGTTCGTTCAGAGATGCCAATTTTATTGGCCAGATCCGTGCGCGGCAGATTGGCGGCTTCTCTGCGCCGCATAATATCTAAACCAATGGAGCGTTGATCACCGGGGTTCAGCTGGTTCTGCCCTGCACGGGGGTGCGTTTTTCTTTGCAAAGTCATGTGCCATCCAAAAAACGTGAGTTTTGCATGCGTTGATTTTTCAAGTATGCAGCAGCTGATAATCCTGTCACAAGACTTGGGGCACACCAAAACGCCTCGTCAAATGAAGATTTCTTCGATGGGACGGCGAATTTTAGCCAACGATAGGATGAAAGATACCTAATGCGGAAAAGAGCGCCGTAAAAACTGTAGAAGGTCGGCGTGTAATTGTGCCCCCGACAGGAATCGAACCTGTGGCCTTCTGCTCCGGAGGCAGACGCTCTATCCCCTGAGCTACGGAGGCGGGGGTCCAGCATGAAAACGCTGTATCATCGGACCCTGAATAGCCTACCGCAAAACCTGGCTATGACGAAATATGCGATCAATCCGGTGAAACTCCGCCTTAAAGGTGCTGACCTAGACTGTGGTAGCTAAACTTGGATCCGTGAATCCCGAAAATCTTTCTGAAGCTATTGCCCACGTTCTGCATACCGCAATAGAAGCCGGCGAAATTAACCTGCCAGCCGATGCGGTGCCTGAAGCCCCGAAAGTTGAACGACCTAAGTCCCGAGACCACGGTGACTGGGCAACAAATATTGCGCTGCAGTTAGGCAAACGTGCTGGCATGAATCCGCGCCAGTTCGCGGAAGTTCTAGCACCGAAACTCCAAGCGCTAGACAGTATTGCAAGCGTGGATATTGCCGGTCCGGGTTTCATCAATATTGTGCTGGATGCTGGTGCAGCCGGTGAACTTGCACGCACCATTATCGAAGCAGGCGAAACGTTCGGGCATAATGATCAGGCCGTTGGCGATGTCGTGAATCTAGAATTTGTTTCAGCCAATCCCACCGGGCCGCTGCACATCGGCCACACACGGTGGGCTGCCCTGGGAGATGCAATCAGCCGATTGCTGCGTGCGTCGGGGGCAACGGTAACCAACGAGTACTACATCAACGATTTTGGTGTGCAGCTGGATACCTTCGCTGCCTCGGTGTGGGCTCGGATGCACGGCCAGTCGGTTCCCGAAGGCGGTTATCCGGGACAGTATGTTCACGATATAGCCCAGACCATTTTGACCGAAGATCCTGAACTCCGTGACCAGGATTATAAGAGCGCGCTGCCGCAGCTGCGTCGACGCGCCTATGAGTTACAGCTGGCCGATATCCAGCAAACCCTAGACGAGTTCAAAGTACATTTTGATGTCTGGTTCTCTGAAGCACAGCTGCATGCTTCAGGGGCAGTCGAAGACGCCCTGGAACGGCTTAAAGCTCAAGGCCACACCTATCAAGATGATGGCGCGTTCTGGCTTCGCACCACAGATTTTGATGACGACAAAGACCGCGTGTTAATTAAGGCGGATGGTCAACCCACCTATTTCGCCGGTGACGCCGCCTACTATTTGTCGAAAAAAGACCGTGGCTTTGACCAGAAAATTTATTTGTTAGGCGCTGACCATCACGGTTATGTCAATCGGCTGCGTGCCCTGGCGGCTTGTGCCGGTGATGATATGGAACAAAACATCGAGATCTTGATCGGGCAGCTGATCTCCGTCGACGGTGCGCGCCTCTCTAAGCGAGCCGGTAACATCATCGAGCTCAAAGATCTGATCGAATGGTTAGGTGTCGATGCACTGCGCTACTCGCTGGCCCGCTTTCCGAATGACTCGCCGATTGAAATCGATCCGGACTTATTGCGGTCACAAACCAACGACAATCCGGTGTTTTACGTGCAATACGCTCACGCACGGGCGCGTTCAGCTGCACGTACCGCTGACGCCCAGGGTGTGGTTCGTTCCGAAGAAAAATTTGATGCCGCTGCATTGAATCACCCAACAGAAGAAGAACTCTTGTCGAAACTGGCCCAGTTCCCAGCGATAGTTGGAAGTGCTGCGAAACTGCGTCAACCACATCGATTAGCTCGGCACTTAGAAGCTATCGCAGCGGCTTATCACGCTTGGTATGCAGCAGCACGAATCGTGCCAGCCCCAGAACAGGATGGCACCAAACCGCAACCACAAACCGTTAACTACTCCCGTCGCTGGCTCAACGATGCCACCACGCAGGTCTTGGCCAATGGGTTGGGCCTACTGGGAGTATCGGCACCGGAGAAAATGTGATGAATTCACCTCTAGCGCCCAACTGGCTCAAAATCCCAACCGATACCGCTGAAATTGATCCCAAGATCTTTCCTTCAGGGGTTGTTCGCGATAACGCCCAGCTAACTGTCCAGGGCATTGGTGTCTCCGAATTAGTTGAACAATTCGGCAGTCCGCTTTGGGTACTGGATGAAAACGATTTTCGGACACGGGCACGAGATTATGTTGAGGCATTCAATACTGCCTTTGCACCGTTATGTGGGGGAGTGGATGTTTACTACGCGTCCAAGGCACTGCTGACCGTCCAGGTGGCTAAATGGGTACGCGACGAGGGCTTGTTTATGGACACCGCATCCGGCGGCGAACTAGCCATCGCCCTGCGGGCCGGAATTGAGCCGTCAAAGATCGGGTTGCACGGCAACAATAAATCCGATGCGGAATTAGAAACCGCGATCACTACATCGCTGGGGCGCATTGTGGTGGACTCATTGCCCGAGTTGCATCGCGTGGCTCAGCAAGCAAACGCTCTTGGAATCACCGCCAATGTCATGCTGCGATTAACCCCAGGAGTCGATGCGTCAACACATCAGCACATTGCTACTGCCCACGAAGACCAGAAATTTGGCCTGACCATGACCCCGGCACCCGGAGCCGACACATCAGCGGCGTATCAGGCCGTCACATTTGCTGCCGGTTGTCCACGCATTAACCTGGTGGGCCTGCATTCCCACATTGGAAGTCAGATCTTTGAATCGACGGGCTTTGCCACTGCCGCAACCCGGATGCTGGAATTCATCGCCCAGCTGGCCGCCGAACAGATTTCTATCAGCGAGTTAGACATCGGCGGCGGG
>DEPX01000132.1:2551-11079 GCA_002358975.1 Micrococcaceae bacterium UBA3381 | reverse complement strand
CCCGCTGGCGCCGTCAGTCCTAGCCAATAACCTGGCTGAACACATTGGCGCTGAAACCACCAGATTAGGTGTGGCGTGTCCACGGATTTCTATTGAGCCAGGACGTTCTATCGCCGGTCCTGCCGGCATAACTATTTATACCGTGGGGACCACAAAAACCGTATGGGTTGAATTCGAAGGCAACCACTATCCGCGCCGATATGTAGCTATTGATGGTGGCATGTCTGATAATCCGCGTCCAGTACTTTACGGTGCCGACTACACCGCGGTGCTTGCTGACCGCATCAGTGAAGCCGAACCGGTTTTGTCTCGTGTCGTGGGTAAACACTGTGAGTCTGGGGACATTGTCGTCAATGCGGTCTATCTGCCAAAAGATGTCGACGACGGTGACTTGCTGGTCGTACCGGCCACCGGGGCGTATGGGCATGCCATGAGTTCGAACTACAACATGCTGCTCCGGCCAGCTATCGTGGCAATCAAAGACGGCCACGCCCGCGAAATTATTCGTCGCGAGACTTATCAGGACCTCTTTAGCCGCGAAGTTGATTTGTAATCATCCGGCGCTGACTGGACTACAATATCGACACGGTGCCCATAGCTCCCTTTCTAACGTTTACTCGGAGGACCATGACCACTGCATCTGATACCGCCTCATTGAATATTGCATTATTGGGTGGTGGAACCGTTGGGTCACAGGTTGCTCGTATTCTGATTGAAGACGGCGATTCGCTAAGCGAACGGATCGGTGCCAGACTAAATTTAACCGGCATCTTTGTCCGAAACCCCCAGGCCACACGCGATTATCAGCTGCCCAATGAGTACTACAGTGATAATGCTGCAGAAGTCATGGACGGCGCCGATATCGTTATCGAGCTGCTAGGCGGCATCGATCCGGCACTACAGCTAGTCCGTAAGGCCATCGAGCAAGGTTCAAACGTTGTTACTGGCAATAAAGCACTATTGGCTACCCACGGAGATGAACTGTATGAAGCCGCTGCTGCTGCTGGGGTGCAGTTATCCTTTGAAGCATCCGTAGCCGGGGCGATCCCGATTCTGCGTCCCCTGCGGGACTCGCTATCAGGCGATAAGGTGACTCGCATCATGGGCATCGTCAATGGAACAACCAACTATATTCTTGACCAAATGGATTCGACGGGGGCTTCCTTCCACGATGCCCTGGCAGAAGCTCAACGACTGGGATATGCCGAAGCTGATCCAACAGCGGATGTGGGCGGTGCAGATGCTGCAGCCAAGGCAGCGGTCTTGGCGCATCTGGCATTTCATGCCACATTCTCCTTAGATGAGGTCTACACCGAAGGCATCACTGAGATAGCAGATCTCGACCATAAGGCAGCTGCGGCTGCCGGCTATGTCATTAAACTGCTGGCCATTGCAGAAGAGCTTGATGATGGTGTGGTACTTCGGGTACATCCCACCTTATTGCCCCGTGAACATCCCTTAGCTGCGGTGCGCGATGCCTATAATGCGGTGTTTGTCGAAGCTGAAAACGCCGGAGAGCTGATGTTCTATGGTCCCGGTGCTGGTGGTGCTCCTACCGCGTCAGCGGTCATGGGTGATGTCATGTCCATTGCCACACGTAAACTTCGCGGCGGCCCAGGACGGACGCACACTGCCCGTCGAAACCTGCAATCCTTGGACGTCGGTGCGGCTACGACGCGCTACATGGTGGTAGTACGAGCAGCTGATGCTTCGGGCGTTCTGGCTAAAGTTGCCGGTACCTTTGCTGACCACCAGGTCTCGATTAAGTCAATGAACCAATCACGTGACGAGGCTTCCACAGACGAAGATAAGACCGCATTGCTTGCATTTATCACCCACCGGGCCAAAGAAGCTCAGCTGGCTGAAACACTGCGGGCCACCCAGGCTCTTGATGTGGTCAAAGAGGTTTTGTCCGTCATGCGGGTAGAAGGTAATTAATCTTGGCATCACCGGCCACCACACCACCTGCAAACCGAGTACCAGCAGGCATCGTTGCCAACATCAAAGTCCCTGCCACCTCGGCAAATCTGGGTCCCGGATTTGATTGTGCCGGGATTGCAGTTCAATTGTACGATGAACTAGAAATTCGAACGACTGAGGCAGGGTTTAGCGCTGAGATAGAAGGCGAAGGGCACAATTACTTGCCCACCGATGCCCGACATTTAATCATCGCTCAAATCCGTATGAGACTTGAGGCTCTGGGCTGGCACTTGCCAGGTCTGCAGCTGAAAGCCATCAATCGTATTCCACATTCACGAGGTTTGGGTTCTTCGGCTGCAGCACACATGGCCGTCGCGATGGCGGTCAAGGCCTTGTTGCCGCCGGATAGCAGGATAACTCACCAGGACCTTCTCCAGTGGGCCTCTGAGGCAGAAGGCCATCCCGATAATGTGGCGCCAGCCGTCTATGGTGGTTTGACGTTTTCCTGGTGTGAAGCCAACGCAACCGGTGATATCTATCGAGCTGTGTCCTTGGAACCGCACGCCCAGATCACACCGGTGGTAGCCATTCCGGCCAAACCGTTGTCAACAGCGGCTGCGCGCACATTGCTCCCCAACACCGTGCCATATGAGCAAGCTGTCGCTAACGCTTCGCGAGCTGCTTTATTAGCCCCGGCAATGACTTTGGAACCTGAATTGTTACTGGCGGCTACCGATGACTGGTTGCACCAGCAATACCGTAAGCCCTCTATGCCAGAAACCTTGGAACACATTGCAGCGTTACGCAGTGCTGGCCATGCCGCAGTGGTCTCTGGTGCCGGGCCAACGCTATGCGTTTTCGCCCACCACGACGCCGAAGCTCACGCAGTTGTTGAATTACTAACACAGCGCGCAGCGAAATCTCCGCAACACTGGGACGTGCGGATTCTGCCAGTTGACGTTGAAGGTGCTACGATGGAGGTATTCCGGCCATAACGAGATCGTTGTACCGTATCGGTTATCAGCGTTCATATCGTATTCGGCCTGGTCTTTACCGCAATTCTGCGGAGAGTATTTGATAGCTCATCATCTTAGATGCCAGGCTATCCCACAGTTCAAACGCCACTGTTGACAACGTATGTTCAGCTGCTGGTGTTGAGTACATTGCAAGTCACTCCAACAACTTGACGTTTTTTACAGTCGCAATCAAGTTTGTTATCAAATCTGCGGGTATCTCGTCCCGTACCGACGAGGGGGAAGGAACCTTCGTGACTGAACAAGACACATTACAGACCCCAACCAATGGCGGGTCTGCCGGTCTGGGCAGCCTGAAACTCGCCCAACTTCAGACCTTGGCGTCACAGCTCGGCATCACCGGGACTTCACGCATGCGCAAAGCTCAGCTGGTTGAAGTCATTGCCGACCACCAGCGGGGCGGTAATAGTGCCGACCGTGAAGCAGTGGAGGAAGCCAAAGCTGCAGCCGCCAAAGAACGTAAAACCCGGAGCGCCTCGGCCAAGGCTCAAGACAGTGAACAGCAGGCCACCGACGCTGCACCAGCTGAAGAGCCTAAGCAGCAGCCGCAAGAAGATACTTCGGCGCCTCAGTCAAGCCAGCAGCGTGACGACAAGCAACGCTCTGGTGAACAACAGCAAGCCAAACGTGACGAACAGCAATCTAAGCGTGACGAACAGCCGTCCAAACAGGATGAAGCTGACGGGCGCGACGATAATCGTGGACGAGGCCAGCGCACTCGAAACCAGCAACGTCGTGATCAGGATCGCCAACGAAAAGATAATCGCGATCAGCACGATAAATCGGATAAAGACAAGTCCGATAAAGACAAGTCCGACAAGCGTGATCAGCAGTCCAAACGCGACCAGCAGGACAAACACGATAAACAGGACAAACCAGAAAAGCGCGACCAGCAGGGTGGCGACGAAGCACAGGACGACCACCGCGATGGTAATCGCCGTCGTCGTGACGATGATCAGCGCAACCAACGTCGTCAGCGCCAACGCGACCGCAACCGTTCGCGTGACCGTCGCGAGGATCACGAACAGCAGGACCACCAAGAAGTTTCGGAAGATGAAACACTGGTACCGATCTCCGGTATTCTCGATGTGTTAGATAATTACGCCTTTGTGCGCACCTCGGGGTACCTGCCTGGACCCAACGACGTGTACGTGTCAATGGCTATGGTCAAACGCTATGGTTTACGCAAGGGCGATGCCATCCGTGGTCAAGTTCGTAGCCCAGAAGAAGATGACGACAACCAGTCGAATAATAAACAGGGCGGCTCACGCGGTGGTCGAGGAGGCCGCGGCGGACGCAACCGACGCGGTGGCGGCAACCGCCAAAAATTCAACGCGCTGGTCAAACTGGACCTCGTCAACGGTCAGCAAGCTGCTGAGCACCCCAAACGCGTAGAGTTCAATAAACTTACCCCGCTGTACCCACAAGAACGTCTGCGGTTAGAAAATGTTCCCAAAGACATGGGTCCACGTCTGGTAGACCTGGTAGCCCCCATTGGCAAGGGCCAACGTGGTCTGATCGTTTCACCACCAAAGGCCGGTAAAACGATGATGCTGCAGTCGATTGCCAACGCCATCACCACCAATAACCCAGAGGTCAAACTCATGATGGTTCTGGTCGATGAGCGTCCCGAAGAAGTCACCGACATGCAGCGTTCCGTACGCGGTGAAGTCATTGCATCGACCTTCGACCGTCCAGCAGAAGATCACACTACCGTGGCCGAACTGACGATCGAACGTGCCAAGCGCATGGTAGAACTGGGCCACGACGTTGTCGTCCTATTGGACTCCATGACGCGTTTGGGACGAGCATATAACCTCACCCAACCGGCTTCTGGCCGTATCTTATCCGGTGGTGTCGACTCGGCAGCACTGTATCCACCCAAGAAATTCTTCGGTGCTGCACGCAATATTGAAGGCGGCGGGTCGCTGACCATCTTGGCCACCGCACTGGTGGAGACCGGGTCGCGCATGGACGAAGTGATCTTTGAAGAGTTCAAGGGCACCGGCAATATGGAACTACGGTTGTCCCGTGATCTGTCTGAACGTCGAATATTCCCAGCGATCGACATCAACGCATCGGGTACTCGACGCGAAGAAAACCTGTTGACCGCAGAAGAAATTCGCATTATGTGGCGACTGCGCCGTGTGCTGTCTGGTTTAGAAACTCAGCAGGCACTAGAGTTGTTGACCTCCAAACTCAAAGAGACCGAAACCAACGCGGAATTTTTGATGCTGGTCTCCAAGACCACGCTGCGAGCTCAAGCGGAGTCTTAGCCACCTGACATGAAACCATCGTGCAGCCGACCCTGGTTGCGCGATGGTTTTTTGGTTCATAATGAAGCTATAGACCCGAGGTAGAAAAAATGTTTGACTCCATCAATTCTTTGCTTGACGAACACGCAGAACTCACCGAGAAAATGGGCGATCCTGCCGTGCACGCTGACCAAGCGCGTGCCCGTAAAATCGGACGCCGTTTTGCAGAACTCGAAAAGATCGTTAAAGCACATAACCGCTGGAAGCAACTGGGTGAAGACCTTGAAGATGCTAAAGAACTGGCACAAGAGGATCCTGACTTCGCCGCCGAAGTGCCCCAGCTGGAGGTTGATTACGAAGAAGCATCCGAAACACTGCACCGGTTGCTGATCCCACGAGATCCTGACGATGCGCGAAATGTGATTTTAGAAATCAAAGGTGGCGAAGGTGGCGAAGAGGCTGCCTTGTTCGCCGCAGATCTGGCTCGAATGTATTTGCGTTATGCAGAACATCGCGGTTGGAAAACCGAAATCATTTCAGCCACCGAATCCGATCTGGGCGGCTATAAAGATGTCCACATCGGTATTACGGCCAACGCCAATGATCCGGCCGAAGGTGTCTTTGCCCACCTGAAATATGAGGGTGGCGTCCACCGGGTACAGCGTGTACCCGTTACTGAATCCCAGGGTCGTATCCATACTTCGGCAGCAGGCGTGTTGGTTTTCCCCGAAGTTGATGAACCAGAAGAGATCCAGATTAATCAGACCGACCTGAAAATTGACGTATACCGGTCATCGGGTCCTGGTGGTCAACACGTTAATACCACTGACTCGGCGGTCCGTATTACGCACCTGCCAACCGGCATTGTGGTTGCTATGCAGAACGAAAAATCCCAGATCCAAAACCGTGAAGCCGCCATGCGTGTCTTACGGTCGCGGTTACTGGCCCACCAGCAAGAAGAACTAGACGCAGCTGCTGCCGAGACACGTGCATCCCAGGTGCGTACCATGGACCGCTCGGAGCGCATTCGTACCTATAACTTCCCGGAAAACCGTATCGCAGACCACCGCACCGGGTATAAAGCCAATAACCTGGACCGCGTCTTAGAAGGCGATATGGATCCGGTCATCGATTCGCTGATTTCTATGGATGAAGCCGAACGGTTGGCCGCGCTGGGTGAAAAAACCAAGGCGTAATGATCGACCTGAACGCTATTATCCAGCAGGTGCGCCAGCATTTGGCTGAGGCTGGTATTAGTACCGCCGATACCGAGGCCGCCAGCATAGCCGCTCACGTCCTGCAGATCGACCGTGGAAGATTGGGCGTGCTGCAAGTCCTAGGCCAAAGTATCGATCAAACAACCAGTGACCAAATCTGGGCACTGGCTAAGGCTAGGATGCGTCGGATACCATTACAGCACCTAACCGGTGTTGCCGGTTTCTATGGACTGGATATCAAAACCGAACCTGGTGTGTTCATTCCACGACCGGAAACCGAAATTCTGGTCGAAACTACACTGGAACATTTCGCCGACACTACCGGACCTCTAAAGATTCTGGACTTGTGTACGGGTACTGGCGCTATCGCAACAGTATTGGCAGAACACCTGGGTAGGCACAACACGCCCGTTGCCTTGTGGGCCGTCGATTTGAGCGCTGCAGCAGTGGAGTTGGCTCGTCAAAATACGGCCCCCTACAATGTCACAGTCTTATGCGCGGATGCCACAGACCAAGCCAGCATCGTATCGGCTGATACCGGGCTGGAGGCACTGCTTGGCACATTCGATGCTGTGGTGTCGAACCCACCTTATATTCCTGCCAACACACCGGTTAGCCAGCCGGAGGCAGAACATGATCCGCACATGGCACTGTACGGAGGTTCCCCCGATGGGACAGCCATCCCATTGGCCATTGCAAACCAAGCGTTGCACTGGTTAACACCCGGGGGACTGTTCATCATGGAACACGACGAGACCCATGCCCACAGCCTGGCTTCAGCTTTGCAGGCCAACCGCGGGTGGCAAATGGTGTCCACCTTGCAAGATCTTAGACACATTGACCGGTTTGTATCAGCGATCCGCTCGGACCTGGTGCAATCAACATCAAAAACAACCCCAACCCTGGCACAATGACTAACGTGACACAGCAGTTTGATGCACAACAATCCGAACAACGCACCGCCGCTATTACTGCAGCGGTAGAGGCCCTGGGGCAACGCGAATTAATCGTGTTACCAACCGATACCGTATACGGGGTGGGTGCCGATGCTTTTAGTCCCCAAGCCGTGGCGGTCTTATTAGCTGCAAAAGGTCGGTCGCGGCAATCTCCACCACCGGTTTTGATTGGTTCTATCCAGGTGCTTGATGCCCTGGCGGTAGAGACCCCGGCAACGGCACGCCAACTAGCAGAGACCTTCTGGCCTGGCGCATTGACCCTTATTCTTAAAGCCCAGCCCTCACTTTCGTGGGATCTAGGGGAGACCCGAGGAACCGTGGGCTTGCGCCAGCCGAATGATCCAGTGGCACAACAAATTTTGCAGCAGACCGGGCCATTAGCGGTTTCGTCTGCTAACCGTCACGGTCAGCAGGCGGCTACCACGATTGATGCTGCCCGTGAAGCCCTTGGCGAGGCGGTATCGGTATACATCGATGAAGGCCAACGCGGTCAACAACAACCCTCGACTATCGTTGATTGTACTGTGACTCCGCACCGTGTGTTGCGTTCTGGCAGCATTAGTATCGAAACACTTCGCAGCGTTGTGCCTGAGATCCTTGATATCGCTGATCCTGAACCCCACACTGACCCAGATGCGGCAACCTCGGAGGACAACCAGTCCTTATGATGGTCTATCTTGCGGTGGTGAGTATTACCGCGCTGCTCAGTTTTGTGCTGACGCCAATGGCGCGGGTGTTAGGCGTGCGTGGACGCGTCTACACGCCAACCCGCAAACGCGATATGCACCGTGAACCGATTCCTAAACTTGGGGGAGCGGCCATGGCCATTGCTGTCATTATCACCATGGGTTTGGGATCCTTGGTCCCCTTTTTGTCCGGTATTTATCAATCTCCCATGCTGGGTGTATTGGCAGCAATCGTTGTCATTGTGATCATGGGGGTCGCCGATGATTTATGGGATCTGCATTGGATGATCAAATTTGCCGGACAGGTTGCCGCGGCAGGCATCGTTGCCGGGGCTGGCATTCGTGTTGAAGCCATGCCAGTGGGCTGGATCCACGTTGATAATGAGTTCGCCCAATTTCTTATCACGATTTTTGTGATCGTACTGACCATCAATGCATTCAATTTTATTGACGGTCTCGA
>DEPX01000132.1:0-2373 GCA_002358975.1 Micrococcaceae bacterium UBA3381 | reverse complement strand
CCGGCCAAGATCTTCATGGGTGAAGTGGGAGCACAACTTATTGGGCTGCTGATGGCGACCGCTGCAGTGGCAGTTACCGCAGACCTAGGCGCATTGGAAGGTTTCCGTTTCCGCAACGTACCGGCGTACATGCCGATCATATTGCCCCTTGCAGTGATGGTGCTACCGCTCTTGGACTTAGTCATGGCCGTGTTGCGCAGAACGGCACGTCGCAGCTCACCTTTTTCGGCCGATCGCGGTCACATCCACCACAAACTTGTAGACGGCGGGTATACCCACCGGCAGGCGGTATTGTTGCTGTACCTGTGGAGTTTTGTGATCGGTTATGGGGCAGTAGTACTAACGTATTTTCCAGCAGAGATCGTCATTTCAGTAGTCGTTCTGGCGATGGCACTGTTGGTGTTACTGACCTTGCGGCCCTGGCTTATCCGTCGTGCCTACTATCGCAAACTCAATGAATTGCGAGCGACAAAAGCCGCCCAACGTGCACGCAACCGCCCAACACGAAACGGTGAATGATATGGCTAGAAAGGCCGTGAATAAAAAAGGCTGGTGGGGGATATTACTACATGCCACTTGGCCAACCCTGCTGGTTATTATGCTCACAGCTGTCGTCTTCACGCTAGCCGATTCCTTTGATGCAGGGCTATCGGCATTGGTGGCGGGTCTCATCGTTTGGGCGCTATCGGCGGTGAGTATCTTGTTGATCGCTGCAGTTTGGAAAAACCATCGTGACATGGCAATTCCCATCGCCATGGGAGCGTTCGTCGCGAAACTCGTGATCATAGGGTTTTTGTTAGCCGTTATTCCAGCACCAGCCTGGCTACACAGTACTGGTGCAGCCGTGGGTGCGCTGGTAGCTATCGTTACTTGGCAGGCCGGGGAAATCTTGGTGTTTATTAATACAAGAAGGCTGATTTACTCGTAGCCTGGTATTCAATGTGACAAAGACAACTTTATGCCTGGATTTTGATGGGATTGCTATCACCAAATACTAGACTGACCTGGGCGTTTCCTATTGGCAGTGCCGTGGCGAGAATCCTGCTGTGACGAAGACCTCAGTTGATTTTTCGTTATGACTGATAGCGAATAACCAGACGGTTAGTCTCAATGCGACACGGGTTAGGGTTTTTGCTAGACTGTGCAAGGGCAAAAACGCGTTGAAAATCGCAACTGCCTACAACATTCCGGCAACATCCCTGAAGCAGCGTTGAACAACCTGCCCATTCGCATGGGATTATTGAGAGAGGATCTGCGTGCTTCCACTCGTGCTAAGTTATCTCCCTGCCCAAGGGAAATACGTGCCGCCCACGATCGACGATGCACACCCGCCAGACATCATCCCGTGGATGGCTGAGTACGGTACTGGTTTTGGTAAACAAATGGTGATGATCATTCTGTCGATCATCCTCATTTGGGCCTTTTTTGGCATCGCAATGCGCAAACCTTCCCTGGTGCCTGGCCGGTTGCAATGGATCGCTGAATCGGGTTACGCCTTCGTACGTAACGGTATCGGCCGAGACATCATCGGCGAAAAACACTTCCGGCAGTGGGTTCCACTGCTGTTTGCAATCTTTTTCTTTGTATTACTCAATAACCTTTTCGGTGCAATCCCAGTCTTACAGCTGCCATCGTTCTCGCACTCGGGTGCAGCATATGCCATCGCAATCATTGCCTATGTGATCTGGATCGCCGTAGGTTTGCGCCGCTTTGGTATTCGTTACTTGAAGCTTGCTGTAGTACCCAAAGGTGTGCCCGGCTGGATTCTTCCACTGCTGGTCCCACTGGAGATCATCTCCAACTTCATTGTGCGTCCACTGACACACTCGTTGCGTTTGATGGCCACTATGTTGGCCGGGCACATGATTGTTCTACTGGCAGGCTCAGGCGCTGAATACCTGATCACCCAGACAGATAGCATCGTCAATGCCGGACTTGGCGTACTGGTAGTGATTGGTTCAGTAGCCCTGTACTTCCTTGAACTGCTAATTATGGTCTTGCAAGCGTTCGTCTTTACACTATTGACGTCGCTCTATATACAGGGAGCAATAGCAGCTAACGAGCTATAGCTTTCAACTCAGCTTGCGCATAATCAAATATTTAGACTTCCCGATTTACAGCTGTGAATCGGAACGGTGAGAAATCACCTTGAGAAAACTTCCTGGTACCGGTACCCATCGGATCCCCGCCGGGAACCCTCCACAACCTGCCTGCTAGGCATCTTGAAAGGAATACAATGGAACTGCATGGTTCATTGAACATGATCGGATACGGTCTGGCCGCGATTGGCTCCGCCATTGGTGTGGGTCTGATTTTCGCCGCATACATCAACGGTGTGGCACGCCAGCCAGAATCCCAGTCGCAGCTGCAGCC
>DEPX01000020.1:8443-10444 GCA_002358975.1 Micrococcaceae bacterium UBA3381 | reverse complement strand
GAGGTTTCGGTGAGCAGACCATCGGGGCGAATGCCATAGACCGGGGCGGTGAATGTGGCTTGGGCAGAAAATGCGGTGGCTCCGACATCCAGGATGGCCAGTATGTCGCCTTCTTCTAGTGCGGGCAGTTCAACCCGGTGGTGCAATATGCCTTCTGGTCCGGCGATATCGTAGTAGAACAACTCGATGCCATCGTTATAGTCGCCGTGGGCATCATATGCCTCGACACGCACTGGTTGATGAGGCATATTGTGAGTACAGCCGACGGGGTCTTCGGCATGGGTGACGGCAATCATTCGACCACCGAGGTCTTTGATGTATTCGACACGTGCCAGAATGAGCCCGGCTTTTGCAGTCAGTGCCGCAGAAAAATTGGTAGTGATCCGGTATTTGCCGTCAAAGAGTTCTGGTGTCATTGCTTGGTGGACGAAACGATGCGTTTCCATCGTTGGTGCTACATCGTCGGTATCATAATTGATCGGCAGCCCGTCAGAAATGTGAATGCCACAAATTCGTTGGACATCGGCGGCGTGATCGATATCTTCGGCTAACCGGAAGATTTCGGCTGCGTGTTCGGCGGCCTGCTGCAAAGTGGCCGGTGCAGGATCGAAATGTAGCTGCACATGGTTCAGCCACGGTCGGTCTACATAGGCCTGAATAATGTCTTTGCGATGGTCTCGCAACCCAATACCACGGTAGGAAACTGTTGGTTGTTCATCGTCAACCGGTGCTTGGGCGGTGATCCGGAGCCCAAACTGTCCGGTGAGCTCTTTTGGATCTTCGATCAGTTCATCAACGCGCGATAACTCAACGAAATTATCGATACTCATGTTCATCCCCGCGTTGACGGCCTGGCTGAGCAAAACCAGGGAATTCACCCCGGCGCTGTGGAGAAGTTCGTGCAGCTGAAAGCCGGTCTGGTTGGCGATTTGTAGTTCTGCAGCAGAACGAGTTTGTGCCCCAAAACCCCGTGCCCGAAAATGTTCCAGCACACCCGGTAGCCGCATGGTATCCACCCCGACCAGGTGCCGCAGCCACGGTTCGGGATAGGCCTCGCCGAGTTGCTCGATAAGTTGATCGAGCACATTGAAATCGACCACACCCAAAACCGGTGTCGTAACGCTAAGAACCGGGGCCAATTGTTTAATGGCCGTGCTGCGTTGGGTTGCGATGGCAGTGCTGGAAATGATCATGGCCCTGATCCTAGTTGCGGGGTAGGACACGATAAAATGAGCCTTAGTTTAACTCCAACGGGCGATGGCACGTTTTTCGGCGAAGCCCAGCACCGTGTCAGTGATTTTGCCTAGTAACGCCAACAAAATGATCGCCAGGATAAGACGGTCTGTGCGACCGTTATTTTGTGAATCGGTAAGTAAAAACCCTAGTCCCATCGACGACGCGATGAGTTCTGCAGCCACCAGAAATAGCCAGGCCTGTGCCAGTGCCAAGCGTAATCCGGAGAAAATTGAGGGGACGACGGCGGGCAACTGGATGGTCTTGAAGAGCCGAAAACCCTTATACCCGAATGCCCGGCCGGCCTCAACCAGTTGCGGGTCCACGTGCTGTAAACCTGCATACAGCGTGGTAAACACCGGGAAGAACGCACCGATGGCGATCAGGGTAACTTTAGAATCTTCACCGATCTGCATCCACAGAATTAACAACGGCACCCACGCCAATGAGGGCACGGCACGCAGGGCCCCAAGTATAGGTGTCAGTAAGGCATCGGCCCACCGGGATAGTCCCAGGACGGCACCGAATAACATTCCAAGTACCGCACCAATACCAAAGCCAAGTACTACCCGTTGTACTGAGATACCAATGTGCATCCATAGATCCCCGCGTTGCAGCAGACCAACGGCTGCCTCTAACACAGCGCTAGGGGAGGGCAATTGAACCGGGGTGAACAGCTCGGCGGCGGTAACGGCCCACCATGCCACGAACAACACCAAGGGCATAAGCAAACCGATGACGGGTTTGACACCCTTGCGGTCTAGCAGC
>DEPX01000020.1:0-8365 GCA_002358975.1 Micrococcaceae bacterium UBA3381 | reverse complement strand
GGTCGTGTGTAGGAGCCTCGGTGTATTCAAGCGTAGACATGGTTACTCAGTACTTTCCGCATGCTCGGCGAATTCTGGTGCAAAGAGGGTTTCCAAGGCGTCGTCAACGTCATCTTGGCTATCCACATCACCGGAGGTAACAAAGATTGGTGCGATATTGGCCAACACCTCGGCCTGTTGGTCACCGGGGACCGGGCTGACATCGAATCCGGAGCGTTCCTCGATCACAATCTTAGCGACATCAAGGTCAATATCGGCTTCATCGGCCAGCAGCTGGGCAGTTTCATCCGGGTGCTCCAGCGCCCATGCCCGGGCACGTTCATACGTATCGACCACGGTTTGTGCTACTTCGGGGGAGTCTTCTAAAAATGATTCTGTGGCGTTGACAAACGAATAGGTGTTGAGATCAACGTCGCGGTGCAAAAATTCTGTTTCATCTTCGGCTCCGGCCATGATCGGATCCAATCCGGCCCAGGCGTCAACAGAGTCATTGCCCAGCGCGGTGTAACCATCAGCGTGCTGGACGTTTTGGATTTCTACCTCAGACAGCTCTACATCGGCATCATCCAGTGATTGAACCAGGAAGAAGAACGGGTCTGTTCCCCGGGTTGCGGCCACTTTCTTACCGCTGAGATCAGCCACAGAGTCAATATCGGAATCATCGGGTACTACCAGTGCGGTCCATTCCACTTGGCCGACGACGTCGATGGTTTGGATCGGGGTGCCGGTGGCACGGGTGAGAAGGGTTGCCGACCCTGCTGCAGACCCAACATCGATGGCTTCGGCACGCAGGTTTTCATTGGCTTTATTCGAACCGGCCGAATATATCCATTCGACGTCGCCCTCGAGTTCGTCTTCCAGCCAGCCTTGATCCTTAATGATCAGTGATAGCGGATTGTAGGTGGCGTAGTCGATACGCAAGGTGTCGGTTTCGGTTTCCTGAGCGTCAGCGTTTTCGCCGGCGCAGGCAGAGAGCATCAGCGCGCCGGCAAGGAGAGCAGCGGAAATCGATTTTCGAGAAAATGACATGGTAGAACCTCTTCTAGTTGGCAAGGGTTTGGACGCCCAAACCGGTGAGTAACTGTTCGCGCAGGTTGACCAAAATCGGATCGTGACTGGCCCGAGGGCGCGGTGTCGGCGGAGTGAAAATATTGGCGACCGTTGCACCTTCGGTGTCGGCGGCGGTATCCAACAGGATGATCCGATCCGAAAGCAGCAGCGCCTCATCGACGTCGTGGGTCACCATTACCGTGGTGGTGCCGGTTTTGGCGTGCACATCAAGTAGCAGTTGCTGCATTTTGATACGGGTGAGCGCATCCAGGGCGCCGAATGGCTCATCGAGGAGCAAAATTTCTGGGTCGCGCGCCATGGCTCGGGCCAGTGAGGCGCGTTGGGCCATGCCACCAGAAATTTCGCGGGGCCGGTGAGTTGCCACATGCTCCAACCCGACCAGCGTCAATAATTCAAGAACCCGGGCTGTGCCGGTGGCTTTGGATGTGCCATCAGGTAGGCCCAGAGCCACATTGTCGGCCACGGTGGCCCAAGGCAGTAGACGGGGTTCTTGGAAACCGATCGCACACCGGGGGTCGTAACCCGCCACTGCGGTGTTTTCAATCAGTACGCGACCGGTGAAACCGGTGTCCAGCCCGCCCAGGGCACGCAGTAGCGTGGATTTGCCGGAACCCGATGCCCCGATGATTGAAATAATTTCACCGGGGGCAATTGTCAGGTTGATGTCGGTCAGAATTTGGCGGGTGGAACCGTTGGTACCAAAAGCACGACCAACATGCTGGCAGGCCACGGCAGGGGTCAATACAGTATGTGTCATAGTGGAGTCGCTCCATCGACTCTTGGCGGTAGCACCTACCCGAGGGTGGTTGCTGCGACTTCAACGAGCCAAGTCTCTCAGTCGCTCTGGATGGTTACGAGCCCCAGCATAAACACATCAGGTACCAAAACGGAAATTGCCCTGGCATCTATTTAGCGACGAGATTTGGCCTGCCGCCGTTTCGTGACAACTTCAAGTACCTGATCGCCGGCATCCGGTCCCGGGGTGATACCTGTTGGCACCCGGAAAAAGAACAGCGCACCGATGCACCACCAGATGCCGAAGATCAACCATGGCTGCCAGTCCAACGCGGATGGCATGCCCGGCAAATACACGCTGAATAACACACCGGTTAGCACGATCGATGTCCAGCCGATAATTTCACCGCCGCGACCTGGGCCACCGATGCGCAACGGCCGTGACATATCGGGATCACGACGACGCAACACAATGAAGATCACCGAGACCATGAAATAGGCGACAATAATTGATGGCGCTCCGGAATCGACCAGCCAGTTCAGCATATTTTCACCGAAGAACGGGGCAAGCAGTGATAGCCCACCGATAAAATACAGCGCATTGGCCGGGGTGCGGTACTTAGGATGCAATTTAGCAAACCAGGCCGGCAGCATGCCGGTACGCGCCATCGAATACACCAGCCGGGATGCGCCCAACAGCAACGAGTTCCAGGACGTGAGAATCCCGGCGATACCGCCGGCGATCAAAATATTCGCCATCAGTTGGGAGTTGAATAATGTCCCGAAGGCATCTGCTACTGCGATATCCGTTTTGGCTAGCTCATCGACACCCATCGCAGACGACGTCGTCGCCACAACCATGATGTACCAGGCGGTGGCCATTGCAACCGAGATGATCACCAGCCGGCCAACTTTGCGTGCAGGCACATTAACTTCTTCGGCTGACTGCGGGATGACATCAAAACCAATAAACAAAAAGGGAATGGCAATCAACACGGTGAAAAAGCCAGCAGTACCCGGTGTGAAGAATGGTTCCATATTCGATACTTGGCCACGAGTGGCCGAACCAAAGATCATCAACACCCCGACCGCAAGTAAGAAAATCACCGTGAAGTTTTGGGCGATTGATGCCTGCTTGACACCGCGCACATTCAACCAGGTAATGATGATTGCACCGATGACACCAACCAACGCCCAGGTCAGATGCACGGTGTGCCCGGCAACATCCCACAGCGGGATCGCGTTAATTTCAGGAAAAATATATGCCACCGTTCGCGGAAACGCGACGGCTTCAAAGGCCACGATGGTGACATACCCACCAACCAACGCCCATGAACCAATAAAAGCAAACCGTGGGCCAAGACCACGCAACACATACTGGTGGACCCCACCGGCTAACGGCATCGCTGAGGTGAGTTCGGAATACACCAGCCCGACCGCCGCCATAATGGCACCACCGACCACAATGGCCACCACCGAGCCCATGGTGCCAGCGTCTTCGATCCAGCCGCCGGTCAGCACCACCCAACCGAAACCAATCATTGCGCCAAAGCCCAAGGCTAGCGCATCAATATTCGTCAGCGTTTTGGCTAGCTTTACCGGCTGCTTCCCCGACATCTCCGACATAATGTTCCCTCTCTCATACTGTGCTCCTTTAGCATTCTGGTGCGCATGTTCAAGCTATGTCGTTGTGTGACATAAAAATTCGCAATGCAGGTCACAAGTATGTTTAGATGAGGCTTGCATCCCATCCAGAGCGGCTAAGAGATCTGGCTCGTTGACGCCGCAGCAACCACCTTCGGACAGGTGCTACCGCCAGAACCGATGGAAGGAGAACTCATCGTGTCATCGAACCGTCACATCCTCTTCAACGCCTTCGACATGAACTGCGTCGGCCACCAATCACCAGGCCTATGGCGTCACCCGCAGGACCAATCCCGCGACTACAACAAACTTTCTTACTGGACAGACCTAGCAAAAACCCTTGAAACAGGCCTCTTCGATGGCCTCTTCATCGCCGATGTGCTGGGCCCCTACGACGTCTATGGTGGCAACGCCAACGCAGCTCTGACCTCCGGTGCCCAGGTTCCCGTCAACGATCCCTTCCTACTGGTCTCAGCCATGGCGGCCGTCACCGAACATTTGGGGTTCGGCGTCACCGCAGGCACCGCATATGAACATCCCTTCCCGTTTGCCCGGCGCCTTGCTACCCTGGACCACCTGACTAACGGCCGCATCGGCTGGAATGTGGTGACCGGTTACCTACCGTCGGCTGCCCGCAATATGGGCAATGACGATCAGATGGAACACGATCGTCGCTACGACCATGCCGATGAATATCTGGAAGTTATTTACAAGTTGCTTGAAGGCTCGTGGGAAGACGACGCCGTACAAAACAACCCGCAAACTGGCGTGTTCACCGATCCGGCCAAAGTGCACAACCTTAATCACGACGGCGAGTTCTTCCGTGTCCCCGGTGCTGCCGTGACCGAACCTTCAGCCCAGCGCACCCCGGTGATTTATCAGGCCGGTGCTTCAAACCGTGGCCGGGCTTTTGCCGCCAAACATGCCGAAGCGACCTTCGTGAATTCACCAACCCCGGCACTACTGGCCAAATCTGTTGCTGCCACGCGCGACGAGCTGCTAAAAGCTGGTCGCGACCCATACGACATCAGAATCTTCGGTATGCAAACCATCGTCACTGCTGCAACCGATGCTGAAGCCCAAGAAAAATATCGGGAGCTTGCCTCCTATGCAGATATTGAGGGTGCACTGGTGCTGATGTCCGGTTGGATGGGTACCGACTTTTCACAATACGACCTCGATGCGCCCATCGGTCATATCGAATCCAACGCGATACAGTCAGCGGCTGAAACTTTCCGCAAAGCCTCCGGGGACGGCGAAGAATGGACTGTCCGGAAGCTCGCCGAATGGGTGGGTGTTGGAGGATTTGGTCCCGTGCTGGTTGGGTCCGGAGCCACCGTTGCAGAAGAGCTCATCGCCCTACAAGATGAGACTGATCTTGACGGCTTCAACCTGGCTTATCACATCACCCCGGGCACTTTCGAAGACGTCGTGCAATACGTGGTCCCTGAATTACAGGCTCGTGGCCGATACAAGACCGAATACACCCAAGGTACGCTGCGCCACAAACTGTTTGGCCGCGGAGACAAGTTGCCAGACAACCATGCTGGTGCAAGCTACAAACTCGGTGCCGCTGCACTCGTACAGTGACGCGTTGCACGACCAGCCAACTGGGCAAAGCTGCATCACATGTGTAAGTCAGCGCTAGGTACTGGTGTCGACCGGCACTTCAAATCTGTACAGCACTGGTTGGCCGTTGCTCAGGCCGATGAAGATCGGTCTGGCTACGGGGGTCCATCCGCGATTCCACACTTCGTTGGTAACTTCGTCTTCGAGGTCGTTATGCCGTCCGCCTCGCTGATAAAGCGATTGTATGCGCTTGGCTTCAATGTGATCTGTCGCTTTGATTTCTATAGGAATATTGGGCATACAGTTACTATGTTTGTAATACCTTCAACCCGGTTTGCGTGCCTTTAACTTGTATCGGTATTTGCGGTAAAGGGATCGGGTCTAAACGCGAGTAAGTCAATTCCTCGATCGATAGAGGGTGCAGCGTCAATAAAGTCGGTGTGTAGTAGCAATGACCGCTGAGCGGCCAAGACAGCAGCGCGTTCAACTTGCCATGTTGTGTAGTTCATGCGTTCTCCAAACAGTAGTGGCAATTTTTGGTAAATATTTACAAAATCGACGGGATGGAGACAAGATATGAGATGCAGGTGAGCGTCCAATAAGGGTGTAACGCGATCTGCCCTAGCTCGCGGCTCAAGTAGTGCGTTCTAATTCTTCTACTAGGACAATAGTCTGCGCCAGCGCTTTTTTTATCTCAGTCACAAGAGCTGCAACATCAGGATTGCCACCTCCTGGCGCGTTGGAATCGACTACGAAATAGCGGCGCGGTGAATCCTTGCGGACAACAAGCCCCTCATCTATCAAAGTGTTATAGGCACCAGTAACAGTGCCGACACCACCAACGCCAAAACGCTGTTGATACTCGGAGACGGTAGGCAGCATAGCTCCGCTACCGCGCTGTTCCACAATGGTGCGTAGGCACTCAGTGATCGTGAAGTGTCAATTAGGGTATACCCTTTTACACAAGGAAATGCGCTATGGCATTATGTGACTTTTAACTTCGTTTGGCGGTTTTTTGCGTTTTCGTTTGGCGGTTAACGGGTTCCTAGTGCTGGCTGGGCAGTAACGTTGTTACGCTAATTTTTTCTTGCCTGCAGGTAGTGAAGCACCTTAGTAGAGGGGCCAGGAGCCGTAGTCGGCCCAGATCATTGGTTTCTAGACGCACGATTCTAGCATCATGGATGCCTGTATGCGGTGAAGTGTTGGTGTTTACAGTGTTCCTAGCGCGGTTTATCGCAGCTTACCTGACGGGTGGTGTATTGCGTGCGCCCAGGGGAAAACTTCGCTGATGTGTGATCAGATGTTCCATCCGTCATCGCATCAACTGTGGTTGCCGAATTATTCCATTTGTAGCATGGTGCGCAATTCTGCGAACAGTTGGGGCTGTATCGTGTGCGTGACGGTGCGGCCTTGTTGGTTTCGTTCGAGTAAACCGGCCTCGGTAAGTTTTTTCAGGTGATGAGAGACCATTGGCTGGGCGATGCCAAGGACATCGGTCAGCTCGCCAACAGTAACTGGCCCGCAGCCTCCGGCTCCTAGTTGGGCCAGGATGTGAAGGCGGGTGGGGTCTGCTAATACCTTGAAGAGTTCAGCATAGCGCTCTGCCTGGTCATCAGAGAGCGGACCGGTGCCTAATGAACAGCAAGCAGTAAGGTCCGTCAACGGAAGAGTCTGAGGGGTATTCATACCTCCTACGATATATTGACGTTAGTCAATATGGAAAGTACTGTTCATATTGACCCTCGTCGATACTTCCGAAAGGTAAGGTATGACAACCTCACCACGTCCTGCACGGATGTCGTCTCTGGACCGTTGGCTGGCCGCCTGGATTCTCCTTGCGATGCTGGCGGGATTGCTCATTGGTAGGTTGGTGCCTGCAGTAGAGCCATTTCTCAGTGCCATGGAAATTGGCGATATTTCCGTGCCAATTGCGTTGGGGCTGCTGGTGATGATGTATCCACCCCTGGCCAAAGTGCGCTACGACAAGGCCAGCGAGATCACCTCAGACCGCCGGTTGATGGTCGTGTCTGTGATGCTGAACTGGGTCGTTGGGCCAGCGCTCATGTTTCTCTTGGCCTGGACCTTTTTGCCCGATGAGCCAGAATTGCGTACGGGGCTGATCATCGTGGGCTTGGCGCGCTGTATCGCTATGGTCCTGATTTGGAGTGATTTATCTTGTGGTGATCGTGAAGCGACCGCGGTGCTTGTTGCCATCAACTCGGTGTTCCAGGTCATCATGTTCGGGGTGCTGGGTTGGTTCTATCTGCAGGTTCTGCCTTCTTGGCTGGGTCTGCAGTCAGTTGCTGCGGAATTTTCGTTCTGGGCCATCATCACGTCGGTACTCGTATTTTTGGGAGTGCCACTCCTGGCCGGGGTGCTGTCCAGAATACTTGGCGAGAAATTCAAGGGCCGGGAGTGGTATGAGCAGAAATATTTGCCTGCGATCTCACCGTTGGCGCTGGTAGGGCTGCTCTATACGATCGTGTTGCTCTTTGCTCTCCAGGGTGAGCAGATTACCCAGAATCCCTGGACGGTTGCCCGATTGGCGTTACCGCTGTTGAGTTACTTTGTGGGCATGTTCTTCATTTCACTATTGGTCTCCAAAGTTGCCGGCATGAACTATGCCCGGTCAGCTAGCGTGTCGTTTACTGCGGCTGGCAATAACTTTGAGTTGGCGATCGCCGTGGCTATCGGTACTTTCGGGGCGAACTCTGGACAGGCGCTGGCCGGCACTATTGGTCCGTTGATCGAAGTCCCTGTGCTCGTTGGACTCGTCTACGTTATGTTATGGCTGAGGCCAAAACTCTTCCCCTCAGATCCAACTGCGCCCAGGCCTGATCAACATATCCCAACACAAGCGACCGTGTAGAAAGCGATCCCATGACCAGTACTCATACTTCAATACTGTTTGTTTGTGTCCGCAATGGCGGCAAATCCCAGATGGCCGCGGCCATTGCCAGCAACGACGCAGGGGATCGTTTCGAGATCCACTCCGCTGGCACCGCACCCGGTACTGCACTCAATGCCGACTCCGTCGCCGCGTTGGCCGAAATTGGAGCAGATATGTCGCAGGGATATCCCAAAGGTATTGACTGGCAGTTGCTAGGTGAAGTTGATCAGATCATCATCCTGGGCGCTGATGCGCAGGTGGAGCTGCCCGACGGCATAAAGCCCAGGATAGAACGTTGGCTCATAGACGAACCCTCTAAGCAAGGAATCCTCGGCATGGAACGGATGCGGCTGATCCGCGACGATCTTGCAGCCCGAGTGCGCGGCCTGATATCCCAACACATCGATGACTAAGCAGCCAATGACGTTCAAGGCCACCTGCCCGATACTGGGCAGG
>DEPX01000169.1:19210-27395 GCA_002358975.1 Micrococcaceae bacterium UBA3381 | reverse complement strand
GCTAATGCCGGCAACTTCAGAACCGATTTCGGGCCGTAGCGCCCAGGTGCTTGCAGGAGTAGGCGCCGGTGCCGGCGGTGTGCTGGCAGGTGTCGGTGGTCCTGCCATGACCATCTACGGGGTGTTATCGCGCTGGCCGGTGGCATCCTTTGCGGCAAGTTTGCAACCCATCTGGGTCCTGATTTCGGTGGCCACCCTGGCAAGCCGGTATTTTATTCAGGGGTCTACCATTCCTGTCTTATCTTGGTGGGCTTGGCTGTTGACGGCCGTTGGCATTGCCGTGGGAATGTTTGTTGGCCAACGGTCTTTGGGCAAGGCCAACGACCGTGTAGTCTTCGGCATCGTCATCGCGTTGGCCATGATCGGTGCGGTGTTATCCCTTGTCACAGGCGTTATGGAGCTTCTCTAGTGCCTGTTAGCAACGGAAGAAGTCTAGGTCTGTTGGTCAGCGGTATTTCCGACCGACCTCTTTTGAAACGTTGCAGAGTCCGAATCCGTTTTCTAGAGTGGTCAGCGTAAGTAGTGTCACACCACTAAAACTCATCTGATAAATTTCGGATACTGAAGTTTAAGGAGTGTCATGAATACCGCTCTTGATACTAATATTGAAGACCGTTACCCAACTCGAAATAATGACAAAACGACAGTCATTGATCGACCAGATCCGGTGGTTTACGGTTGGGATTTTGATGGTCCGCTTGGCACAGGGGATCTGCAAACCTTCGACAATAAAGGCTACCTAAGCATCGATCAGCTGTTGACCCCGGAAGAATTGCAAGAATGCCGGGATGAACTCGAACGGTTAGCCAATGATCCGGCCATTAAAGACGACGAAGCCACGATCACCGAGGCGCAATCCAATGAAGTGCGCTCCATTTTCAATGTGCATCGCACCAATGCGATTTTCAGAAAGCTGGCAAATGATCCGCGAATCGTCAAACGCCTAGAACAAATTTTAGGTTCTAAGGTTTACATTCACCAAAGCCGGATTAATTACAAGCCTGGTTTTGTGGGCAAGGACTTTTGGTGGCATTCGGATTTTGAATCCTGGCACGCTGAAGATGGGCTACCTTCGCCACGCGCCGCAAGTATCTCAATCTCGCTGACCGATAACTATTCGTTCAACGGGCCGCTGATGATCATGCCAGGGTCGCATAGAAAATACATTAGTTGTGCTGGTGGAACTCCAGAAGAAAATTATAAACAATCCCTGGTTATGCAAGGTGCTGGGGTGCCTGATAAAGACACTCTGACGAATTTCGCTGACGAATATGGCATTGACGTGCTTGAAGGACCAGCAGGAGGCGCCGTCATCTTCGACTCCAACTGCATGCATGCTTCCAATGGCAACGTCACCCCGTATTCTCGCTCGAATATTTTTCTGGTCTATAATTCCGTAGATAACGCAGCAGAAGAACCATTCGGCACGGCGTCGAGCCGTCCCGAATTTATTCGCAGCACTGATTTCACGCCGGCTGGATAACCCGACAGTCCGAGGTAATCGTACAGGGGCCTAGGTGTCATGCTCTGAGGGGTATTGCACCTAGGCCCATAATTGTGTCAACTAATTTCGGTGTCGCTACGTGTGCTGGTTCGTCTAGACAGGTTTTGTGAAATCTTCACCACGCGCCAGGTGCTTGCCGATGTCCGCTGAGTCAAATAATATAACCAGGCGGTCATGTATGCGCAACGGTCCATGGCACAGCCCAAAGGCTGAGTGCGGTAGGCGCTAAGCTCCCATTTTAACTACCCAAAAGCCTCGGGTGATGCCGAAAGACACCACTCCTTGGTCGTCTGTGTGCGCCATAAGCACGACTTGTCGATCGCAGCCCTGACGTTAACAATGGCGTCGTAGAACAACTGGAAAGGAACCTCTCCATGGCTGAGCGAACCCAGGGGTTGCCGAAAAGGCAAAAATTCTTGATGATCGCAGCACTCCTGACCGGTGCGTTCATGGGCATTACCAACGAAACATTGCTGGCTACAGCGCTGCCGTCTATTCAGAAAGCTTTTGACATTACCACCGGCCAAGTCCAGTGGATGACAACCGCGTTTTTGATGGCCAACGGGATCATGATCCCGGTCTCAGCATTTCTCATCGACCGATTCAGTACACGCGGCCTTTTTCTTACCTCAATTGGTTTATTTGGAGTAGGCACGGCCATTGCTTCGGCGGCACCTGCCTACCCGGTTCTGCTACTTGGCCGGGTGGTGCAAGCATCTGGTTCCGGTATCATGCTCCCGTTATTGATGACAGTCTTGCTGGCGGTCATCCCGGTGCACCGCCGCGGTACCGCTATGGGCCTGATGGGCATTGTCATTGCATTCGGTCCGGCTATCGGCCCGACATTATCCGGTTTCCTATTGGAACACTTCCCGTGGCGTAGTCTTTTTATCACGGTTTTGCCTATTGTCGCGATCACTTTGATTGTCGGCGCATTATTTATTCATAACGTCACGGACTTGCGCCAACCTCGCATCGACGTCTTATCCATTATCTTGTCGTCGTTCGGATTCGCGGCATTTTTATACGGGTTCAGTATCGCTGGAGAAAACGGTTGGACCAATCCGCTGGTGCTGAGCACCATCGGCGCCGGTGCGGTCATTATTGGTCTATTTGTGTGGCGTCAGCTCGTCTTGGAAGTACCGATGCTCGAATTTCGGGTTTTCCAATTCCCGATGTTCACTCTGGCTATTATTATCTCGATGACGGTTTTGGTCTCCCTGATCGGGGCAGAAACGTTATTGCCGCTGTTCATGCAGACGGTCTTAGGGTTTACGCCGCTACAGTCAGGGCTCGTGTTACTTCCGGGCGCGATTGTTATGGGTATTATGTCCCCGATCACCGGTCGACTTTTTGATGCATTCGGAGCCAAATGGTTGGCTATGATCGGTTTAGCTGTCGTTACGATCACCACATTTATGCTGTCGCGACTGTCCCTAGACACCACCTTCGCCTATCTGTCGATCGTATACGCTATTCGCATGGCCGGACTCGCCCTGGCATTGATGCCGGTGATGACCTCGGCCCTAAATCAGTTGCCCGCAAAGTGGTACTCGCATGGCTCAGCTATGGCCAATACCTTGCAGCAAATCTCAGCTGCCATCGGTACCGCCATCCTGGTAACTGTAATGGCCACAGCGGCACAAAACGCCCCGATCACGCTTGATATGACCGCCAGCGAGGCCGCTCTAGAATCTCAGCTTTACGGCTATATTTGGGCATTCTTTGCCAGTACTATTCTGGCCGTCATTGCTTTTGTGCTTGCATGGTTCTTGAATCCGCCGGCAAAGGAAAAAGAAGTTGTACGCCAAATTCATGGTCAGGTACCACAGCCGGTTGATAACGATGCTGGCGAGTAAGTAGTTTCGGGGCAAACTAACCTGAACTGATCGCTAATGGCTGATACGTGCCGGGACCTAGATACTGGCCAAACGCTGACGGGCTCTGTAGTAGCTGGTGCAGGTCGGATTGTTGCAATTCACCAGTCTTTGAGTGTGACGTTTGACACATGCAGAAAATGTGACCAGACTATCCTGATAAATGTTTTTTCGCATTGCAGAATAATAATTTCACAAAAATGATTGTGCTGCGGTGCGTGAATCGCTATCCCAGGCGCATAGCCGAACGCCACTGTTCGGTGCCAGCAAAAACGGACTATCAGAGGTGGTCAATGAACGCGATTGACAGTGACCAAAGTACAGCCCCCCGAACCGCCAAACAATCCTCCGGAGCACTTGATAGATTTTTTGAGATTACATCCCGTGGCTCTTCAATCAAACAAGAGATCCGCGGGGGCATCGTTGCGTTTGTCGCGATGGCATATATCGTCGTCCTCAACCCGCTGATCCTTGGTGGCTCGGCCGATGTTGAAGGTGGCAATCTAGATTTGGCCCAGGTCACGGCTGTGACCGGGCTGGTTGCCGGGGTGATCACGATTCTTTTTGGCGTGGTCGCCCGGTTGCCGTTCGCCTTGGCCGCAGGGCTGGGGATGAACAGTTTCCTCGCGGTTTCCGTGGTTCAGGACGTCACCTGGCCCGAAGCGATGGGGCTGGTCATGATCAACGGCGTCATCATCGTCGTCCTGGGAGCTACCGGCATCCGGACGGCGATTTTTAATGCCGTCCCGCATGCGCTCAAAGTTGCGATCACGGTGGGCATTGGTTTATTCATCGCCTTTGTCGGGTTTGTGAACTCCGGATTTGTGACCGCTACCGAGTCCGGGCCGCCGGTGCAACTAGGTCAGGATGGTTCGATCGGCTCACTGCCCACACTGGTTTTCATATTCACGCTGATATTGGTTGGCATCCTCGTGGCACGTCAAGTTCCCGGGGGGATTCTTATCGGCATGATCGTTGCAACGATTGCAGCGATTATCATCCAGTCGGTTGCCAAACTAGGCACCATCGATGACCCGGTGAATCCAGATCCACTGGGCTGGAACCTGGCCGCGCCGGAGCTTCCCAGCCAGATCGCCGCACTTCCTGATTTCTCACTCATCGGTGCCTTCGACCTATTTGGGGCGTTTGAACGCATCGGTATTCTTGCTGCGGTCATGCTTGTCTTTACGCTAGTCTTTACCAACTTCTTCGATGCCATGGGCGCCATGACCGGGTTAGCTCGTAGTGCTGGCTTGCAGACATCAGATGGCATGTTCCCGCGCATCCGCGGCGCCTTCGTCGTCGAAGGTCTCGGTGCGGTGGCCGGAGGTGGCGCCTCGGCGTCGTCGAATACGGTCTTTGTGGACGCCGCAGCAGGAATTGCCGAAGGGGCTCGAACAGGCTTGGCCGCCACCGTCACTGGAGTGCTGTTCCTACTGTCGATGTTCTTCTCCCCGCTTATCGGAGTCATCCCGATGGAAGTCGGTGCGGCAGCTTTGGTGGTTGTCGGAGCGATGATGGTTACCTCGGTGCGCGATATCGACATGAGTGATTTTAGAACGTCTTTGCCGGTGTTCCTGACCATGGTGACAATGCCGCTAACCTACTCCATCGCCAATGGCATCGGGGTGGGCTTTATTTCCTGGTCGCTGATCCACTGCATGAGTAGGCGCGGTCGCGATGTCCACTGGTTGCTGTGGGTCGTATCGGCCGGATTCATGCTCTACTTTGTTCGTGGACCAATATCGGCTATGTTGGGAACGTGAGTAATGTGAGTAACAGCACAGCCTGGCCGAAGGGGCAGATCGCCCACGGGGACTGAGCATCGGCGTCCGCGGCCGCTCTTTGCCGCGTTGAACCCGATGTTCTTCACTGCTGTTCGCATGGATAACCAGAAGTTTCGAAGAACGTAGTACATATTCCAACCATGCATAATGCGCCTCCAAATTGAGGCACAGGAGGTTAGGTGCGATGTCTTCGACGACATTTCGCTCAGCCACGCAGGTTTCTGTCAACGGACAAACGCGTAACTTTGAGGGTCCCCCACACCAAAATGCCCTGGATTTTTTCCGCGACCAGGGCCTGACTGCAGCCAAGGAAGGCTGCGCGGAGGGCGAATGCGGGGCTTGTGCGATCATGGTCGCCCGCCCCGACACCGACGGCACCACCCGCTGGACGTCGGTGAACTCGTGCCTACTTCCCGCAGCGGCGCTTGACGGCCAGGAAGTCGTCACCGCAGAAGGGTTGGAAACCGAAGAACTGCACCCGGTACAACAAGAGATGGCCGAACGTGGCGGCTCCCAATGTGGTTACTGCACCCCGGGGTTCATCTGCTCGATGGCCGCTGAATTTTATCGCCCAGAACGCGCCGATGACGCCCAAGCATCCTGTGACGGCTGCGGCCCCAATGGTTTTGATCTACATTCGTTATCCGGCAACCTATGCCGTTGCACCGGCTACCGGCCCATCCGGGATGCCGCGTACGCCCTAGGCCAACCCGAAACCGACGACGCGCTTGCAACTCGACGGAGTCAACCAGCTCCGGAACCGGTGGCAACAGATATCACTGCAGCTGATACCGCAAGCGGCAAAATCGGCCGATTTCGTCGTCCAGCAACATTGGATGAGGCACTGGATATTCTGGCTGCTGAACCCGAAACCCAGCTGGTAGCCGGTGCCACCGACTTTGGGGTTGAAATCAACATCAAAGGCGTTCGTGCTAAATCCGTGCTGGCTATTGACCGTTTAGCCGAATTGCGTGGCATCCAATACACCGATGCTTACATTGAGCTGGGTGCCGCACACACCCTGTCTGAGCTAGAGCGTGAACTGGGCGGATCCATACCACTGCTGGGCAGCCTGTTTCCCCAATTCGCCTCCCGACTCATCCGTAACGCGGCCACAATTGGCGGCAACCTGGGCACCGGTTCGCCAATCGGTGATACCCCGCCGGCACTGCTGGCTTTGGAAGCCCAACTGGTACTGAGCTCGGTTCGTGGCCAGCGCGTCGTAGAACTAGCCGACTTTTTCACCGGTTACCGACAAACCATTGCCAACGACGACGAACTGATCAGCGCGATCCGCATCCCGCGGCCGCTGGCACCGCTCACTTCGTTCCAAAAAATTGCCAAACGACGTTTCGACGACATCTCCTCGGTTGCGATCGGTTATGCGGTCACTGTCGAACAAGGCATCATAACCAAGGCTCGCATCGGTTTAGGTGGAGTTGCCGCCACCCCAATACGCGCCAAAGACACCGAAGCGCAGCTGGAAGGTGCACCGTTCAACCTGGACACCGTCCGGGCCGCGGCAGAAGTGCTTGCCTCAGAAGGCACCCCGATGGATGACCACCGGGCCAGCTCAAAGTACCGGATTGCGATGCTGCGCTCTTCACTGGAACGTTTCTACGCTCAACATCTTGAGACCAACACTGACTCCGGTGCCACGAAAGGGGAAAGCCGATGAGCCACCTGTCACAGCGACCCGCCGACCCGATCGTCGGCGAAACCCACTACCATGAAAGCGCTTTTGACCATGTCACTGGTCGAGCCCTATACACCGATGACCTGGGTGGACGATTCACCGGACTGCTGCACGCCTATCCTGTGCAATCCACCAATGCGCACGCCAAACTGAATTCTGTTGATACTTCTGGCGCCTATGAAGTGCCCGGTGTTGTGCGGGTCATCACCGCTCAAGACATTCCCGGAGTCAACGACCAAGGCGCCAAACAGGATGAGCCAATGCTGCCCGTGGACGAAATAATGTTCTACGGTCAGCCCATCGCCTGGGTACTGGCCGACACGCTTGAGGCGGCTAAAGAGGCAGCAGCGCAAGTCGTCGTCGACGTCGAAGAACTGCCATCGCTAGTCACCGTGAAAGAGGCCATTGAAGCCGAGAGTTTCCACGGTATCCGGCCGGTTATGGCCAAAGGTGATCTTGATGCCGGTTTTCAACAGGCCGCCCATATTTTCACCGGCGAATTCGAGTTCGCCGGTCAAGAGCACTTCTACCTAGAAACCCAGGCTGCTCTGGCCCAGGTCGATGAAAACGGCCAAATTCTGGTCAACTCTTCGACTCAGCACCCCACCGAGGCCCAAGATATTGTGGCCCAAGTTCTTGGCGTGCCCGCCCACGAAGTTACCGTGCAGTGCCTGCGGATGGGTGGCGGATTTGGTGGCAAAGAGATGCAATCACACGGTTATGCCGCCGTTGCCGCACTGGGGGCCACGTTAACCGGACGCCCCGTCAGACTGCGCTTGAACCGGACCTTGGATATCACCATGACCGGTAAACGCCATGGTTTTCACTCCAGCTGGAAAGTCGGTTTTAGCCAGGACGGCAAAATTGTGGCACTGGATGCCACTCTGACCTCCGACGGCGGTTGGAGCCTGGACCTCTCCGAACCGGTGCTGACCCGGGCACTATGTCACATCGATAACGCCTATTGGGTACCCAATATTCGGGTGCACGGGCGCATCGCAAAATGTCACAAAACCTCCCAAACGGCGTTTCGTGGTTTCGGTGGGCCTCAGGGCATGCTCGTCATGGAAGATCTATTGGGCCGGGTGGCACCCAAACTTGGGCTGAGTCCGGCAGAACTACGTCGGCGAAACTTTTACTCCGAGGGCCAGGACACCCCCTACTATCAGCCGGTACACCAACACGACCGGCTTGTCACCGCCTGGAACCAGGTCGTCACCGACGCCGAGATTGACGCCCGGCAAGCAGAGATCGCCGAATTTAATGCCCGTAACCAATACGTCAAACGCGCGATCGCGATGACCCCGGTCAAATTCGGTAT
>DEPX01000169.1:16611-19068 GCA_002358975.1 Micrococcaceae bacterium UBA3381 | reverse complement strand
CAGCCACAACGCTGGGGGTGCCGTTGTCGATGGTGCGGTTGGCGCCCACACGCACCGATAAGGTGCCCAATACCTCGGCAACAGCGGCCAGTTCTGGAACCGACCTCAACGGTGGTGCCGTCAAAGACGCCTGCGAACAGATCCAGTCCCGTCTGACACAGGTTGCCGCCGGGATGCTCGGCGTACCGGCACATGAGGTGCGCTTCAACCGCGGTGTTGTCTCAGCGTTATCGTCGAAACAAACCGTGACCTGGCAAGAACTGGTAAACACCGCCTACTTCCAACGGATCCAACTATCCGCTGCCGGTTTCTACCGTACCGAAGGACTGCACTGGGACCTATCGATTATGAAAGGCGAACCGTTCAAATACTTCGTGTACGGGGTAGCAGCCAGTGAGGTTGAGGTCAGTGCCTTCGACGGCTCCTATGAGCTGCGGCGCGTCGACATCGTCCACGACGTCGGCGACTCGTTATCGCCACTAATCGACCTGGGACAGATCGAGGGAGGCTTCGTCCAAGGTGCTGGCTGGCTGACGCTTGAAGACCTGCGTTGGGACACCTCCGATGGGCCCGGCCGGGGCAGGGTAGCTACCCAGGGTGCCAGCACCTATAAGATTCCAAGCTTCTCGGAGGCCCCCGAGGAATTCAATGTTGCCCTGCTGGATAAAGCTCACGAAGAAGGCGCCATCTATGGGTCCAAAGCGGTAGGAGAACCGCCGTTCATGCTTGCTTTTTCGGTTCGCGAGGCACTGCGTGAGGCAGTGGCGGCCTTCGGGCCAGCCGACACAAGCGTTGATCTGGCCTCACCGGCGACTCCAGAAGCAGTGTTCTGGGCGATCGAAACCGTGCGCGGCCACCAAATAGGTACCGCACCAACACCAACAGTCAGTGTTGAACAAGACCAGAGAGTCCCGTCATGACCTGGATTGATACAGCAGCCGAACTGCGTGATGCGCGGGTACCGGCTGTGCTGGTTACCTTGGCCAGCGTCCGCGGACACGCCCCACGTGAGGCAGGGGCCAAACTGATTGTCACCGCCGAGGACCTGCACGGCACTATCGGCGGAGGCAACCTTGAAATGACCGCCGTTACCCGTGCCCGCGAACTGCTGGCCGAGGCCAGTACCGAACCCGAAGTGCTAACACTGCGCCTCAACGATAAGGCGCCGGCAAAATACGGACGGCAATGCTGCGGAGGAGAAGTAACCGTTTTCTTTGAACCCCTGCCCGTCCCCACCACCGTCGCGGTGTTTGGGATCGGTAATATCGGTCTGGAACTGGCCCGGGTGCTGGGACGACAAGACATCGAGCTGGAACTGACCGACTCACGTCCCGACTACCTGGCCGAACTCGACCATCTTGAGGCCCCGGTCGCGCGAATTAAACGCAACTGCGCGGTAGCCGGCGAACAGGTAATCAACACACTACCTGCCGGCTCGCATGTGCTGATCATGACCCACGACCACGCCGAGGACCTTTTTCTTTGCGATGCCGCGCTACGCCACGGAGAGCTCGGCTCCATCGGGCTGATCGGTTCCAACGCCAAATGGCAGCGATTCCGCAAAAATCTCATAGCCGAAGGCCACGAGGCCGAAACCGTCGACACCATCGACTGCCCCATCGGCCTGCCCGACCTACCCGGTAAGGAGCCCGCATCGATCGCTGTCAGCGTCGCTGCCGGACTGCTCCACCGGATGGCCTGAATCCGCTTCGACTTACCAACAAGGACACCCACACCATGTACATTTACCGTGCCCGAGTTTTCGATACGCCCACCAATCCGTTTACCGGCGGACAACTACGCTCAGACGCCGATATTGCGCTGGTCGTCGACGACGGCAAGATCATCGCCCGCACCGATATTGGCACCGCTACCACAGCCCACCCCGGCGCCGAGGTCATTGACCTACGCAATGGGATCCTCATCCCCGGTCTGATCGACACGCACGTGCATTACCCACAGATCCGGGCCATTGGCCATCTTGGCAAACCACTACTGGAGTGGCTCAATGAATGCGCGCTACCCGAGGAAGAAAAACTCATTGACGACGCCTACGCCCGCACCGTGGCCGATGAATTCCTTACCGGACTCATCAGTTCAGGGACCACCTCTGCCATGGTCTTCGGCTCGCACTTCGCCTCCGCCGTCGACATCCTGTTTTCCCGTGCCGCCGAACTCGGACTGCGCATGACCACCGGGCTGGTCACCAGCGACCGAAACCTGCCTGAACCACTGCTAACCACCGTCGATAGGTCGCTGACCGAATCCCAACAGCTCATCGACCGCTGGCACGGTCATCACAGGCTGCGCTATGCCGTCACACCGCGATTCTCCCTATCTGCTGGTCCCGAACTGTTGGCAGCCGGTGGCCAACTGGTCCGTGACAACCCGGGAATTTCAGTGACATCGCACCTGAACGAAAACCATGACGAAATTGCCGGCGTCGCCGAGGTCCAC
>DEPX01000169.1:13389-16512 GCA_002358975.1 Micrococcaceae bacterium UBA3381 | reverse complement strand
AATGGCCGAAACCGGCGCCGCAGCGGCCCACTGCCCGACGTCGAACTCAGCACTGGCTAGCGGGTTCTTCCCGTTACGACGACACATCGAAACCGGCGTTAAGGTAGCACTGGGCACAGACGTTGGAGCCGGCAACGGTTTCAGCATGTTCAAAGAAGGCGTGCAGGCATACTTCATGCAGCAGCTTGATCCAAACGGCGGACTGCCACTCACCTCTGCCCACCTACTGCATTTAGCCACCAAGGCCGGTGCTGAAGCCCTGGACCTTGACGATACAGTCGGCGATCTGTCAGAGGGCAAGCGCTTCGATGCGGTTCTGGTACGTCCTACAGCAGGACAACCGCTGGATGTGGGTATCACCAATGCCATAGACGACGAAGACGCGTTGGCCAAGGTCTTTGCCATGGGCACCCCAGCAGATGTCGCTGAGGTCTGGATTGATGGACAACCTGTCAAAGCCTAGCGCGCAATACTCGCATCCATATCGTAGACCTATTTCGACTTGTGTTGCTTTGAGCTACCGCATGCCCAAAAACTCTTGGATCGCCGGTAGCTCACGGCGCGCTTGGGCCAGACCGATTTCATGGGCGGCATTGAGTTTAACCACGTCACGCTCGCCATTGGCCACAGGCATGACCTCCGGAATAAACAGGTACGCCTTGCCTTGTGCCTGCAACTCAAAGAGATATTCCTTGGTCCGGTTATACCGCCACCACCGAGTCAATAAGGCATCGGCAACCGCTGGATACCTCCGAAAATACCGCAAATAAAAGCGCGGAAATCGCTCAGGGTGTTTGCGATATTCATACTCGCGAGTTAGGACAATCAGAAACCGCTCATAGCCGAGTTGCTCGGCAATACTAATTGGTACCCCACCATCGGTACCGAGGGCACCATCTACATATGTTCTGCCATTGATCTCGACCGGCGGCATCACGATCGGCATGGTAGATGAGGCCCGAACCCGGCGCATCAAATCCGCCATAGTGGGCGTGTCCTCGCGGCCCCACCACACTGTTTCACCAGAAAAAATATCGAATCCACCAACACGGAACTGCGCCGGATTGTTATGAAATGTCGTCCAAGCAAATTCCAAGGGCATGCCATGGTGGCCGGCACGCTCGTAAATATACTCGGCGTGAAACAATCCCTTACCACGCAAAAAAGTGCGCCAATCCCCAAAATTGGGGTCCGCAGCGAAATCTGTGAACGACTCACGCGCTCGCGGACCATCATTGGAGAGATAATTGGCGGTATTGGAAGCACCTGCCGAAATACCGGCAACAAATGGTGCGTGAATCCCGGCTTCCAACAAGGCCACCACCATGCCCGAAGTATAAGAGGCTCGCATGCCGCCGCCCTCGAATAACAGCGCAGTTTGATTCAGCAGACTCGTTTGCTCCATCCCTTCAGCATAGAACACCGAGACCAACTTGCTAGGACTGATGTCCGGAAGCCAGACCAAAACATTAGACTACCTGGCGCGGATCGGAGCAGTCCGTAGACGGCCGTCCTTTTGGGCATGTATCATATCGGCAATGTTGTTACAGCCCAGAGGTAACCGGCAACCTCGCGCCGGACCTTTTCGAGGCAGCAATCCTCGAGTGAGGCCACCTGCCGTACTGCTGCTTTTGTTGCTTTTGGCCGTTACTATTGGTGGCCTCAGCACACATGGACCACCTGCTACAGCTGACCCGGCAATGGAGGTAGGCGAAGAATCGACTTCGTTCGTTGACGAGTACCGTAAGACCCAGGGATTGCCGGGAATCTCATATACAGTCCTTGATGACGGCGAAGTCACTGCAAGTGGTGGCAGCGGTTCCCTCAATGCGGATACGCCTGTGCCGGTCGCATCGGTGTCTAAGCCTTTCACCGCTTTCGCGGTACTGCAGCTTATTGACGAGGGACGTATCCGTCTTGATGATCCGGTCACGAGCGTATTGCCAGAATTCTCCGTGGGCGGCGTCGACCCGGACGAGATTACTATCCGGATGCTTTTATCCCACACTTCTGGCCTTCCGCAGCCGACGATCTTGCCCGAGACTGGTTCGTATTCCCAGAGTGTGGCCAACATCGCTGACCTTTCTGTAGCAAGCACACCCGGTACGACCTACACTTACAGCAACTTGAACTATCGCACGCTAGCGCGCTTAGTCGAAGTCGTCACCGAGACGCCGTTTGATCAGTATCTGGAAGAGAAGATATTCACGCCGTTGGGAATGGACGATACTACTTCGGTAATCTCCACCCGGGATGCTGAAGCATTCGACAACGGATATGTGACCGCATATGGGACAGCAATCCCGCTGCCAGAAATGACCTCCGATGTTGGCGGCGCCGGTGGCATGGTCAGTACAGCCGAAGACCTTGCGGCGTTTCTTGCAATGATCCAACGCGGCGGTGTCACCGCTGACGGCAGTCGACTACTGTCCGGGGACTTAGTGCAAGAAGCGATGACTATTCAGAAAAATGCCGGAACATATGGTCTTGGTTGGCAGCACACATCAACTGCTCATCCCCAGCGGGTAGGCCATGATGGTGCGTTGAGACGGACGAGTTCGCGGATCGACATCGTTCCGTCGAACGGAACCGCGACGGTCGTGCTTATGGATAGCTACACGCCGACCTACCAGCATCCGTTCACGGTGAGTACCGGTCTAGTAGATATTGCCCGAGGTGAGGCCCCAGAGGTTCCCGCCCCGGTAGCAACCTATATCGACCTCGGGCTGTTGCTCGTTACGCTGGTCGTAATTGCTTTGGCAGTTCGCGGCGTACTGCGATCTCGTCTATGGGCCGAACGACGGCGCCAGAAGCGCCTATGTCGACGTATGGTGCGGTTCGTTCCTGTGACAGTCACGCCGATTGCCGCCATTGTCCTGTTCGTTGTGCTCACCATCGGACCGGACAATCCTGCGACACCGGTCGATGCATTTGGACTGTGGCCCGCTGCGACGATTTTGTTGCTTGTCGGTGCGATAGCCAGTGTGGTGGTTGGCATCGTTCGCCTGTTGCGGGTTCGTGAGGCTGCAATAAGACCGCGTGATGGTCAGAGCCCCACACCAGCCGGGTGAGATCACTTTACTTAAAACGCCCCCGTCATCGTCATAGTGCCAACGCTGTCAC
>DEPX01000169.1:11854-13369 GCA_002358975.1 Micrococcaceae bacterium UBA3381 | reverse complement strand
TTTAGGGTTCTAAATCGGGTGAACGTGCTAACGATATATTACAGGGATGTGATCAGAATCGATGTGAGTCGAGCGGCATTCGTCGCAAACCGTACCGTTGTGGTGTCGTTGGTGGTCGTTGATGGTGTTTTTCGATCGTGCAGGTTAGCAGCTTGTTATATCGGTAGGTTTGTTTTTATGTGGACAAGACTATACTCGCGAGGTCTATTGGGCTAGCATAATAGTTAAGCATGCTTACCTATAGCTCAAGGAGCAATCATGATTGAAGCCTGGATGTCCGCTGACGATATTGCCGAACACCTTGGCGTCACCAAACATACTATTTATGGATGGATTAATGAACGTTCCATGCCGGCCCATAAGATTGGCCGCCTTTGGAAATTTAAGGCTTCTGAGGTGGACGAATGGGTGCGCACCGGTGGTGCCGCCACATCAGAGGACGACGAAGGCGTATAGTTTTTTATACAAAAATCCCGGTCTGTAGAATAACTCAACTGTGGTTAGTTACAGACCGGGATTTTTCATCTCAAAATCATGCTTCGTTAGTTGTCAGCGGCTGAGGCGTAGGGTTTGTCCACGGATCTTCAACCGGTTGGGATAGACGCCAAACGGCGTACGCTGCACCGGCCGCGGCTACAGTAATACCCACTACGAGCAGACCACGGCGAGATTTCCGCTTTTTCTTAGACTGCTTCTTGAGTTGTTTTTCGGCATCCTTGGCCCACTGTGATGCGGCCTTCTGGAGCTTCCGGCCCGCCTTTTTATTACCGGTTACCCGAGTAATGGTGTCATTGACAAAGGCTGGGATCTCGGCATCTTTGATGACATCGGCACTGCGGCCGGCCATTGGAGCAAGCTGGCCTGCTGCCGTGGGAATGTAATCGTCTTGCAATTTGCCCTGGAAATCGCTGGCGGCGTCGCCGACTTTATGGGCAGTATCCGAAAGGGCCTTGGACGCGGCATCAATAACTGGCGCGGCCCGATCTGCCGAATCCTGCCAAACATCCTCCGCCCAATGACGTACCTGTTCTGCAGCATCCGAGACCGAGTCAGTCAAGGACGACGATTTGGACTTGGAGTTTCCGAACATATTTACCTCCAGAATAAGGGAATAGCTAAAGTCTAGGGTACGCGTTTGAACCCCTTGTTGCCACGATCTGACCGCCCAATGTTCCATCGCGTTGTGCCACTGGCGAATGATTTCTGACTCGCGCTGACTTAAGACAGTGAGAGTCACCTAGATGATGGAAGAATAACCCTCATGAGTATCGCTACACATAAAGCAGTTATCAAGACCAACCGCGGCGACGTCGTCGTCGAACTCTTCGGAAACCACGCGCCAAAAACCGTCCAAAATTTCGTTGGCCTAGCCACCGGTACCCAGGAATGGACCGACCCGGCTACCGGTGAGACAAAGAACGGTACACCGCTGTACGACGGCACGATCTTTCACCGTATTATTGCCGATTTCATGATCCAAGGCGGTGACCCACTGGGCCAAGGCATCGGTGGACC
>DEPX01000169.1:240-11785 GCA_002358975.1 Micrococcaceae bacterium UBA3381 | reverse complement strand
TATAAACTAGCCATGGCCAACGCCGGTCCGGGCACTAACGGCTCCCAGTTCTTCATCACCTCGGCGGCAACCCCGTGGTTACAAAACCGTCACAGCATTTTTGGTGAAGTCTTTGATGCCGACTCCCAGAAAGTCGTCGATGAACTCAACGCTGTGCCCACCGGTGCACAGGATCGCCCCGTCAACGACGTCGTCGTCGAGACCATCGAAATTACTGAACTCTAAGGAGCTCTCACAAACATGTCATCCGGTCCCGCGTTTGGTGCTTACCACGATCCCTCGGCACAACAGCCGGTGTGTCCGCGCCACCCGGACCGGGTGACGTATGTACGCTGTCAACGCTGTAACCGCCCGGTATGTGGCGATTGCCAACGATCATCCCAGGTCGGAGTGCTATGCGTTGACTGCGTGCGGGCACACCAGCGCTCACTGCCTCGTGAACAACGTGCCCCAAAAATTCAGGATCGCCACGGCAACCCGGTTCCGATAGCAACCTATAGCATTATCGGGCTCACCGTAGTGGTCTATCTGCTGCAGTGGGCCGGCCAGCTGATCCCCGGTTTCCCACCCATTGATCAATGGCTGATGTATTCACCGCTGCACACTTCTCAAGTGGCCCTGGAAATGCAGACTGAAACTGGTCAATTTTTGTTTCAACCCTGGCGCATGTTGACGGCTGCGCTGGTGCATTCTATGGGATCACCGATGCACCTACTTCTCAATATGGTTGTATTGTGGATGATCGGTCGCCAGATCGAGCCGTTCCTTGGTGCCGCCAAATTTATAGTCATCTACGTGTTATCCACCCTCGGTGGGTCGGTGGCTGTTTTGTTTTTGGCCGAACCAAACTCCGCGGTTGTGGGCGCTTCCGGTGCAGTCTATGGACTGTTTGCCGCCCTGTGGATGATTGGACGGCGCCTGGGCGCAGACACTCGCGGCATCACAGTGTTAATCCTTATCAACTTTGCTTTTTCCTTCATTGGTGCCAACATCTCGTGGCAGGGCCACCTGGGTGGGTTCATAACCGGCCTGCTTGCCTCAGTGCCAGCATTATTGGCTTATCAGAAAGGCTCGGCCGGCCCGCAAACCCGCAGACGTGCCAATCGATACACGTGGTTCGGTTTCGGCGTCGTCGCGCTCCTGTTGATTGTGCTCACCGGCATCGGTGCACTATTGCTCGACAGCAGCGCGGTTCTAGGACGCTAACGCACGCGCTGATGCGCCGTCCACATTTTTCCCACACACTCTCCACAAGTTATCCACAGTAAATGTGGAAAAGTGCCATACATTGGTGCAGTTCGGTGAGTTATCCCCAAGGTTATCCACATGATTACCCACAATGTGGAGAATTACATGTGTGTAACTTAGGACGGCCTGTGGGAAACTGTTTAACGCCATCGCGTCATCATGACGAATCCGATCATCGCAAGCCCAAAACCGATGATGATATTCCAACCGCCAATACCCGGGATGGGAAACTGACCGCCCGGGGCGAGATAAAACACCATGATCCACACCAATCCCAGGATCAATAGCCCAAACATGATGCTCTTATACCAGATAGGCAACGGCTCGGGCTGATCATCGGCAGCCATAAGTTGCGCGTCAAGCTCTGACGGTTTCTTTTTGGGGCGCTTCTTTGACAATGTGTGTCCTGTTCAACTTGGGGCGTATACTACTGACAGTATTCTACGTGTACACTCAATGTGCCGCAGTGTATCTTGAGCGCAAGGATCCAACATGTCAGATGCCGGTTCCCGGCCAGTGTCCCGGCGCGACCATCGCGCAAGCAAAAAACGCCGTCCACCACGACCCACCGTTCTCGGTGTCATCGGAGAACTGCTGATCACCGCTGGACTATTCGTCTTGTTATTCGTGGTCTGGGAGTTGTATTGGACCAATTTGGGTGCCAACCGCGAAGCTCAAGCCCACCATGACACCATGTCAGAGATGTTCGACACCCATTACGAAGCTGGATTTAACGGTAATGGACCCGACCCTTCGGTGCCTGAACACTCCGAGGACGCTTGGGGGCTGCTCTACGTCCCCCGCTTCGGCGCCGATTACTCAGTTCCGGTACTTGATGGCACCGGAGAAGAAATCAACTCCGCTGTACTGGGCCGGTATTCAACGTCACCACGACCGGGCCAAGACGGTAATCTAGCCCTAGCCGGCCACCGCCAAACCTACGGGGCCGTGCTATGGGACATGGATCAACTCACTGAAGGCGACCGGCTGTATTTACAAACCGCCAACGGCTGGTGGGTTTACGAAACACGCATGGTGCACATCGTCGACCCTTCCGACACCGACGTCTTGAACCCCAACCCCATGGACCCTGCAACGACTGAACCCGATGGCCAGTGGCTGACGCTGACCACCTGCCATCCGCCCTATACCGTGCTGCAACGCATGATCACACACGCCGAATTTGTTGAATTCGTGCCCTTGGAAGATGGGCCACCCGCTGAACTCTCCGGCTCGAATACTGCAGCGGTTCAGAACCCCGGAATAAACGACCACACCCTGACAACCAATCACATTATCCACGCTGAGGAGGCATAGTGTACGCCTGGTTTTTCCACCTGTTGCCCGGGCCAACCTGGTTCCGCTGGCTCCTCGTACTGGCAATCGCCGCAGGTGTCGTCTTCGTGCTGATGGAATACGTGTACCCCTGGATCGCGGAATTCGGGTTCTTTTCCGATGCGACCATGGACGTGGAATAGCTGCTCTGACCAGAATTACTTCTGGTAGTTCTAAGGCCTTAGCTCTCTTCGTCGGAAGGGCTTTCTGAAGGAGACTCTGACGATTCATCATCGTCGTCGTCTTCATCGTCATCAGATCCGGACTCGCTGGGCGAGGGGTCTTCAGTCTCAGACTCGCTGGGGGAGGACTCATCGGTCTCAGACTCGCTGGGGGAGGGCTCATCGGTCTCAGACTCGCTGGGTGACGGTTCAGGCTCTGGTACAGCGATCACAACTTCGATGCTTTGACCTTGTGAGGCAGTACTGCCTGGCTGCACGGATTGCTGATAAATCCGATTGGCCGGGTGTTCATCGGTTTCTTCTTCCCGAACTTGAAGTGTTAGTCCGAGATCTTCCGATTCAAGAGTGCTGCGCGCTTCGTTCTCAGTCATGCCGCGAACATCGGGCACTTCAACTTCGCCTGAGGACATCTTGAGTGCAACGGTTGAACCATAAGAAGCGGTAGAGCCCAGCGCAGGGTTGGTGTCGACCAGCCTGTCGCGGGGGATTGTCGGTGAGTTAACGTACGATACATCTGAGACTGTGAGACCTAGTTCTTCCAACGTATCGCGTACGGTGGCCTCGGAAGAACCCTGCAGGGAATCCGGTATCTCTACCTCATCGGGGCCCAAAGAGATGTTCAAAGTGACCTCGTCGTAGCGCTGCATGGTGGTGTCGCCGGCAGGATCGGTCCCAATGGCACGGTCGCGTTCCACGTCGTCGTTGTGTTCATATTCCAGAATCGGACGTAGTCCCGCCGTCGTTAACACATTTTGAGCATCAGTTTCGGGCATGCCGGAAACATCCGGAACCTGAACCTGATTTTCTTCGATGCGGCGTTGCTCGGCCTCATTCCAGAACCACCAGCCAGCAAACGCGCCACCGCCCAGTAACAGGATGAGTAGCAAAGCAATCAGCCAACCACGACGACGTCGATTCTTGCCGGCCGTTCTCTCCTCGATGGCGTCCATTTCACCGGTTAGCTCATAGTCTTCCGGCAGCTCTTCGCGCGGTTCAAAAATCGAGTCGTCCTGAGACGAAATAGTGCCCATCGCCTGGGTCGGCTCAGTATCGGCGGAGACGACAGCTGGTGGGATGACCGTTGTGGACTCGTCACTGCTGACCGCGATCCCGTCATAGTGTGCGGCCCGCAGTGCGGTCAAGAATTCTTTACCGGTTTGGAACCGGTCGTCTCGCTCCTTGGCTAATGCCTTGGTCAGAACTGATTCAAGCGCCGGGGTGATTTCTGGAACGAGTGTAGTGGCTGACGGCGGTTCTTCGCGCACGTGCTGATATGCGACGGCGACGGGGGAGTCGCCCACAAATGGTGGCCGACCGGTCAATAGCTCAAAGAGCACGCAACCTACCGAGTACAGATCCGAACGGAGGTCGACGGTCTCACCNNNCGGGCCTGTTCGGGGGACAGGTATTGTGCGGTACCAACTACCGCCTGGGTTTGGGTCATCGTCGCTGAAGAGTCTGACAGTGCCCGGGCGATACCGAAGTCCATAACCTTGACGGCACCGGACTCGTCGACCATAACGTTGCCGGGTTTGATATCCCGGTGGACAATATCATTTTCGTGCGAATACGAAACAGCGGCCAAGATGCCTTCGGTCCATTCAACGGCTTGCTCGACAGTGACCTCGCCCTTGCGCAGTAATGCCCGCAGAGTGTCGCCGTTGACATACTCCATAACCATGTAGGGACAGGCGACACTAGGTTGCTGGCCGGTTTCGGGAAGTTCTTCCTCACCGGTGTCGAAAACCGCAACAATATTTGGATGATTCAATGCGGCTGAGGCGTGGGCCTCGCGGCGGAACCGGGTCTGAAATTGCGGGTCGCGCGCCAGATCCGGGCGCATCATTTTAATGGCGACGGTCCGGCCGAGACGTTGGTCAAGACCCATATAGACATCGGCCATTCCGCCTCGACCTATCAGTTCGCCGACTTCATACCGGCCATTGATAATTCGTTGTTGGGACACGGTTTTCCTTATGAGGCGCTATGCCGAGGATCCAGCGCCGGTGCTTGGGGAAGTTGTTCGGTTAATAGAATCCGAGGAGGCAGAAGCTTCGTCTTCTCCGGTTCCTTCATCGTCGCCGTTACCTTGCTCGTCAGTGCCTTGGTCTCCATCAGTGGTGTCCTGGTCCGAATCGCCACCAGTACTGCCGTTGTTATTACCATCACCGCCGCCAGTACCACCACCGCGGTTATTATTCGTCACAGCTGGGCTGGGCTGTTGTTCTTGTGTCGGCTGTTGTTCTTCTGTGCTTTCTTCCTGCGTTGGCTGCTGTTCTTGTGTGGTTTGTTCCTCAGTGGGCTGTTGCTGCGTCGGCGACTGCTCCTGTGTGGGCTGCTGCGTGGGCTGCTCCTGTGTGGGCTGTTGCTGAGTCGGTTGTTGTTCCTGCGTGGGCTGTTGTTCTGGCTCAGAGGCGGGAGGATCCTGCTCAATGTCGGCACCATTAGAGAACGTCACGGTAATTTCGGCGCCCTCCTCAACTTCGCCTGTAGGATTCAAAGCGATTACCGTACCATACGATTCTGAGTCGTCGCGTTCTTCAGCTTTTACCGTCAAGCCCAAGTCTTCGAGTTCTTCGGTGACCTCGTCGAGATCTCGGCCCACGTAGTCGGAGGCCGTTACTTCAACGGTTGCGACCGTTTCACTCGGCGAAGGATCGGCTTCAGGCTCTTCATCGGAGCCCAACGAAGACAGCCACAAACCCAAACCGATCAGTGCAGCGAGAATCACGATGCCAATAATGGGCCAGAACCAGGGGCTGCGCTGACGTTCTTTTTGCTCGAACTCAGCGGCGCCGTCTTCGGTTAGCTCAGTTTCGGCCTCCAGACCATCAGACTCTGCCGATAGCGCATCGGGGCTTTGGCCCATACCTTCGGCCATCGGCATTGCAGCGGTGGTGCTGGACGGTTCGGCGGGCGTACCGGATATGACCTGTGTGGCATGGGTGTCGGCCATGCCATCGAACCCTTGGGTATCAATCACTTGGGTGGCATCCGAATCGAAACCACCGGAGGTAATGAAGGGGACCATACCGGGGACGGCGTCGATGGCTGCTTGGGTGTCTTGACGACGCAGGGCATCTGCGGCGTCAGCGAGTTTATCGGCGTCGGCGGGTCGATCTTCGGGCTCTTTTGCCAGCATGGACATGACCAGTGCACGCACCGGTTCCGGGATGGAATCCGGAAGCGTTGGCGGGTCGTCGTTGACTTGGGCCAGTGCGATGGCGATCTGTGATTCGCCGGTAAATGGTCGGTGTCCAGCCAGGCATTCGTAACCGATGATGCCCAGAGAATAGACATCGGAGACACCGGTGGCCTGTTGGCCGGTGGCTTGTTCTGGTGCCAAGTATTGGGCGGTGCCCATGACTTGACCGGTGGCAGTCAGCGGGACCTGGTCGGCTAGGCGGGCAATACCAAAGTCGGTGACTTTTACCCGGTTTTTGGCGTCGATAAGGAGGTTGCCGGGTTTGACATCGCGGTGAACTAATCCCTGGGCGTGAGCGGCTGAGAGTGCACGCGCCGTTTGGGCCATGATGGACAGGGTCCTGTCCGGCGAGAGTACTTTTTCGCGGTCCAGGATGGCGCTGAGCGGATCACCGGGCACCAGTTCCATGACTAGGTAGCCGGAGCCTTCTTCTTCGCCGTAGTCAAAAACGTTGGCCACCCCGGGATGGTTGAGCAGCGCGGTGTGTTGGGCTTCGGCCCGGAAGCGGCGTAGAAAGTTGGGGTCGCCAGTGTATTCTTCTTTAAGAATTTTGATGGCGACGATGCGGCCGAGCACGGTGTCGCGCGCTTTCCACACTTCACCCATGCCGCCGATGGCGATACGATCGGTCAGTTCGTATCGGCCGCCTAGCGTCATTCCCGATATTGGTCTCACTGTTCGACCACCGCCTCCACGATTGTCTTAAGGTTCGTTGCGGTGAGTTTGTGGCCCACCGAATAATCCACATTTTGGTATACGAGTGTCACAGCCACTTCCGGATCATCTGCTGGGGCAAATCCGGTGATCCAGGAGTTGACTTTGCCATCGGTACCAACCTGTGCGGTACCGGTTTTGGCTGCGATGGGGATGGATGAGCGAGCCGGCATGGCTGTACCGGACTGGACAACTTCTTGCATCATGTCCGTCATTTGTTCTGCGGTTTCTGAGCTGATGGCTTCGGAATATTCTTTCGGTTTCGGCTCTTCGAGCACATTGAGATCGGGTCCACGTACAGATTCCACTAGTTGCGGCGTCATCACGGTGCCGTCATTGGCGATGCCAGCAGCAATCATATTCATCTGTAGGGCGGTGGCCCGTACATCAACCTGACCCAATACTGACTGTGCCAGTGTTGCGTCGGGCAGGTCATCGGTGGGGAAGGTTGAGGCTTCTACCGACAGTGGGATGCTGATGGAATCGTCGTTGAAACCGAAGCGTTCGGCGACGTCGCGCAGTGGTTCCTGGCCCATATCCATGGCTGCCGAGGCAAACGGGGTGTTACAGGATTGTGCAAAGACCCAGGTGAAATCTGCCGAATCGCGTTGGTCGCAGATGCCCCCGGCAAAGTTGGAAATCGAGTTTTGGGTTTGCGGTAGAGGCAGGTCATTTGGCACGCTCATGGTGTCATCCGGACTGTATTCACCGGATTCTAGCATCGCAATGGTGTCGATGAGCTTGAAGGTGGAGCCCGGTTGGGTAATTTCAGCTGTCGGCTGGTTGAGGTACGGTGAGGTGCCAGAATCTTTGAGGTCGGCCATGTTTTCGGAGGCCTCGGTGGTGGAGTGCACCGCCAGCAGGTTGGTGTCATAGTTCGGGCGCGAAGCCATGGCCAGGATGCGTCCGGTGTCGGGTTCGGATACGACAACGGAAGCCTGCACCCCTTCGGGGAGGGCATTGTAAGCGGCTTCTTGTGTTTTCTGGTCGATGGTGAGCTCAACTGAGGCCCCAGGGTTTTCCGCTCCGGTGATAGATTGGCGGATCCGCTCGATGAACAGGTCATCGGATTGTCCAGACAGCCAATCGTTGAGACGCTGTTCCAGCCCGGTTTGACCGTAGGCCAGCGAGTAGAAACCAGTCAGTCCCGAGTAGAGGGACGGGTCATGGTAGACACGCTGATAGTCAAAACTGGTCGAGTCGCTGGGTACTGATTCGGCGATGGGTTCGCCGTCTACCAAAATGGGACCGCGTGGACCACCGAATTGTTTATACAGTTCGCGGGTGTTGGCTTCGTGGGTGCGCAGATCGTCGGCACCAATGACTTGGACGTAGCTGGCGGCTCCCAGCAGCACGAGAAAAATGGCGACGATACCGAACCAAGCATACCGGATGGATTCGTTCACTGAGGTTCACCTGCCCCAATTGGTCTGCCCGGTACCGCTGCACCGGCACCGAACCCTGAAGCATTGACCATCGGTCCGGATTGCATGGGTCGGTTGGCGATGTCAGAAATTAACAATATTATGCCCACGATCATCCAGTTTGCTAATAGCGAGGAACCTCCAGCGGCCATGAACGGGGTGGTTAAACCGGTTAGCGGGATCACCCGAAGAACACCACCGACGACGACGAAAATCTGAATGGCCATCGCACATCCCATGCCCGCGGCTAACAGTTTACCGAAAGCATCCCGGGCGGAGAGCCCAATGCGCATGATGCGGGTAATAAGAATGAAGAAGAGTAACAGGATGGCAGCAAGACCAACCAGGCCCAGTTCTTCACCGAAGGAGGCGATAATCATATCGGAGTTTGCTGCAAAGACCATATCGGGGCGCCCTTGGCCCAGACCAGAGCCGAACATGCCACCGGAGGCCAATCCAAATAAGCCCTGCACCACTTGGTGGGAGCCGTGTTCGGCATAGATCATGTCCATGTCGAATGCGTGAATCCAACCGTCAACGCGGGCTTGGACGTGCGGGAACAGACTGGCGGCAATAACTGCCCCGACACCTGCGGCGCTCACACCGAGAATGAGCCAGGATAACCGTGAGGTTGCCAAATAAATCATGGCCATGAACAGTCCGAAGAATAACGCTGCCGACCCGATATCACGTTGAAATATCAGCACGCCCATGGCCACCAGCCAGGCGACAATCAGCGGGCCCAGGTCCTGGACCCGAGGGAAGGTTAGCGGCCCGATTTTCTTACCGGCCAATAAGATGAGGTCGCGGTTGGCGCTGAGGTAGGAGGCGAAGAAGATCGCCAGGGTCAGTTTGGCTACTTCACCGGGCTGGAAGGAGCCGATACCAAGGTTGACCCAAATTCGGGAACCATAAATTTCGACGCCGATAAACGGCAGGAAAGGCAAGATTAGCAGGATAGCTGAGGCCAGCAACCAGACGTAGGTAAAGCGCCGCATGTTGCGGTAATCCTTGATGCCCCACACTATAGCTATCGAAATGACTATGGATAGCACAGTCCAGATTAACTGGTTATTGGCCAACCCTTCTCCCGGCGGGACCAGGTCGAGCCGGTGGATCATGGCAAGCCCGAGCCCGTTGAGTGCCAGTGCCAGCGGTAAAATATATTGGTCGGCAAAGGGTGCACGAAGACGCAGCACGATGTGGAAAATAATGGCCAGCGCCAGCATTACGCCCAGTTGGACCCAATAGTTGGCGTTAATGTCTTGGTCCATGCCGAGCCCGCCGAGCATATAGGCGCCCGAGCCGATGACGACGGCGACCACGATCAGCACAACTTCGGTGATGCGCAGTGGCTTTTTGATGGGTTGGTCCTGGTCCATTACGGGTTCCCTCCCATCGCCCCGGCGGTGGCCCCGGCTATTGACGCGGAAGCAGATACACCGTTTTCGGCAAGTGGAATCTCAGTGTCATCAGGCTGGTCGCCCGGAGAAACCGGCGGAGCTTCGGGGATCAACGAGGTCTCTAAATCCATAAGAATGTCGTGGGCGTGGTTGAGATCTTGGGCCGGCAGGCCGGTTTCGATGCGCTGTCGACTGTACCCGGGTAACCGGGATAGTGGTATGTCGGTGGATTCTTCCAATGATGACAGTTCAACCGGGCCTACCGATTGGGGTACGCCGCGGTAAATGGCCACGTAATTGTCTTCCGCGCCAACATAGTATTGGCCGCGGATCCAGAGGAAGCCTACGGCTAATGACGTCGCAAAGAGGATTAAAAAGACGCCCACCATGGTCAATAATGGCCATGAGCGTCGGCCGGTTGGCACCGCGTCTTCTTCTAGCTGTGCCGGTTCGGGGGTGGGGGCTACAGGTTGGGCTGCATCCGAGGCACCGTGTAGTAGGGCGGCAGCACGTTTTTGGGAAGACGACCTGGTGACAATGGGGATCTGGTCGGTATCGGTCGCCAACTCTGCGGCTCCCACCAGAAGGTGTGGCCGAGAGGCTAGATCGGCGCGCAGTAGTGAGGCTGAAACGGACTCGCCGTTGCTTGCAGCGCTGACTTCGCGTGCCGATTCGGTGAGCTCATCAGTCTTGGGGTCCATTTCGGCGGTGATCTGGCGTTCGGCGGTCTCAAAGACTACGACGGTCACATTATCCGGGGCGCCACGCTGCAGCGTTTCATCTATGAGGTCCCGGGTGATTTCTTCGAGGGGTTTATCGGCGCGCAGCAGCATCTCGATGGTGTAGTCATCAACAACAGCGTTGAGCCCGTCGGAACACAGCAGCCAACGTTCACCAGGTTGCGTATCAAATGAGGTGACATCTAATTCTGGGGAGGCATCAACATCGCCCAGTACACGCATCAGCACGTTTTTATGCGGGTGAGACTCGGCTTCGGCAGGGCTGATTCGGCCTTCGTCTATGAGCCGTTGGACGAAAGTGTGGTCGCGGGAAAGCTGTTCGAACGTATCGTCTTTGAGACGGTAGGCCCGGGAGTCACCAATATGGGCCATGTGCAGTACATCATTATCGACCAGCACGGCAGTACAGGTGGTACCCATGCCCGCAAGTTTGGGGTTATCGTGCACCAGATCATTAAGAATCAGATTGGCCGACTGAATTTCATCGGGCAAAATCGTGTCGGGATCTGGGTGATCATTGCGATCCAAGGGGGCCAGGTCGAGCACTACTGAGGCAGAGGCAACGTCGCCGCCAACGTGGCCACCCATGCCATCGGCAACAATTGCAAGGTTGCGGCCAACATAGGCGGAATCATCGTTTTTGGAACGGACTCGGCCGACATCGGAGTGGGCGGCAAAGTTGAGCTCAAGGGCCATGGTTATGCCTTTAGCTCCATTACGGTTTTGCCGATCCGTACGCCGGTGCCCGGATCAATGGGCATGGTACGGGTCAGCTGATTTCCTTGCACAAAGGTGCCGTTCGTGGAGCCTAAATCCTCCAAGAACCACCGGCTGCCCTGCGGGAAGAGCCGGGCATGGCGGCCTGAGGCATAATCGTCTTCCAAAATCAGGTCGGCATCCTGGGCTCGGCCAATTAATAGCGGCCGGCCGTTTAACTCAATCGTTCTTCCGGTTAGTGGGCCTTCGGTCACCACCAGTTTGGTGGCCAGTGCACGTTGTGGTGCTGGTGCGGCTTCAGCGGGTGCAGGCTCATCGGCCTCTTTTTTCGCTTTGCGCCGAGTTCACCGTGCCGGTCGGGCAATTTGTAAAGACTTACCTTGCGAGCTGATGACGGAGAACACGAATATCCACAGTAGGGCAAGCAGCCCAAAACGCAGCGCGGTAATCGCTAATTCGCTCACGGGCTACCTCCGTGTCTGGGTGGTTGTATCGGGGGCTAGGCGGAACACGATGGTGGTTCGACCGGCGGTAATAATATCACCGTGGTGCAAATCTACCGTGTTTGATGCCTTTT
>DEPX01000169.1:0-192 GCA_002358975.1 Micrococcaceae bacterium UBA3381 | reverse complement strand
ATTTGTAAATGACGCCGTGACATGCCCGGATCCCCCACGGTGATATCGGCATCGGAGGATCGCCCAATGACGGCAGCCGAGGAGTTAATGGCATACCGGGTGCCTTCAATTTCTATTACGGGACGCCATGACGTCTGGTCTACGCGCAGATTTGGGTCGGTCATTTCTGCCGGTGGTTGAACCGGTGGAGAA
>DEPX01000223.1:7175-7892 GCA_002358975.1 Micrococcaceae bacterium UBA3381 | reverse complement strand
GCCCAAAGTGGTGCTGGAGCCTGCCGAAGATGGGCCACAGCTTGATTCGGACTTCGACATTACCGAATACTCTGGTCCGGTACTAGCGCGCATCGAGGATGGTTCGATCAATGTCACCTATAAGGTCCGTGATGAATCGGATGAAGACTGGTCAGATGAACGCGAATCAACCTATGATCCATTCGTCGAGGACAGCTTCACGCCTATGGAGCTGCCGGTGACTCTCAAGGGTGACGATATTCAGATTGACTATTCGGCACTTGATGAGCCAGATCCCAGCGTCCTGAACCAGGAACACCGCTGATCAGTGCGTCGTGGTGCTACTCTTCCGAAGTCATGCCCAGCACACTACGGTGATGGGTATAGCAATTTTCCAAAATAACGGGAAAGAAGGGGAGGATCATGGCTCCTGCAACTGATCAACAGCCTCAACAACCGGACCCTGAACATGGAAAGTCAGCCACCCGATTTGGACTTTTTGCGGTCTCCATTGAACTCATCATCACCGCGTTCCTGACAGCCGTAGGTGTGCGATTTCTGACGGTTTCAGGCCAATCTAATGCAGTGGCCATCGTACTTTTTGTCATTGCAGCAGCCATTCTTACCGACTGCATCCGTCGCATCATAAGACTGAGTAGAGGACGCGACAGGATGTAGCTCCCAACGTTTAGGCCTAGAAATTTTAGGGACCGGTCACCAGTGTTCTGGTGGCCGGTT
>DEPX01000223.1:5607-7050 GCA_002358975.1 Micrococcaceae bacterium UBA3381 | reverse complement strand
CCTTTTCTAACGTGGTCGTTTAGCAGCGCAAATGACCAGGGCCCCAAGTCCGCGGGCTCCCTGAGCTAGGCTATATCACACCTTCCACTGTTAGGCTTTATTCTGTGACCAAGCGTTACTCGACATGGACTCCGCAACGTCGGCCACGTCCTCGGCAGACCGAGATTAGCGAGCACCGCCGTCTGGCGGTCATGCTAGCCATGTCTCTTGGATCGTTTGCCATCGGTACCACTGAGTTCGTCACAATGGGGCTGCTCAGTACGATTGCATCAGATCTGCAAGTCTCTGAAGATGCCGCCGGCACTATCATTACCGCCTATGCGCTCGGCGTGGTGGTTGGTGCGCCCATCATCGCGACGGTGACCGGACCGTTACCGCGCCGACGGTTATTGCTCTGGCTCATCTTGGCCGTGGTGGTCGGCAACGGTCTATCAGCCCTGGCGCAAACCTACGATACGCTGCTTATCTTCCGATTTATCGCTGGGTTTCCGCACGGTGCATATTTCTCGGTAGCAGGTTTGTCTTCGGCATCGATGGCGCCCATTACGCAGCGTGGCCGAGCCGTGGCGTTTATTACCATGGGGCTGTCCGTGGCAACCGTGGCGGGTGTACCGGCGGCTGAGCTTCTTGGCTCAGCCTTAGGCTGGCATTCTGCTTACGCTCTGGTTGCGGTCATTGGGTTAATCGCAGGGGCGATGCTCTGGTTTTTGATGCCGCACATGACAGAGATGAAACCCACCAACCCGCTAGTCGAATTGGGAGCGTTAAAGCGAAGTCAGGTGTGGTTCACCGTGGCCATTGGGATTGTTGGTTCCGGTGGCATGTTCGCGATTTATACCTACATCTCCTGGATCATGACCGACCGTGCAGGACTAGATCCCGAGTGGATGTGGCTGGTACTGATGGTCTACGGCATTGGCGCGGTGGGAGGCAATTGGTTTGGTGGGCGAGTGGCTGACCGCAACCTAGAAATTGGGATCGTCTTTGTCCTGTCGATGATCGCCTTGCTGCTCACCGGATTCTATTTCTCATCGACCCATGCGGTATTGGGCATTATCAACTTTGGGATTGCAGGATTCTTCGGCACCAGCCTGGGACCCATATTGCAAATACGTCTCATGGAAGTCGCCGAAGACGCCCAAACATTGGCGGCGGCACTGAACCACGCGGCCCTGAACCTAGCAAACGCGGCAGGAGCGTATATCGGCGGCTTGGTCATTTCTGCCGGCTTTAGCTATTCGGCACCAGCTCTAGCCGGTGTAGCGATGGCACTGGCTGCTATCTGTGTGTGGGTGCCCATGTTTATGTTGCGACGTCGCAAGCTTTCCAGCTAGCTTCACAGCTCAGTGGCGATGTTGAACAAGCCCCATCGCCTGAAATCTGAATTGGTGGGTTTCTTATCCACAGGGGTGCTTTCTGGAGCCACGTGGGACTGAAGGAACC
>DEPX01000223.1:1173-5487 GCA_002358975.1 Micrococcaceae bacterium UBA3381 | reverse complement strand
GCTCAAAGCTAGCACTCGAGCATCGGTAAAAGCTGTCGACGCTTGGGGTCATGGTTACCACATACCATCACCTCATGAAGAAGGAGGAGTCGCAGTGGCACGAACTCAATATGAGACAATCGAAACCGATATTCCGGCCCGTTTGGACCGCTTACCTTGGGCGCGTTGGCACCTTAAAATTCTCATTGGCCTAGGCACCGTTTGGATTCTGGACGGTCTAGAAGTCACCATCGTCGGTAACATCACCACCCGGTTATCCGAGGCAGGAAGTGGTATCGACATTACCGACGCTGAAGTGTCTGGTACGGCAGCGGCATTATATGTGCTCGGTGCGTGTTTGGGCGCATTACTATTTGGACACCTGACAGACCGCTGGGGACGTCGCAAACTTTTCATGATCACCCTGGGTGTTTACCTCACGGCGACCGCGCTAACCGGATTGACCACCGAAGCCTGGATGTTTTTTGTTTTACGGTTTATCACCGGTGCGGGTATCGGTGGTGAATATGCGGCCATTAACTCTGCTGTCGATGAGTTGATTCCCGCCAACTATCGTGGCCGAATAAATATTATTATTAACGGCACGTTTTGGATCGGTGCCGCAGGTGGTGCTCTACTGTCCATTGTTGCCTTGGACACAGACTTATTTCCGGCCAATATTGGGTGGCGTTTAACCTTCTTCCTCGGCCTGGTTTTGGGGCTAATTATTTTATTGGTTCGCCGAACAGTACCTGAGAGCCCGCGTTGGCTCTTTATTCACGGACGCCAAGATGAAGCCGAAGAAATTGTTCGTGGCATTGAAGAAAAGGTGCGCCGAGAAAGTGGCGAAGAACTTGAAGAAGCTCACGACAAAATCACCATTCACCAGCGCCCAGCCATTGGTTTTGGTCTGATTGCCAAAACGATGTTCGGCAGTTATCCCAAACGCGCAGTGTTGGGTTTTGCCATGTTCGTTGGTCAGGCGTTTCTGTATAACTCGATCACGTTTGGTTATGCTACGATTTTGAGCCAATTCTTTGACGTGCAACCTGGCAAGACGGGGTATTACTACGCTGTTATCGCGGTATTTAATTTTCTTGGCCCGTTAATATTATCCAGGTTCTTCGATACCTGGGGTCGTCGACCAATGATCTCTGGCACGTATCTGCTTTCCGGGGCCATGTTGCTGGCCACCGCTTGGATTTTTAACGCAGGTATACTGACAGCGGTCACTCTGACGGCATGCTGGTGTGCGACACTATTTTTTGCCTCAGCTGGTGCAAGCTCTGCCTACCTGACGGTATCGGAGATTTTTCCGTTAGAGACCAGGGCATTGGCTATCGCCTTCTTCTACGCTATTGGTACAGCAACCGGTGGTATTACCGGACCGTTGCTCTTTGCCAATATGGTAGAAACCGGTGACCCATTTGATACCGCGATTGCCTTTAGTATTGGGGCCCTGTTGATGCTCATCGCTGGGGTTATCGCTTTGTTCCTCAGTCTCGATGCGGAACGTGAATCATTAGAAGATATTGCAGCACCGCTTAGCTCGAAACAGGACTGACTTTCAAAAATCCGGCCCCATACCCTAGTTGGCAGAGTGCTCTTTTGCCCATATCTATAGGCTTCTATGAGTTAGCATCGTTGCGGCTCTGAGAGTCTATGTGTACAGCACATAAAAACTGCTCCCTGGAAGTTGGACTTGCAACCCAACTTCCAGGGAGCGGAACGGCTAAAGGGACTCCTTGAGACGCTTATGAACCATTCACGAGTCGGTCGATTTGGAATCCTGTGCTTGCTCGTCGGTACCGTCTTGGTCTTCCGCGGTATCTTCTTCAGCTTCCTCCGCTGTCTCTTTGGCTTCCTGCCGCATCTCCTCGTCGGTCATATCGCGCTGTTCAGGTTGCTGACCGGACTCTAATGCTTCATGCGCCGGTGATCCTTCAACAACAGCCGAACCAACGGATCCTGGAACATCCTCACCGTGTAGGGAAGCTCCTGCCGTCTCAGTCATGAAGTACACGGAGACCAACCCGACTATACAACCGAACGTCATGTAGAACGCTGGTACAAGTAAGCTGCCGGTGACGTCAATGAAGAAATCGCTAACCATACCGGCCGTACCACCAAAGATTGCGGTAGCGATATTGTAGCTAATGGCAAATCCTGCAGACCGAACATGCGTAGGGAACATCGCCGTAAATGTGGCAGAAATGGTGCCCAGCTGCATGATAAATAATAGCCCAAGGATGGCATAACCCGCGATGGCCAAACCGATGTTCTTACCCATCAGCCAGAATAACGGTATCGACACCACCGCAATGCCGATCAGCGATATATACCAGTTCATCTTGCGCCCGAAACGGTCGGATAGTCCTCCCGAAATGGGCATGCACGCGACCATCACTACCTCGCCAATCAGAACCGCTGAAAGGGCTGCTGTGGCACTGAGCCCCAGCTGCTGTTCGAAGTATGTTGGCATATAGGTCAACAGCGTGAAATTGATAATATTCATTGCGGTGACCATGCCGCCCATAATGAGCAGTGGTCGCCAATACCATTTCATCAGCTGGACCAAACCTGGTGATTCTGAGGTGTCTGGATCCCCGGAACGGGCTTTGGATTCTTGCTTGGCGCTTTCTTTTTCAGTGGTTGCCTGTTTTTCTTTGAGTTCCTTGAAAACCGGGGTGTCTTCTAACCGGGACCGCAAGTAAAAGCCCACAAGCCCAAGAGGCAAGGCCACCAGGAACGGTATTCGCCAGCCCCAAGATTGCATTTGGTCACTGGACAATACGGTTTCGAGCAGCAACATGATGCCAGAACCTGCAGCATAACCACTCAGGCTACCGAATTCGAGGAATGATCCGAAAAAACCGCGTCGTTTATCCGGAGCATATTCGCCCATAAACGTTGCAGCGCCGCTGTATTCACCGCCGGTTGAAAAACCTTGGACGAGACGTAACAGAATGAGTAGGAACGGCGCCCAAGCCCCGATAAGCTGATATGTCGGCAAAACACCGATGAGAAACGTTGCCCCTGACATCATCAAAATAGTGATGGTCAGAACGGTTTTGCGGCCCCACTTATCGCCCAGGGGACCCCAGACAAACCCGCCAAGGGGACGAACCAGAAATGACACCGCAAACGTTGCCAGAGTCAGTAGGCGGGGATGCGAAAAAGGTTCAAAAAAATGTTGGGCAATATACGAGGTGGCGACGGCATAGACACCGTAATCAAACCATTCTGTCGCATTGCCCAACGAGGATGCTGTGATGGCCCGTTTAATCGCAGACTCGGGGGCCTGTTTATTCTTTGCTGGGCGAGAGAAACGCCGCCGAGTATGTTTTGGGCCGGAGCTTGTACTGGATTGGTTACTCACTGCGATCAGCCTCCTGGCGGTAAAAACACCAATGCTTCAATGCAGCTAACCCTAGCGAAAGCACAGGCCAGACAAAATAGGTGTTAGTACCACCACGTGTCAGAAGGTGTCACCGGCATCCGGCGTTTATGTTCAGAACGCTGATAAGTCGATTCAAGCTTTTCAGCTGCTATATCGCTGATCTGCTCCCCGGTGAGATAGGCATCGATATCGGCATACGAGATGCCCAGTTCGTCTTCATCGGTGCGTCCGGGATTGTCCGTCAATAAGTCTGCCGTCGGGACTTTCTCGGTCAGCCTGGCATCAGCTCCGAGGCGAGCCCCCATATCTCGAACCTGAGTTTTGGTCAGCCCCGATAGTGGCATGACATCGGCTGCACCATCACCGAATTTTGTAAAGAAACCGGTGACAGCTTCGGCAGCCTGATCCGAGCCAATCACCAGGGCGTTGCGGCGTGCAGCCAACGCGTATTGGGCGACCATGCGCATCCGGGCTTTGACATTACCGAGGTTATAATCTGTTGGTGGCTGACCAATAGCACCATTGAACGCTTCTGCTAGGGCGTCTGTGGCTGATCCGATCGGAAAGTTGATGTCTTCGTCCGGTGCGATGAACTCCATGGCGGCGGTGACGTCACTGGCATCGGCTTGTGTATGGTAAGGCAACCGTACCGCCAGAAAAGTGCCTTCCCATTGCGGATTGACCCGGCGATATTGTTCTACAGCCATCTGGGATAGCCGGCCGGCCACTGTGGAATCAACGCCCCCAGAAATGCCGAGGACGAGGCCCCCGGCACCGGTGTGGTGGAGATAGTCGACTAAAAAGTTGACGCGTCGCACGACCTCAGAATCGATATCGACATCGGGGTCCACACCCAAGGAGGTTATGATCTGGCGTTGCATGCCGACCTTTCTACTAATTGATGTTCTGGTACCGTTCAATGCGCTCGCTGACCT
>DEPX01000223.1:0-1042 GCA_002358975.1 Micrococcaceae bacterium UBA3381 | reverse complement strand
ATACGTTGTAGTACCTGATGGCCTTGTTCAAGAAGTCTTCCGGCCTCATCTGGCCAGGCATATTTGCTCAAGGCCCCATAATCAAGTTCGATCAGGCCCCCGCCGTGTCGAATGATTTCAAAACGTGTCAGCCATGCCTTGAGTCGGTCAATGTTTTTCAGATACGGGTTTTTTGGCCCATCGGGGCCGTAATAGTTCAGCAATATGCCAAGTTGTCCCAACCGACTGTTTGCTGAGAGTAGGTCACGTATTCGACGCACGACATTGGTACCATTGACGACACTTTGGCTGACCGTATTGATTTCACCGGGTTCCTCTGGGCCCCCGTAAATTGCTAACCATTGCAGCGGCACCGTCCAGACCTGCATTAAAAAAGTCGAAACCGGTCGGCTAATGACCCCGGCGTCGGCCTGAAGTTCTGAAATTTTTTCTAATGTGTCAAGTTTATGCTTAGGCACCAGATGTTGGTAGAGCGCCTCGTCATAGTATTTCCGGTACATTGACGTGGACTCAAAGGCCGGCCGAGCCAAATATTCGACATGAAAATATGTTTTGACGACACCGTGCGGGTCAGTGAGTTTCTCAGTCCGAATGATTGGAGGTTCGGTGGAGCTGGGGACCGTTGAGTCGGCGTCTGGTCGAAGCCGCCGATTCAAGCGTTCAGCGGCTTCAGCCTCGATGTCGGCACGTGACAGTTTCGCGGCGGCTTCGGCGAGGTGCTGGACCCGCTCGGGCAGCTTTTCCAGCGGCTGGTAGATGCGCAAAAATGCCAGGTGCCTCATAGTGTTTCCTAGCCCAGTTGAGCTACCACGGGCACATGGTCGGATGGGCTTTTGCCTTTGCGCGCATCGCGATCAATCCAGGCATCGGTGACGTCGTTGGCCAGATGCTGAGAGGCGAGGATGAAGTCGATGCGCATGCCTTCATTCTTCGGGAAACGTAGGCGCTGGTAATCCCAGTAGGTATAGGTTTCTGGGCCTGGGTGACGTGGGCGCACGACGTCGATGAGTCCTGAGTCTTCAAATGCACGGAATGCTGCACG
>DEPX01000102.1:13761-14362 GCA_002358975.1 Micrococcaceae bacterium UBA3381 | reverse complement strand
TGCTGATGGAAACCATCGGTCAGGTGTTTTCTCGCTCCGGCATTGAGGCCGAAGGTGCCGCGACGATGCCGATCTTTACCGGCTCGGCACCGGATGATGGGCTCACTGAACAACTGATGTCTGACCGGTGGTCGCAGTTGTGGCAGTCCTGGCAACAGCATCCCCAGGCTCTGACCAGTCACAGCAGCAAGCCACGCCAGCACGGTGGTACCCGGTATTGGGTCTACCTTGACGACCAACAGGTCCCCGTATGTATTGCCGGGCTATCTGGTCTAGGCCAACCCGAACTTACCGCCAGCCTGCTGTTAGCACCTGATAGCTCCGATACCTGGTGCATTCCTGCCGTGTTGAAACGGCTAATACAACACGGCAGGTTCTATAAGGCCCAATATTTGATACTTACCTGTGCGGCTGAACACCACGGCATACAGCAGGCTGCTACGCAAGTGGGTTTTGCAACACCACAACCCACCTCGGCCATTGAGGCTTCTTCTTATGCACCCACACCCAGCTACACCCTGGCACTGACCACCGAAACGGGGGCGTAAATGCGCGTCATCATCAGTTCCGCTGGACGGCGAGTTTATCTTGTGCAATGGTT
>DEPX01000102.1:13149-13670 GCA_002358975.1 Micrococcaceae bacterium UBA3381 | reverse complement strand
CCGCTGCCGCCGCCGACGGATATCGTTGGATGCCGGCCTACACCAGCCCGGATTATACCGCCGCGTTTTGGCAAGCCATTGATGAGCTACAACCCGATCTGTTCATCAGTCTCAATGACTACGAACTCACTAAACTGTCCCAAGGACTCGGGGCCCAGCTGCGGGCGCGAGGAGTCGCCGTACCCACCTTGGACCACCAGCCCCATCAGATAGTCGCCGATAAACTACAGATGAACCGGTCGCTGTTGGCAGCCGGTATCCCAACGCCCACCACGGTATCGCTCTGCGATACCGAAGCAGTCTATGAGCTGGTGGACAGCTGCCCGGCAGTCATTATCAAAGATCGCTGGGGTAGTGGGTCATCCGGGTTGCGGCGTTTCACCCGCGACCAAGCCCACGCCTGGTGGCAGACCTACGGCACCGCGCTAACCGAAGACGAGGCGGATAGCCTGGTGCTGCAGCCTGATCTGGGTGGCAGTGAGTATGGCCTGGATATCGTAACCCCCGTACATGGTGGGCCG
>DEPX01000102.1:12896-13069 GCA_002358975.1 Micrococcaceae bacterium UBA3381 | reverse complement strand
GCACCGTTTCACGGCTTGGCCACCCAGCTCAACGCAGTATTGGGCATTCGCGGCACCGTTGATGTTGATGTCATGCACAATACCGCAGGCATCCCACAGGTGATTGATATCAATCCGCGCTTTGGTGGGGGCTATCCGTTCAGCCATATCGCCGGGGCCGATGTCCCACATTT
>DEPX01000102.1:9028-12825 GCA_002358975.1 Micrococcaceae bacterium UBA3381 | reverse complement strand
GACTACATCGGGGCCAAACATGAAGGCATTATCGGCTTTGACGCCGGCCATACCGTAGCCGGGCTATCCAAAGCCCAACCGGTGTTACGCCAGGTGGGATGAGTTGGAGAAACCACGGTGAGCACTCAAACTAAAAATGTTCAGCGCCGCAACAGTGCCGCTGAGCTGCGCCAATACGGGCGAGTGTTGGCAAGACATTGGGTGGTCGTGGTCTCGGTGGCGCTTGCCGGTTTGTTCATTGCAGCGCTGGTGTCTATATATTCCAGCCCGAAATACCGGGCCGCTACCACCTTGTACGTGTCAGTGCGTGGCAACCAGGCTAGCAGCGATTTATTGCACGGCTCGGACTTCGTCCAAGCATCGATAACCAGCTATGCGGATATTGCCACCACCGATATCGTGCTCGAGCGGGTGCGCACCGAACTCGACACGCACCTCACCGGTGAAGAACTGGAACATATGTTGGAAATCAGCCCAGTAGCAGACTCCGTATTACTCCAGGTGGCAGCCACCCATCCTGTTCCAGAAGTCGCCGTCGACGTCGCCGACACTACCGGCACCGTGCTGATCGATGTGGTTCAACACGAGCTTCAGGCTGCTACCGCAGGACAGGACAGCCCCGTCCAGGTTCGTGTGGTGGATTCGGCCACCATCCCCGAACGTCCCGTGAGTCCCGATATAGTTAGAAATAGTCTCTTGGGGCTACTTGGTGGCATTCTTGTGGGCAGCAGTGCCATCGGGTTACGGCAACTCATGGATACTCATAAGATCCAAGCGGCTGGGGATGTCGAAGACCAGACCGGCTATCCAGTGTTGGGACGGATCCCCTTCGATCGGCAGCTGGCCGCACACTCATTGGTGGTGCATAACGAGCAGCACAACCCACGGGCCGAAGCTTTTCGTACCTTACGTACGAATCTGCAGTTTGTGGGGTGGTCTGATACTTCCAATGTGCACCTGGTGTCCAGCGCGACCATGGGTGAAGGCAAGACCCAGATCTCAGCCAACCTCGCCGTCGTACTAGCTGCATCCGGAGCACGGGTAGTACTGGTGGAAGCTGATCTGCGAAATCCGCAGCTGTCACCACTGATGGGTATAGAAGGCGCGGTAGGCCTGAGCGATGTGCTCATTAACCGAGCCACCCTTGATGAGGTACTGCAACCGTGGGGCATGGATGACCTGAAAATCTTACCGGCCGGTCGCATGCCGCCCAATCCTAGTGAACTGCTGGGGTCGGCACAGATGCGAAGACTGCTAGAAGAACTGCAAAACATGGCGGACTATGTGCTGTTAGATGCCGCACCGTTGCTGGCCGTAACCGATGCGGCGGTGCTGTCCAGGCTGGCTGCCGACACGGTGCTGGTGGCGGCTCTTGAGCAAACCACGTGGCACCAACTCAAACTCGCGATCTCCGCATTGGAAACCATCGATAGTCGGATATGCGGTGTGGTGATTAACAAGGAGCGTACGAACAACAAAGCGTCCTCCTACGGCAACTACCGCGCTTACGGGCTTGCTGCCACTGCCGGCTCATCTAGGAGTGCGGCATGAGACAGATTTTGGTGCTGTGTTCCGGCAATATTTGCCGCTCACCCTTAGCTGCCCAACTGCTGAAAGCAAAATTGGTCAGCACCCAAACACAAAGCGCTGGGACATCAGTACTAGTAGGTGAGCACACCCCGGACGAAGCGCTAAGTTTTGCCAAAGATTTGGGCCTCACCGGGGCCGAAGCACATCGTGCTGCCGTTATGACACCCCAGATGGTCGCACAGGCAGACGTTATATTAGGCATGGAACGCACACACCGCCGTAAGGCCGCGCTGATGCAGCCTGCGGCAGGCAGACGTGCATTCACCCTGCTGGAGTTTGCTCACATCACAGCTGAAATGACCGATGACCAACTGTGTACCGTACTGGATGACCGGCCGGATAATCCGACCGCGGCAGTGGATGTGGTGGCACGCCTGCGCGGGATGGTCTCACGCTTGGATGAGTCCTTCTACGATGTCGAAGATCCTTACGGGCGCTCCAAATACACCTATCAGCGTGCCACCGACCAGATCGTTCGGGCTATTGACCAGATCGTGGCGTATGTGAACCGCGTCGATGCGGTGCTGTCAAATACCCGCCACCGCACTATACCTACTGAACGAACCGGAGCATAATGATGAACCCCACTGATACTCAGGCACGTTTCTATTTCGAAAAAATCAAACCAAACGATCCACGGCTCATTCCAGTCCTAGACGACCTGGTTCGCTGGTATCACCAACGCTACGGCGACCTGGACGGCCACGACGCATGGGGAGAAATACATCACGACCTCGATGACCGCTTCACCGCGGAACACGGTGGCATCATTCTTGCCATGCTGGATGGTGACACGGTGGTAGCCACCGGGGCGGTACGGAAATACGATGCAATGACCGCAGAATTCAAGAAGTTCTGGTCCCACCCGCAACGTCGGGGTGAAGGCCTGGCCACTGCACTGCTTGCTCGCCTGGAGGTTGAAACCCGCAGGCTGGGTTACCGCAAGGTCTACCTCACCACCGGGCCGCGGCAACCCGAGGCCGACCGCTTATATCAGCGCAATGGGTTTACCGCCCATTTCGACCCACAACAGCAAACGCCCCATATTTATACAAAGGCGCTCGTTCACGGTGTTGACGGAACAGTGCTGCCCGCCCGGGCCGATGGGGTTTTGGTGGATTTTGCGCAACGACTCAAGGCGAAGAAAACTCAGGCTGCCGCGCCGGCACCTCGGGTGGATGAGGTGAGCGGTTGAGCCAGACGGCTTGTTGGGCGGCAAGAATGCCAATGGCCACCATGGTCAGATGCGCTGGCATCACGGCGGTCAGGGCATCCTGCACCAAACCTGACACCAGGGTGGATAGCACACAGAACGCGCCAAGATAGCCGGCGATCCGGGTGGTCTGATCGGCGTCGTGGGTTCGCGCCAGAGCGAAGCCACGCAGCATGGCTCGAATAAATATGATGATGAACACGACTCCCACCACGATGCCAAAATCCAGCATGGCACGCAGGATAATGTTGTGGGCCTCGCTGAGGTAACGTTCTCCGGTGATGCCGCCCGGGCCGATGCCCACCAGCGGACTGGCCAAGATGACATCGATGAACGGTGCCCAAATGTTGTCCATTCGGAACTGGAAGCCTTCGGCAATAAGTTCCGGTGTCACCCGGCCTTCAAGGTTCGGCACCAGCTGGATTAGACCAACCACCCCAATGAGTATCCCGAAGACGATACCGGGCAGGTTCACCGAGCTTTTGCGGTCTTTGCCCAGCAATAACATCACGGCCAGTATCACCAAGATACTGCCCACCGAGATGCGCGACTCGGCCAGCCATGCTCCGGTTAGTGCAACGGCCAGCAGTACGACGCTGAACGGGCTATGATAATTGCTTTTGATTCGCGCGGCGGCGACCGCGCCGACAAAGGCCCAATACTGGCCGGTACCAAACGGACTCGGTTCTCCGATCAGCTGCGGCCCATAGGAGCCTACTTGTGCACTGAAATCTTGTCCCAGCAGAGTTTGGGTTACCCCGGTTACCTGTTGATAGCCAAACCAGGCGATATTCAGTAGCGCTCCGACGGTGACGGCACTCAGGGCCGCATTGAGCCCTCTTCGAGCCGATCGCAGGTATAACCCCGCCACCACGGAGGCCAGTACCAGCATTTCCAAAGTACGCCCATAATAGGTAACCCGCCGTAGCAGCGAGACCTCAGGATACAGATACACGGCTACAACCACCGTGATGAAAGATGCCCAGACAAAGAT
>DEPX01000102.1:8219-8941 GCA_002358975.1 Micrococcaceae bacterium UBA3381 | reverse complement strand
GGGAGCAGTAAGACGTCTTGGACCCGGATTTCTGCATCGACGAACCCCACGTGGATGCGTGGACCAATACCGATGATCAGGATCAGGCTAAATAACAGGATGGGAGCAACACGTGATTTGAAGGACGCTGGTGGTGCGGTCATATCTGGCCTTGAGCTAACGAGACCACATTTCGAGCCAGGGCCTCGTAGGTGGTGTTTCGGTCAAAGAGCTCTTGGGCCATGCGCCGATTGTTGCGTCCAAGCTCCGTCCGCAGCTCTGGGTCATCTAGCAGTTTTGCAAGCGCGTCGGCCACATCTGCTGCGTTGCCGGTCCGACAATTGATGCCGGCCCCATAGCGCTCCAGCAGTTGCCGATATTCCGGTGACTCTTGGGTATTGACTACCGGTACACCGGCTGCGGCATAGTCTCCAACTTTATTTAGCACGCTGCCCATGGATCCGGCGACGATGGGATTCACCGCGATATCTGCGGCAGCTACGGTGCGTAGCATGGCGTCGTAGGATACTTTGCCGTGGAAGGTCGCGCAGACACCTTGGCTACGACTATATTGTTCAAATTCATCCCGCAGCGGCCCATCACCCAGCACTACCAGTTCCAGCTCTGCGAAGCGCTGGTGGCGGCGTGCTAGTGCAGCCATGGCATCAATGACCATCGGCAGATCATAGCTGTGGCTTAGCGTGCCAGCATAGGCAACGGTGGCGGGTTGAGGGTCGGTGGGG
>DEPX01000102.1:7795-8178 GCA_002358975.1 Micrococcaceae bacterium UBA3381 | reverse complement strand
TCGCCAGCCAGTGCGGTCCCCAGGAAGACCACCGAAGCTGGCAGCTGTTGCTGGACAAGTTTTTCGGCGTGATCAATATAAGTTTGGGAAACGGCCACCACCAGGTGTGCTGCTTGATAGGCGATCCGGTTTGACCGAACCATGCGGTAAAACAGTGCATTGATCATCTTGGGCCGGGCAATGTGCATGCTAAATGCCTCGGGCCACAGGTCTTGGATGTCCACCACGAACGGGACATCGTGACGTTTGGCGTACTCGGCACAGGCGCGCGCTGCTGACGGTGGTGGGGTAGCGCAATATATGAGATCCGGAATGGGTTGCCTGGTCTCAAGATACTTGCGCACACTGCTGCCGAAACGATTTTGGCTAATCAGACGCCGAAG
>DEPX01000102.1:6262-7711 GCA_002358975.1 Micrococcaceae bacterium UBA3381 | reverse complement strand
TTCGCGGAGCCAGTGAGATATGGTCAAAATCTGAGGTGACAAACTCCACCTGTGCGCCCAGGGCGGTCAAGCGGCGTGCCAAATCTACGAAGCGATTATTGCCAGGATTAGCCGGTGAAGCGAAGTTGGCCACCATAACGATATCTAACCCGTCGACACGCTGGTCCGAAGTCTTCTGATACGCCATCCCGCAGCCTGGCCTTCGTCTAGGAAGAGTACAGGATAGAGTCTACTGTACTAGTGTGATTTGCCATACACTGAAGCGACGGGCCGCGAGGTCTCGTGTCGAGAGGGCTTGTGCAGATGCGAACGATGCTCAAGGGGATTCGTGCCCGGATCAGTGGCAACCATGCCGCGAATCTGACCGTGTGGTTACTGTTTGCGCAAGTGATGGCCGCCGGGGTATCGTTCGTCGTCAATATTGTGGCAGCCTATGGCCTAAGCCCAGAACAGCGCGGGCTGTTAGCCTTCTACCTGCAAGTGGGCTACCTGCTAACCACGTTTGTCATGCTGGGAAACGAAAAACCATTTATCGCCCAGTTCCGTGGCAATTTCGCGACTGCCACTGCGCGACTTCTCCAGATCATTCGGCCAAGCTATGGCATTATCGCCGCCGGCCTGCTCACGACCGTGCTGCTGTATGTCTTCGATCGACAGGCAGTAGCCATCCCGTTGGCCCTGGTCATCGTGTTTGTCATCGCCAACCAACACTTACGCATTCTTCGTGCCGCCTATATCACCAGTGGAACGCTGCGACCGTTTTTCACCGTGGTGTTCGTGACCAATGGGCTGACCCTCGTGTTCGCGCTGGTGTTGGCAGCCCTAGGCCAAAGGAACTTTCTGATCTGGTTACTCGCTTACGTGGTAGCAAACCTTATAGCCACGGTGATGGTGGCTCGTGCCGTGTTCCGCTCCGATGGGCAGCAGCCTGCAGCAGATGTGCCCGTCGCCCAAATGCGCCGGCTTGGGCTCAAGCTGCTTCCTGGTTCGCTAGGCAATATCACTATGTTCCGTCCGGATCGCTTACTGCTGCCGGTACTGGCTAATCCTGCCGCTTTAGGCCTTTACATCGTGATCTCCGGGGCATTGGAGATTGCGGTCTGGCCGATCCAACAGTGGTCGGATTCCAAAATGCGTCAGTGGCACGAAAGGAAGCCGCTTTCCGAACCTGGTCTGCGGGCTACCATACTGCTGAAGGCTGCGCTGGGAGTACTGGTAATCTCTGTGGTGTGCGCGCTGGTGCTGGTGGGCGTGGTGATTTGGATACTGCCCGATGACTACAACGCTTCCCTGCACCTGCTGGTCCCGATCACTGTGGCCAACATCGTCTACGGTACAACCCGAGTCCAACAAGGCATCACCATCGCCGGTAATTTGCCCGGGCTCGTGTCTATAGCCGAGGTTATTGGTCTGGTGGTTTCAGTGGGCGCATACTTTGTGCTGATCCCG
>DEPX01000102.1:5123-6181 GCA_002358975.1 Micrococcaceae bacterium UBA3381 | reverse complement strand
TGTTTTGCGGCAGGAGAGATTGGTCTGCTGCGCAACCGTAAGAACAAGGCAGCATGACATGGAATTGGGGTCTGACTCGATGCCAGCTAGCAAGCCGTCTAAACCGAAGCGTCGTCGTCTACGCATCATCGGTGGTATCACAGCGGCAGCCGTGGTTGGCTGGTTTATTTATGCCACAGTGAATATCGTGCACCCGGGCCAAGGTCACCTGCAGGCCCGAAGCGATGCCGTGGTGAGTTTGGCGCCCCAGCCGCACCGGTTGCCGTTAGCAAAACAGCTCGTCAACGACGGTGTTGCTGACCTCTTGGTGATTTCCTATTTTAAACACGACCCATTAAATACCAGTCCGAGCCCCACCGGAGATGCGACGACGCTAGCGCAAGAATGCGACGCCGCCGAAGATAACCAAACTATTTGCTTTACCCCCGAAGACGACGCAACAATCGGCGAAGTTTCGGCCATCGCCGAGCTTGCCGCAGAACATTCCTGGGACTCACTGACCGTAGTGACCAACACCCACCACGCTTTCCGGACACGATTTATTTTCCAACGATGCCTGGGTGACGACGTGGACGTAAACGTGGTGTTTGCCGACAGAGATCTGACTGCATCTGAGGGGGCCTGGTATGCGGTGTATGAGAATGCAGCGTTTTTGAAAGCCGTCTGGGATACCACCGTGCAATGCTAACGACTCTGCAACGAAGAGGTCGCTTCGGCCGGTGCCCGCTGGATGACACTGAACTGTTCATGGCGTGCGATGGTTACGCCGTGATCGTAGTCTAAAAGTTCCGGCGCATGGTCTATGCCAGCTGCCGAACGGATTAGGGCTGCTGGCATATCGGCACCAGCACGATGACAGAACGGGTAGCCGCCACCCATTCGCGGGTTGATGTCGATCACCAACGGCTCACCGGATGCGGTATCACGAAAATCCACGTCAATACTGCCGGTCGGCGTCAACAGTTTGCCGATTTTGGTAATGGCGTCCCGAAACGGTTCGGGCGATACCGAGGTGGCACGATCCGTATCCCCGCCTTGCATCTGGTCTTTGCGGCGGG
>DEPX01000102.1:0-5084 GCA_002358975.1 Micrococcaceae bacterium UBA3381 | reverse complement strand
CAAGCCCAGAAACTCAGCGCGACCATCCACGGAAAATACTCCGTCCACCCCGTATTCCGGACCGGGCAGATAATCCTGAATAATTACCGACTCAACCCCGGGTGTGGCTCCTCCATCAGGCCCAAGCGCACTGCGCGCCGATTCCTCCACGGCCTCCGCCAGTTCATCTGGCGAGACCACGTGCACGCCGGTGGAGCCCGCACCGAATCGGTGTTTGACCACAAATTTGCTGTCCTTGGTCGCAGAGCCAAGCACGGAGGTAACATCACAACCCAGCCACGTGTCCGGTGTGGCAATGCCGTGTTCTTGTAGTTTCTTTGCGGTCAGATGCTTATCGAGCACAATGGCATGGGCTGAGGTTTCCAGTACTGCCACAGCACAGCCCAGTGCACGTAACTCATCGGCCAGCCCCTGGGAGAGCGCGTGGAGTTCGTAATCATTCATACACAAAAACAGATCTGGCCGTTCTTCGGTGAACCACTCGCGGATCATGGTGAGATATTCGGGGCTGTTATATGCCGGCGTTTGATACGAACGGTCAGCCAAACCGACCGTCGGACTAGTGGCACGGTAGTCCAAAGCGATCACCTCACCGGCAATACCCTGGGTGCGCAGGGCATCTTGAAACCACTGGATGTAGTGGGCCCGGCGACCGGCTGATGCGATAACGATCTTCATGTGTTGACTGTTTTTCACCCTGAGGCTCCTCAATACTTGTGCTGTGAGCTGTATCACTTACTGTATTGCCGGTTCCTGCCGCTACGCTAGGGCTGGCGTAAGGAACCTCTGCTGAAAAGTGGTCTTTATCACAGTGTTGGCGTAGTGTGAAGGTATCCGCCATCGTCGAATGGCATTACTTGAAAAATGGACTGGTAGGACGTTCATGTGTCACTCACACATTCTTGGAAAACTGCAACCACCCACGCCCGCATTCGTCATTGATGTTCCACTGCTAGAACAGTTCACACAGCGCTTTCTGACAGCGATGAAAACCCACTGGCCCAATTCGGTCCTGGGATACTCCTTCAAAACCAATTCCCTGCCATGGCTGGTCGCTTTTATGCGCGATCATGGAGCATGGGCAGAAGTGGTATCCGACGCCGAATACGAACTGGCCCTGGCGCTGGACTACACCGCCGACCGTGTCGTATTCAACGGACCCTATAAGAGTCGTCACCGGTTGCGCACCGCGCTGCTGGGCGGATCGATTGTCAATCTTGATGCAAAACGTGACATCGACTGGACGATTGAGCTGGCACACGAGATGCCAGACCGAGTCTTTGGTGTCGGATTGCGAGTCAACTGGGATCTTGAAACCAGGTGCCCCGGTGAAAGCACTTTTGGAGAAGACAAAAGCCGTTTTGGGTTCAGTCCCGAAAATGGCGAACTAGACCAAGCCATCGCAGAGCTGACTGCAGCCGGGGTGCGGGTTGCCGGCTTGCACGTGCACCGTAATTCGCGCACTCAAAGCCTCAACGTTTATCGTGCAGCAGCCACGGTGGCAGCCGAGATCATTATCTCTCGCAGTCTCGACTTGGACTGGATTGACATCGGTGGTGGCTTCTTCGGTAGCCAAGACGGCAGCCCAACATTCGACGACTATCTGCGCGTCATCCGCGAAACCCTAGAACCCGTGGTCGACACTGAACGAACCTGCCTGATTACTGAACCTGGTGGCGCCCTGGTAGCGGTGCCGTTTGAATTTCACGCCAGCGTGGTCGACGTCAAAGAAATTGATGACCAGACCATTGTGGTAACCGATGCCAGTCGCACCAACCTGGATCCGCTCTTCCGCAAAGATGGGTCCTATGATATCCGGATCGAGGCCCAAGATACCGCCGTGGCTGAGAAACAAGTGCTAGCCGGATTCACGCTCGTCGAAGGCGACCGACTCATGACGCTGCGCAACCAGCCAACACTGCAACTTGATGACCGGGTCATCTTCCACAAGGTGGGGGCCTACACACTGAGCCTGCAGCCGATGTTTATCGAATACTTGCCAGCGGTCTACGCGCGCACGGACGACGACCTAACCTTGGTGCGTCGCAAATGGGGCGCAGCAGAATACCTCCAGGGCAGCTATTGGGCCAAAGCCACCGGCCCCATTGAAACCGACGCGACCCTGCCACGGCCCGTCAACGGTGCCCGGCGCACCATGTCAGCACCGAGCGCCTAAGCGCTCCCTGACGTTATGGTGCAGTAGTAGTCGATTGCTCCGCCATGTTGGCTTTACGATAGCGGGCTCGAATCCACACGGCCAGCAGCACACCTACGACGATAATCAGTAGTACCGCGTCAACGAATGGGTTACTTAGTACGGAGCTGCGTTCTTGCAGCCAGGCAGAGGTTCCTGTTGGCAAGAGTTCGGGCATGTTGACCAGACCGTTGGTGGTCCAAAACAGGATGCCGACACCAATAATGATGATCCCGGTAATCACCGATGTGGTGTGAAATTCTCGGCCAAAAATACTGAAGGTTCGGCCACGTAGTCGAGATTTGCCCTGCTGGCTAAGCTTGGTCCACACGCTTGCCAAAATCATCAAGGGCACCACCATGCCCAAACCATAGACGGCCAAGAGAGTACCGGATGCCCAGATATCATTGTTTACCGCAGCAAGAGTTAAAACCGCGCCGAGAATTGGTCCGGCACATAAGCCAGCTACGCCACTGACGGCTCCGAGTAGGAGGGTCTTGAGCCAGCCGGTGCGTTGATTGGCTTGTTGTTGGAGTTGCTGGGCACCGGGAACGAAGCGTGATGGGTCAAATCCAAAGCCTAGAAGCTGTATTAAGCCCAATACGATCATCAAAATCGATGCACCGATGACGATCGCTGATCGGTGAGATGCAAAAATGGTTCCCAGCGCACCTGCACCCAACCCGAGAGGCACAAGGACAACGAGCAACCCTACGGAGAATACGCCACCGTGTGCCCATAAGCGCGGCCCTGAGCCTGCGGTTGAAGCAAAGAATGCTGGCAGAAGTAGTGCGCCGCATGGGCTCAGTAGTGCCAACGCACCACCGATCAGTGCGGTTAGAAATCCTATCTCCACGGCTATCTACTCTCCGGCTTCAGCTAGTGCGTCTTCAACGGTGTCCACGAATATCTCGGTAGGTTGAGCCCCGACAACTGCGGTGTCATTGATGACAAATGACGGTGTTGAATAGGCTCCTAGGTCCTGGCCGAGCTGTTCATTTTCATCAAGCATCTCATCGAGCTCTTCAGAATCCATATCTGCTTCGAATTCATCGAGGTCCAGGCCGATATCTTCAGCGATTTCAGTTAATGCTTCTGTAGAGAAGTCATCAAGAGTGTCGCCGTCGGGGAAGAGCCGATCGTGATATTCCAGGAACTGATCTTGGTTGGCGGCTGCGATGGATGCTTTTGCGGCACGACGAGAATCGTCGCCGTAGATGTTCACATCGCGCCATTCAATGCGCAGATCGCCATCGTCAACATACTCTTGCATGGTTGGCAACGTATCGTCAGTCCAACGGGAACAGAACGGACATTGGTAGTCGGAGAACATTACTAACACTACCGGGGCATCTGCGGGCCCGATAGCCAGTGGATCATCTGGGTCGCGAGTGATTACTTGATCTACGATCTCGTCGGGGACCTTTTCGGCTTCTTCGGTTCCCTGCTCAACCGATTGGGACTCAGCTTGCGAATCAGCTTCTGAGGTCCCGGAGGACCGTCCCCAGAAGAAAACAGCGATCAAAACGATGGTCGCGCCAACAGCAATGAGCGTTGGCATCAGCCATAGGCGGGTCGAAGTGCTCTTAGTTGTCACGGATGTTTACTCTTTCATAAGTCGATAGGTTGGCTGCTGCACGATGCGGTGAACCAAAGGCAACACTTAGACGACTATATTAGATAGTAACTATGGAGCATAGTCGAGTGCGCTGGCCTACTCACGACTGTAAGGTAGAAACTACTGTGAACCCTGGTACATATTTGGGTGGGGAAAATGAAAATTAATCAAAAGATCATCGATCTCCTGTGTAGATAGCAGCACGACATGCGGGTAGGCAGGGTGTTCGTTTGGGTCGCACTAGTCTTGGGGCTGATCCATGCTTCATGGAGTTTTTACTGGGCCTTCGGCGGGACGTGGATGTTAGACACCGTGGGCCAATGGGCTGTGGTGAGTCAACTGCATTCACCGGGCAAAACTTTTGTGGTGCTCTTGGTGATCGGCCTGCTCAAAGCTGCCGCAGCGGTCATTCCTGTCGCGGTTGAACACGACAAACTTGGCGGTCGAAGGTTTTGGCGGCTGGTCAGTTGGGTAGGTGGCGTCGGGTTGACAATCTACGGTGGTATCTATGCTGCTACTGCTATAACAATGTTGACGGGGCTGGTGAGTCCAGGGTCAGGTTATAGTAAGCCAGTCATGTACGGTCACGCATTGTTGTGGGATCCGTTGTTTTTCATGTGGGGTTTGACTCTAGTGATCTCGCTTATGCTGACGCGGCGTAGCGAATCACGGCAGGTACATGCCGGTTAATCCGGTTCTACATTTGTGTTTGTCAGTACTCGGTCTGCTCCGATTACGCCGTGAAGAACTTCGGGGTCCAAAGCACTGCTGTAGTCCAGTACGCTCATCACGCCGCTGGGTTCCAGTATGATGCACCGGGCCTGTTGCAGATTGGCAAACCCCTCTCGGCGAATGCTACTCATAATGTCTTGGGTGGTCACATGGGCTTTGCGCATGAGGTCTGGTTGTGGTTGCCCGTGTGCTAACACGACGGTTGGCTGAGTATTGAGGGAGCGATGGATGCGAATGTTGCTGCGGACTAGACCGCAAATTGCCTCGCAGCACAGCAGCGTGACTAAGCCGATGATTCCAGCCGATAGTGTGGGCGGGTGGCCGAGGATAACTCGCCCTGCTACAGCGCCGAGCGTAATGCTTACAACAATGTCGAATCCTGTCAGACCGGATAGTACCCGTGCACCGAAAAGGCGAAGAAGTAGCAAGAGTACAAGATAGATGACGATCGCTGAGACGATCACGATCGGGATACGCCATAGCTCAATACCGAGGGTGTCACGTAAGAGTTGCGGTGTCACACTGAAAGCATCCATAGTG
>DEPX01000032.1:328-6125 GCA_002358975.1 Micrococcaceae bacterium UBA3381 | reverse complement strand
TCTAAGCCCAACTCGCGACGTGCCTGGCGCGTATCCCCTGGCGCCTCTAAGAACTGTCCACCCACTGCATTTGGGGACAATACGATTTCTTCTGCATCAGCACCAAATGCCGCCAGGTTATTTTTCATTTGCTCACCGAGGGTAACTAACCCGTCAGCAGCAAGGGTAGCGTCTTGTTCACGTGCCTGAAATAGCTGGTAGTAATCCGTGTTGACAGCTTCGGGGCTTCGTGTCGAAGCCCAAGTATCGGCCAATTGACCGCGCACTTCGTAGACCCAAGGTATACCGACTGCATTAGCAACGGCTTGAGTCACGATGGCGTTAGTCCAGTGCGTAGTGGCGTGCAGCATTGCGGGTCGGCATTGCAAAACATAGTCCAATAACATCTGGGCGTTTTGTTGCAGTCGTTCGCTGAAGTTTGGCTCCAGTTGAGTTGGCAGCAGGCGTTGGTAGCCGATGCCATCAACGACGTCGTGAGATTCCGCTAGTAAGGCTCCGGTGGTGATGGGCCATCCAATACGGGTTACTGCAGAAACGTCCCAGCCCTTATCCTGCAACGCCTGCATAATCGAATGGGATCGCTGGGCGTAGCCGGATGGTGTATGCGGTAGGGAGTTAATCAGTACGTGCAGCACACGATTGTTAACTGGCCGATAATAGTCGACCGGTTCAAGCTGCGGTGTGGCGCCCTGAAAGCTAGCAAGCTCAGACGACCAACGTGCTACCGTTTTTCGCTCCCTTTTGGCAGCTTTCATCAGCTCAACAGCCTGTGTCATGTCGCCGCAGGTCCAAGCTACCCAAGCGCGGGCTGCCGGCAGTCCTTTAGTGCCGGGCCTGACCCGGTCCAAGAGCCACTGGGCGGTCTCCAAATCCCCTAACGCGATGAAAACCCGGGCGTAATCTACAATTTTGCGGTCAGAGCCCCGTTTGCCAAGCAGTTGTTTGGCTTGGCTTTCTAAGGCTTCCATGCGCCCAGATACCGCTTTTCCTACCGCGGAGACTGTATCTAGTGGACCACCCCGAACTTTGGATGCTGCGTTAGCAATGGGTTCACGTAAATGTTGTGGCAACCGGCGTAGCACCAGTAGTCCAAAGAGGGCACGGTTGTTTTTCAGGTGTTCTAATGCCGCGGTTGCCGAGATTGAGGCCGCTGTGGTTGAACGTTTCAGTAGTCCAGTGGTTCGGTTCTCAGAAAGATTTCGTTTCAAGACTGAATCCAGTTTCTCGACTTGTGTTGAATCGGATGCATGTTCCCAAACCCAGGCGCGGCCACGGTGTTGAGTTTGGGTTGATTTCGGGTCGGCAGCTAACCGTAACCATGTTTGAGCTACGACAGCAGGATCGGGTGCCACAATTTCGTGTTCACCTGCCTGTTGCAAAATGGCTGCAGCTTCACCACATACCACCCCGGTAATGTGTTTACCATATGACAGTAATTCGTAAGTCTTGGAGGGAACTGTGTGAGCAAAACTCGCCCAGTCAGAGCGCAGTGTCACCATGCACGTATCAGCCCAGCGGTAGTGCTCTAACGTTTGATGGCCAAAGGAAGCAGGCAGCATTTCTACAGGATTACCGGCTTGAGCGTTGATGGCTTGGAGATTGGGTTTCTGTGTGCCTTCGCCAACGAACCTGACAGTGATGTGTGGGTTCTCACTGCGGGCGATTCGTGCAGCTTCGATAAGTAAATCTAACTGTTGGGATTCGCCATGATTACCCAGGTAGAGCACATGCAGTTCACCAGCCTGCCGTGTTCGGGCTTCCAGCAGAGCCAGTTGTTCTATGGCCCGACTATTGGATATCACTTCAACCGGTGGCATGTTGCGTTGTTGCAGGGTCTGAGCAAATCCGTGAGTGACCGTGATGAGCTGGTCGGCTGAGCGCTGGAGTTTGGTAATCGCTTCGGATACCAGTGCTCCGAACAGTTTGCCACCCGTTTCGGATTCAGAAATTAGGTCTGGCCAGGCGTCGCGCATTTCTACCACATAGGGCACACCTTTTAGCCAAGCAATCACCCTGCCAGCTACCAAATTGGGTAGTGCTGGAACAGTTGCGACAACGACATCGACTTCGGTGTTCAACGACAATGGTATAGCAGTTGCTGCGTGGACCACTGCTTTAGCTAGCCTGCCGACTCGGCTATCAGGAAGTGAACTGATCTGAGGGGTGCGACGGATGGTCAGATATGGTTCAGGATCCTGTGTTTGGTCAACGTAGCGTGGTTCAGGCGGTGCGGTCAGTACCTCTACGGTCCAACCGGATTCATACAGCCCTGCAAGGAATCTTTTCCAGCGACGTTGTGGCGGAGTGGATTCCGGGGAATAGGAATGGGTAACGAGAAGGAGTCGATGCACCACTAGGGAACTTCTTCTCCGGGTTGTGTTGTCGTTTGTTCATCGGATTCTTCTGTGGCGTCTTCGGCTTGTTCTTCTTGTCGTTTTTCCAATCCTTCTACGTAATCGGCCATGGAGCCTTCTCTCATGGATTTGCGCATTTCTTCAAGTTCGTCTTCATCGGGCCAGACCACCGAGGCACCCCCGGCCGTGGTCCCTGCGCCTGCATTCGGGATCGTAAAGCTGTTGATATTGGATGGTCGCATTTTGTTCATCGACATGCCATAACCGACAAGTGTTTCTGCATCTAGTGACTCATCTACTGTTAGATACGGAGTGAAGGAACTTACCATGTCGGAGATTTTCGATGGGTCGGTCATCGTGGACGAGTCCAGTACCTGAGTGACCAGTCCGGTGAGGAATTTTTGTTGGTTGGCTACCCGCTGGTAGTCGCCATCGTTGAAGGCTTTGCGTTCGCGGACAAAACGTAAAGCGTCGGTGCCTTCTAAGCGAATCGTGCCTTCTGGAAAGTATGAGGGGTTGGCTTGTCCTGCGGAAAAGGCTTGGTCATTTTCTATTTCTACCCCACCAATGGCAGTTGTGAGATCTTGGAACCCGTCAAAGTCGATCACTACCAGGTGATCTATCTCCGCGCCGGTGAGGCCTTCAATGGTTTCGATAGTTTTTGGGTAGCCACCGTAAGTTTGTGCCGAGTTGATTTTTGACATGCCAACGTCTGGGATCTCGACCCACAGATCGCGCATAATCGACATCACATACAGTTCATCGCGCGTTTCTGGAATGTGAACCAACATCATGGTGTCTGAACGTTGTTCTTCGGCTTCTTCGTCTTCACGTGCGTCAGATCCTAATACCAAAACGTTCATTTCCCCATCATCAAACGCATCGGCGGTTTGATCGATACCGGTGTCTACGACTTCTCTATTGGTGTTGAAGTCATCGACAAGTTGGGCGGAAAATCCTGAAGCAGCCGCAACGGTTGCGCCTGCCACCAATGCTGTTGAAGCGATAATCGACCAGACTGCACCGCGACGTGGTTGGCGAACGCGGCCGACACGCTTAGGCGTTGGCGGTTTGCGCATGACTAGGCGGCTTCTTTCTGTTGGGTCAGATGTTCATCAACGAGTATAGACGCTTTTACCAGCGTGCTCGTCTAGGCACGGGCTGGCAGCGCGGACAGAAATACGCTGAACGGTTCATAAATTTGGTCCGAGTGACCAGTGTTTCGATACCGGCTTTTTGGCAGCGAAGACAGGGTTGTCCTTGTCTGCCGTACACGTTGAGGGAACGTGCAAAGTACCCGGATTCGCCGTTTACGTTGACATAGAGGGCATCAAAAGAGGTCCCGCCCTGGACTAAGGCTAGGCGCATGACTTCTTCGGCTGCTTGGTATACTCTGATAACTTCTTTTCGTGTCAGTGTTTCGGTAGGTCGGGCGAAGTGCAGTTTGGCGCGGAATAGTGCTTCGTCGGCATAAATATTACCTATACCCGATGACAGGGATTGATCCAGCAGGGCGCGTTTGAGGTTTGATTTTCGTGCCCGAAGTTTACGAAACATGACTTCTGTATCGAAATGTGTGTCTAATGGGTCGCGGCCTATATGGACGATCGTGCTGGGGATGAGTTCTGCTGGGTGGTCTTCGGTGGGGACCAGCGCATCTAAGTAGAGTCCGCCAAAGATCCGCTGATCAACAAAGCGTAGCTCGTAAATGCCATTTGATGTGGTGTAGGTGATCCGGATTTTCAAATGTTTTTGGTCCGGCATCCCGGGTTCGGAGACCAGCAGCTGTCCGGACATTCCCAGATGTACAACGATGGCTTGGAACCCGGTGTCAAAGGGTAACCAGAGATATTTGCCGCGGCGTTGACCTGCGGCAAGTTGTTTGCCGATGAGTTGGGCAGTGAAATCTTCTGGCCCGTTGTGGTGGCGGCGCAGGCTACGCGGATCAAGTACGTCTACGGCGGTAATTTCACCGTGGTTGGCCCAGCGCTGGACGCCGCGACGTACCACTTCAACTTCGGGGAGTTCAGGCATGTTTGGTGTTTTCGATGGCGCTGAGGCTTTGCCAGGCGGCTAACCGTTCCGCGTCTTTTTTGGTTTTTGCCGTGGCGGTAGCAAATTTGGTGTTACCGACGATGAGGGTGGCGCTGAAGGTGCGGTCATGGTCGGGGCCGGTACCTGTGATGTCGTAATGAATGGTGCCCAAGTTGTGTTTGTCCACGGCAATTTGGACCAGCGTTTTCCAGTCTTTGCCCGCACCCATGATTTGGGGGTTATCCAGTAGTGGAATCACATGGTTTTCCACGATGGTCCAGGCGGCATCAAAGCCACCGTGTAAGTAGGTGGCTCCGATCAGGGCTTCGAATGTGTCGGCCAGGATGGAGTCTTTGTTGCCACCGTGGGTTCTGACTTCGCCTTCCCCTAAGAAGATGTGTCGGCCGATGTCTAGCCCGCGTGCCACATGTGCCAGGGCAACCGTGGAGACGATTGATGCGCGTTTTTTGGCTAATTCGCTTTCGGCTTGGTCACGATAGGTGTTGTATAGGTAGTCCGTAACTAGTACTCCCAGAACGGCATCGCCAAGAAATTCTAGGCGTTCGTTGGTGGGTAGCCCGTCGTGTTCGAAGGCGTATGACCGGTGCGTTAACGCAAGTCGAAGCATCTGGGTGTCAAAGGTAACACCCAGATGCTTCGATAAGTCGTTAATAGTGTCCTCAGCGGCCCACGAGGTTTGGGGCGTGGAGTTTGCTGAGCGAGTCACTTTAGATGTCTGCGACTTTGCGGCCTTTGTATTCCATGAATAGTGGAGTGCCGGCCGAGTCGGATACGACATGTGCCTGGTGTGGCAGACGGTAGTCTACTTTGCCGTTCTCTACGACCTTCACCAGTTTTGGTGCGCTAGCTTTCCACTGTGCGCGACGGGAACGGGTGTTGGAACGGGACATTTTCCGTTTTGGTACAGCCACGGTTATCTCTTTTCTTGTTGCTTACGAATTGTCGGATGAAGTTTCGTCAGATGCGTTCTTGGAAGCAAAATTTGCTAATGCAGCCCAACGCGGGTCCAACTGCTCGTGGTAATGTTCTGGGCCTGCATCGGCCAGGCGAATGCCGCATTGGTCGCATAGACCTTCGCATTCGGGGGAACACCGAGGTTGGAACGGTAACGAGGTTACCAGGGCATCGCGCATTACCGGTTCAATATTGACGAAACCGTGTTCCACCATGTGTTGCTCATCATCTTCGAGCGTAGGGTCGTACTCGAATTGGAAGAGCTCTTGAATATCTACGGTGGTGGTTTCGGTAATCGGGTCTAGGCACCGCGCGCATTGTCCTGTGAGCGTGCCTGTTACAGTACCGGAAACGAGAATGCCTTCATGGACTGAATCCAGCCGGATATCGACTTGCATTGGTGAGCCTTGTTCAACTCCAAGCAACGGCACCGC
>DEPX01000032.1:0-265 GCA_002358975.1 Micrococcaceae bacterium UBA3381 | reverse complement strand
TCTGTGACCGATACGATCCATGGTTTTGTTTCATCAGGAAGTGGTACTCCTGATGCAATTGTGGTTTCTGGCATGAGCTCCACCTCCTGGTTGCTCATATAATAAGTCTAATATGTTGTCGCTAAATTCCGAGCCAGTGAACGCGCTTAGCGTCACTAAAGTTTTCAGTTAAGCCAGCCCACTACTTTATCGGAGAATGGGCCGAAGACAAAACCGACACCGGTAGCTGTAACGGACCACTGATGTGAAATATTCCTGACCGGTT
>DEPX01000082.1:4813-5097 GCA_002358975.1 Micrococcaceae bacterium UBA3381 | reverse complement strand
CTTTTACGCCACGCCGCTGCCATAGCAGTGCGGTGGTTATCGTTGCGGCTGAGTTCTTCACGGTAGCGAGAAATCAGCAGCAGCGCGTAGTTGGTGCCGGCGCCAAAGACCAGCACGCTGACGATACCCGGATCGAATTGTTGTCCGGTGGCTTCGGCAATAGCCGCAGTCAGGTTTGCGGCCAACCGGTCGGCTACACCGACCACTGCCAACGGAATCAGCCACAGCACCGGTGACCGGTAGGTGGCGATCAACAAGACGGCCACGATGGCGATGGTCACGGC
>DEPX01000082.1:3657-4747 GCA_002358975.1 Micrococcaceae bacterium UBA3381 | reverse complement strand
GGACCACCGGTAACTTGGATGTCCAGGTCTGTGGGCAGATGTTCGCTTACATCAGCGCGCAGCGCTTTGATGGTATCAGCGGTTTCTGACGAAGAATCACCCACGGTAATGGGTGCGGTAATCATCGCGATGGCATTGTCATCGCTGGGCAGCGGACCTGAGGGATCTTCGACAAAGTTGCTATCGACGTCGCTGGCGGCCTGTTGGAAATCGGCCAAATCAGCATCAGTAATATCTGCGCCATCAGTGCGCGATGCAACCAATAAGACCGACTGTTCGTCGCTGTCAGGAAATTTTTCGAGGAGTTCTTCGACCTGTTCAGATTCGGAGCCCAGTGGTGCTTGGTCATTTCCGGTGGTCATATCGGCCTGCCCGAATATGCCAAAGACACCGAGCATGACAATAATGGCCCCGGCCAGCCACCACCAAGCCCCTTTGCGGGAGGTTAGTGACCTGCTGAACCGGTCGAACCGGGTGCGTGATGCTGTGGAATTCATACCTATAAGTTCACCAGGCAGTACCTATGGTGGTCATCGCACAACGGATGGAACTTGGTCTACAACTTTTGGTTGATCGGGCTTGCCCTTGACGTAGCGTCATCCAGTAAAACAGAGGTTACAACCAACAAAAACACCAAACAGGAGCGTTATGGAATGGTCGACACATCAGGTGGTTGAAGCCACCGGAATTACCTCTCGGACCTTGCGTCACTACGACCGGATTGGTCTACTTTTGCCCAGTCACACCGGTGCCGGAGGACTGCGCTATTACAACCAGCAGGCCCTTATTCGGTTGCAACGTATTTTATTACTGCGCCAGCTGGGCATGCCGTTGGCCGAAATTAGCGACGTACTTGACGGCCAAACCAGTGACATCAAGGCACTACAGGAGCAACGGCAGCGATTGCAGCTCACACAAGAACAAATAACAATGCAGATCCGCTCGGTCGATGCGACCATAGCGGCCTTAGAGAAAGGACAAGCAATTATGCCACAGGATATGTTTGAAGGGTTTGATCATTCCAAATACAACGCTGAAGTGCGTGAGCGCTGGGGTGACGAAGCTGCCGACCGATCGAATGCATGGTGGT
>DEPX01000082.1:1128-3579 GCA_002358975.1 Micrococcaceae bacterium UBA3381 | reverse complement strand
CTGGCTGGGATGAAATCATCGCAGCAGGTATTGAACCGGATACTGAGCTCGCCCAACAAATGGCTGCCCGGCACGTCGACTGGCTTGGTCTAACAATCCCACGCGATGAATTATCCAAAGCCAAGATCAAGGGAATCACGCAAATGTATGTGGACGACGAGCGTTTTGCCGCCAACTACAACCGGGTATCACCGGCCGGTCCACAGTTCGTCAGAGATGCCATACACCACTGGGCCGATCATAACCTCAGTAACTAAGAATTTCCTCACTCCACTCCGATATGATATAAGTCACACTCTTATGCTGTCGCTTCTATCCTGAGGAGTCGTTGTCATGACCAAACAGCACACACAAGCTAGTACCCGACGGCAAGGTACCCCTTTGTCCCGGGCGATGCGCCCCATCAACCACGTGGTGGAACGCTTCATTCCGTCATCCCTGGTCTTTTCCATCCTGCTGACCTTTATCGTGGTGGTCTTAGCACTCATCCTGACAGAAACCTCACCCGGTGATTTGGTGGTGTATTGGGGAGATGGTTTAGCCGGACTTTTAGATTTCATCACTCAGATGGCTCTGATTCTGTTATTGGGACACATTCTGGCCAATACGGGTCCGGTACGCCGTGGTCTAGGCTATTTAGGCAGCGTTCCGCGTACTGAGTTAGTCGCGTATGTTTTCGTGTTCTTAGTGGCTGCCATTGCCAGCTTGATCACGTGGGGCTTAGGCCTAGTGGTGGGCGGCCTGCTGGCCCGGGAAGTCGCCCATCAAGGTCGGGCTCGCGGACTGCAACTGCATTTTCCAATGCTGGTGGCTTCCGGATTTGCTGGTTTCGTGGTCTGGCATATGGGATATTCGGCCTCGGGACCACTGACTGCGGCAACAGAAGACTCCTTTCTCACCGATTCACTCAACGGTCAGACCCTTGCCATCAGTCAGACGGTATTTTCCGGCTGGAATATGTTGGCCGCTGCAGCGACTATTCTGGTAGTCGGTCTAGCAATGTTTTTGATTGCACCTCGTAAGGGCGATCCGATTACACCGCTTGAAATCGACGTACGAGAAACCGCTGATGACGGACAAGAGGACATCGTCACCCCGGCAGATCGGCTAGATGCTAGCCGTATTGTTACCCTGCTCGTTGGTCTACTACTAGTGGCATACCTGGTGCTGCACTTTAGCCGGGGCGGTACCCTGACCCTGGACACGGTCAACTGGTCATTTCTTGCGCTCATCTTCCTGTTAGTGCGCAACCCCTTTGAACTCATTGCGCTGACAAAACAGGCTGCTTCAAATGTGGGCGAGATTCTACTGCAGTTTCCGCTCTATGCTGGCATCTTAGGGTTGATGGTAGGTTCCGGCCTGGTACAGATTTTCTCTGATGCGTTTGTTTCGATCTCTAATCCAGTCACCTTTGGAGTCTTGGCATTTCTGGCAGCGGGACTGGTGAACTTCTTTGTGCCATCGGGTGGCGGACAGTTCGCGGTGCAAGGGCCAATCATGCTCTCGGCCGGCACTGAGCTTGGTGTAGACCCAGAGATCACTATTATGGCGGTGTCCTATGGGGATCAGTGGACCAATATGATCCAACCGTTCTGGGCTATCCCGCTGCTGGCTATCGCCGGACTGAAAATGCGCGACATTTTAGGCTATACCACCGTAGCGTTACTTGCCTCCGGATTGGTTTTTGCAGCAACGCTACTGCTGGTGTCCTTATAACAGGTGGCCCGTTTATACTGCTGTTGGGCCGGAGCCAGTTGCATCACACAGCGACTGCCAACCGCGGTGTTCTATATCCAGAATTTCTTCGCTTAAATTGTCATCCATATTTTAAGCGTAGTTAGGCCTACATTCCATGAACAGTCTTGGAAACTAATCCGCTACGGGAACAACCATTGGTGAACCGGACCATGGGTCTGACCCGATCATAGCTTCCAAACCAAATACCTCAGTGACAAGCTGCGTCGTCAAAATTTCGCCCGGTGCACCCTGTGCCACGATCCTGCCCTGATGCATGACTACCAGCTGATCTGCGTACCTGGCCGCTTGATTCAAATCATGTAGCACTGCCAAAACTGTACGCCCATTAGCCGTGATGCTGCGGCATAACCGCAATACTTCAATCTGATGGGCGATGTCCAAAAACGAGGTGGGCTCATCCAAGAGCACGTATTGGGTTTGCTGAGCTAAGACCATGGCCAGCCATGCGCGTTGGCGTTGCCCTCCGGATAGTTGTGCAACCGGAAACTGGGCAAACGCCGTCATCCCGGTGTCTTCTAGCGCTTGTTCAATAGCTGCCGGATCGTCCACGGACCACTGGCGTAATGGGCTGTGATACGGGTAGCGGCCGCGAGCTACCAGACCGCGCACGGTCACCCCGTCTGGTACCACCGGATGTTGGGGTAGCAGGGCAATGCGTTGGGCTAAGTGTTTAGGCCGTAGTTTTTGTAGCGG
>DEPX01000082.1:452-1026 GCA_002358975.1 Micrococcaceae bacterium UBA3381 | reverse complement strand
CCGTTTGGTCCGATAACCGCGGTGAAGCGGCCCTCGGGGACAGTGAAGTCCAGTTCAGACAGTACCGGTTGGGCACCGTAGCCGACACTGAGTTTCGTAGCGGCCAGTCCAGTGGCAATTGCGGTCATGATTGTCCTTTCTTGAAGAAGTTCAGCAGCAGGTACCCTAAGAAGATGCCGCCAAATCCGGCGGTGAGCACTCCGGCGGGCAACCCTTCGAATACGGGTATCTGCTGGACGGCTAGATCAGCAAGGACCAGCAGTAGTGCGCCGGTCAGTGCACTGCCGATCAGGTGTGGTCCCGAGGTTTGGGTGAGCATCCGGGCAGCGTGTGGGCTCATCAGCGCAATGAACGCGATGGGCCCGGCTACGGCGACGGCCATGGCGGCTAGCACCAGTGACAGCAAGACGGCTTGGGAGCGTGTGGCGAGGGCTTTGCCGCCCAGTGCTGTGGTGAGTTCATCGCCAAGTTCCATCAGGTCCAGTCGCGGCGCTAACCAAACTAATACCGGGGTGACCACAAGCAGTGTGACGGCAATGATGACGACTTGTCCGATGTCCCGGGAATTCAGGCT
>DEPX01000082.1:0-397 GCA_002358975.1 Micrococcaceae bacterium UBA3381 | reverse complement strand
ACGGCTGGCTTCATCACGCAGGGTGGCGGTTACAACGAATTGGGTGATGGCTGTGGCCATGGCGGCTACCGCGATGCCGGCGATGATGACCTTGGCCGTGGATGATAGTCCGCTGCCGGTAGCTACGGTGACCAGACCGATGGCGATACCGGCACCGGCCAGCGCCCCCAGTGGGGTCGGAATGTTGAAAGGCAAGAGGGATGCAGCGGCAACTCCTGCGCCTGCCCCCGAGGATAGACCCAGGACATCGGGGCTGCCCAGTGGGTTGCGGGTAGCGTTTTGGAATAGGGCACCGGATATGCCGAAGGCAGCCCCGGCCAGTATGGCGATTAAAAGTCGTGGACCGCGTACGCGTTGTAGGGCAAATTCTGTGGTGGCGCTTGCTTGGCCGCGCACT
>DEPX01000087.1 GCA_002358975.1 Micrococcaceae bacterium UBA3381 | reverse complement strand
GACGCCGACGTATTATTTGAACAAACAAAACGTGGGCTAACGTGGTTTCACGAGCAGTTCCAGGTTCCATATCCGTGGGGTAAATACGATCAGGCTTTCGTACCTGAATATAATCTCGGCGCGATGGAGAATCCAGGGCTTATAACATTTAATGAGTCCTATATTTTTACGTCTCGAGCGACTACGTCCCAATATATGCATCGAGCAACCACAATCATGCACGAGATGAGCCACATGTGGTTCGGCAATTTAGTCACCATGAAGTGGTGGGATGATTTGTGGTTGAAAGAGTCATTCGCTGACTTCTTTGGTACAAAAGCCGTTGCAGAAGCTACTGAATTACCTGGAGCTTGGCAGTCGTTTGCCCATCAACGCAAAGCCTGGGCCTACGTACAGGATTCTTATCCCACAACACACCCAATCGTCGCCGACATCACCGACTTAGAAGCTGCACGACAGAACTTTGACGGTATTACTTATGCCAAGGGCGCAGCTGTCATTAAACAACTTTTCCATTACGTCGGGGATACGGCATTCCTAGAAGCCTGCCGTATATATTTTCAAAAATATTCCTTTGAAAGCGCCCAGCTTGCAGATTTTCTCAACATCCTTGAAGAAACGTCAGGCCGTGACATGGCGACCTGGTCATCCCAATGGCTCCAGACATCTGGGCCAGCTACGATATCCGCCAAAATCGACGACGTTGGTGGGGTGTCACTACACCAGGAGGCAGCCGATCCTATTACCGGGCAAACGGTCTTGCGTCCGCATGACCTATTCGTTTCGGTCTTTACTTGCAATGCCGATAAACAACTTATTGAGCACCAACAACAACACGTGGTTATCGAATCGGGACAAGCGGAGCTTCCGGTTGAAGGCATCCTTGTTCCCAATGATCAACCACGTGTCGTGGTGCTTAACCATCATGACCGCACGTATGCTCAGGTCGCTCTTGACGACGCATCTCTTCAGGCAGCTACAAACTATCCAATTATTGACCCGGAATCGACAGCTGTGGCAACTATTTGGTCTACTCTATGGACAATGGTACGTGAGGCTTCCCTACCAGCGGCACATTTCGTCCGGGCAGTAGCTAAGCTAAGCAACGATGTCGAAGATGTTTCCATGCACGCTCGACTTCTAGAGCAAGCTGTAAGCGCTGTAAAAGAATTTGCGCCGGCCTCCAAACGGAAGCGGCTGACCAAAGAGTTGGGGACCGCTTTGATGGATGCCTTGGTGACACTTGAGCCCGGCTCTGACCGACAACGTTCTGTTGCTCGGGCACTAACACAGTTAGGACAAGGCACCGAGGCTCTTGCAGCGGAACTTACCTTTTTATTAGCAGGTGATGAAACATCTGAACTCTCCCCTGGCTTGGAGATTGACGATGAAATGAAATGGCTGCTGCTGATCAGTCTTAGCTCATTAGGACGCATTGATCATGCACGATTAGCTGACGAGCTTAGTGTTTCGCATACCGCTACTAATGAGCTGTATTACCGCACCGCAGTGGCTGCACTACCAGATATACAGCGTCGTAGAGCTTTATGGACGCAAATCTATGAAGGTGTAGATAGCCGAGGTGCGGTGCTAACGAACGCTCAGGTTACGGCCTCGGCGCGTGGACTAGCAGCTTCTCATCCTGATTTCTTGACGGAGCTTTTTCCCAAGCTCATGGACGGACTGCAAAATATTTGGACGTCCCGTTCAAATAACTTGGCAACACGGACTATTAATGGGTTATTCCCTATGAACCAAAAACCAATATCTGGCGGCCCAGATGCGCAAGCAAAGCACCCTTCCCTAGTGCAGCTGGACGCCTGGTTAGCGCAACATCCAGACGCTCCAGGCGCGTTACGTCGGATTTTGGTCGAACGCCGTGCAGACCTTGCGCATAGATTGATTGCACAAGCCACAACGAGAAGAAGATAAACCTTTGGTCTAGGTTATGGTACCCGCCGTATCCACTCTGGTTTCATAAACTTTTCCTCTGCTAGCGCTTCGGCACGCCTCAGCTCATCTGCACTGACCTCACGTGTCGTTGCGTCATAGCGCTCTGCAAAGGTTTCAATCATGACGTCCCAAATATCAGCTCGGGCCATACCTGTCTGGCGGCGCAGCGGGTCAACGCGTGTTTGTGCTGACACAATGCCCTTATCGGAAATTTTTTCTCTACCGATGCGTAAAACTTCGGTCATCTTCTGGGCATCAATATCATAGGACATAGTTACGTGATGTAACATCGATCCGGCTGCTAAACGTTTCTGAGCTGCGCCCCCAATTTTACCGTCTGGTGTCGAAATATCGTTAAGCGGCTCATAAAACGCTTTGACCTGCATCCGCGCTAAGGCGTCCATGACCCAAGCATCCAAAAAAGGATATGAGTCTGTAAAACTCATGCCATCAACGAGTGATGTTGGTGTATAGAGCGAATAGGTAACGGTGTTATCGGCTTCCATAAACATCGCACCGCCGCCGGAAATACGGCGTGCAACTTTGATCCCGTACTCGGCCACCGCATCAGGATCGACTTCATTGCTGTAGCTTTGAAAGGACCCAATAACAACGGCTGGATCTGACACCGGCCAGCGCCAGAGGCGCATGGCTGGTTTGGCGCGGCCCGCGGCGACATCTTCTGTAAGAATTTGGTCTAGTGCCACTTGCGTATGAATGGGGATCTCCGTTGGCAAAATAATTTGCCACTTATGATCCTCCCAACGAGTGGCAAATCCAGTCGCACGGCGGACTGATGTTGCTATCGCGTGGGCATCAAAACCAAACATGACTACAGACTCATCCAGTGCACTATCAATGGCTTGCGTTATCACGTGGTGAGCGGCATCGTATTTCAAACCAGTTAGTGCGCTATTGATGTCATCTAGGGCAGTGTCGGGTTCTAAAAAGAAGTCGCCGTTGACATTGGCACGAGATATTATTCCGTTCGTTACATCAAGATCAGCGATTACCAGTTTTCCGCCAGGCACTTTAAATTCACCGTGTAATTGCTGGCCATCAAAAGCATTGGTAGAAGTCATGCATCCAGCCTACTTCGGCTGACTGTTCGATATCGGTTTTGCTTCATTGAGAGTCCACAGACTTAATAACCACTGCTACTTCGTTGGTACATTCGTAGATAGACGAAGTGCTTGGGACCAGCGAAAAACGTTATGCGATCTGTAGTTGCGATCACGTGTAGCACGCATAGCCTAAGGCTTCGCGCTACCCTAGGGGTTATGGGAGATACACAGCAGACTGTTCCGAGTGGTTGGTATAGGTTCGCAATATACGGCGGTTGGGCTGGCACATTCGTTTTGGCCGGGTGGATTGTTTTACCAAGGCTCATAATTGGAA
>DEPX01000084.1:3555-9111 GCA_002358975.1 Micrococcaceae bacterium UBA3381 | reverse complement strand
GGCACCGTGCACTTTATGCCGTCCTATCCGTATCGTTCTTATTTTCACGCTGAAACTGAAGAGCAAGAAGTTGCCCGGGCGCTAGAGCATCTGGAACAAACTATCGTATTAGAGGGCCCCGATACGATTGCGGCCCTGATCCTGGAGGCCATTCCGGGTACCGCCGGGATCTATGTGCCGCCGGCAGGTTATATGGCCGGGGTGCGCGAGCTGACCAAAAAATACGGCATCGTATTCATCGCCGATGAGGTGATGGCCGGGTTTGGACGCGCAGGCACCTGGTTTGCTGTTGACCTATGGGATGTGACCCCGGATCTGATCACCTTTGCCAAAGGCGTCAACTCCGGTTATGTGCCGCTGGGTGGTGTGATCATCAACGAAGCCATCTACGATACTTTCCGGGAACGCACCTATCCGGGTGGGCTCACCTATTCCGGGCATCCATTGGCAACCGCTGCAGCCGTTGGCACCATCAACGCGATGGCCGATGAGGGCATGATCGAAAATGCGGCACGCCTGGGTGACGAGGTTATCGGCCCGGAGCTTGAGCGCATCAAAGAGCGGCACCCGGCCGTCGGGGATGTGCGCGGGGTCGGCTGTTTTTGGGCCGTGGAATTGGTCAAAAACCGCGAAACAAAGCAACCATTGGCACCGTATGGCGGCAACTCAGCAGAGATGGGCGAAGTTATTGGCAAGTGCAAAGAGCTCGGACTGGTGGTCTTTGCGAACTTCAACCGTATCCACGTGGTGCCACCACTAAACACCCCCGACGACGTCGTTACCGAGGGTCTAGCCATCCTGGATGAGGCACTGGCCGTGGCCGATAAGTACTACGAAAGCTAAGATCATCTGACACACCAAATTGGTGGGCGACAGCACAGGCTGTTGCCCACCGTTATCGGCAACCCTTAAGCCTCTGTACATCGGTATGGCAGTGCTGATCGCATGGAGGACAACGACGGTAACAATAAAATCTCTGTAGCCACAACCCAAGAATTAGCATAGCGTCATTGTCATGAACTTTATTTTTGACACCATCCGCGGCATGCGATTTCGCCGTGGCCCCAAACGGATTTTGGGTGGCATTGCCGGCGGCATTTCTTCACTTTTTCACATCGACGTGTGGCTCGTGCGATTGCTGATCTTAGTATCGTTCTTATTACCGTTCGTAGGGTGGGTACTCTACGTTATCGTTTGGATGATCACGCCCTGGCGCGACAACAGCATTCCCCTGGAGCGGCTGCTCGGCGGAAATCACGGGCCAAGACACTGATTCTCTTGCAGTAAATATGGCAAACCACCGGCCAGCTGATGCACCACGACCAGAGCCCCACTTTCTGTCTGGTCCACGCTCACAGTTAGTCACGGTTTGTCAAAATATACCTATTTGTCGCTGTTATGCAGCTTCATCAACGACACAACGAATCGTTTATGACACGACATCAGTTTTTATGACAAATTGGATTCTGGAAACTCATCAAGGGGCGGGTACAGTCAGAATTTCGAGTGACCCAAGTCCACGTGCTCACTCAATACAATTGTGCTACGAAGCAACTGGTATTTAGCCGGAGGTTTAGGTCGTTAAAAGACAATGAATAAAGAGTTTACTTTTACTATGAGGGAAATTTCCTTCGACGAGAGCTACCATCCCGCAGAAAATACACGGCTCACAACTAACTTTGCGAATCTGGCCCGAGGAAAGCATCGTCAGGCCAACATGCGCAACACCCTGGACATGATCGATAACCGTTTCAATGATTTGGCGGATTGGGACAACCCACAGGGAGATCGATATTCTGTCGAGCTTAAAATTGTTTCAGTTGATATCGACGTTGCAGGTAACGGAGATAATTTTCCTATCATCGAAGTATTGGAAACGACCGTTGTTGACCATAAAACCGAACAACGCTTTGCGGGAATAGTAGGAAACAACTTTTCCTCTTACGTACGAGATTATGATTTTAGTGTGTTACTTCAAGAACACAATAAAGATCAGAATGAATTTAGCGTTCCTAATAACTTTGGTGATCTGCACGGGAAACTCTTTAAACTTTTTCTGAACTCAGATATTTACTCTCAACACTTCAACAAGCCACCGGTTATTTGTCTTAGCGTCTCAACTAGCAAGTCCTATTATCGTACAGACAATCAGCACCCAATACTCGGAGTCGAATTCGAGCACGACAACTCTTCATTGACTGATCAGTATTTCGAAAAAATGGGCCTAAAGGCGCGATATTTCATGCCACGCAATAGTGTGGCGCCATTAGCGTTTTATTTTCACGGCGATTTGCTTAATGACTATTCAAATCTTGAGCTCATCAGCACTATCAGCACCATGGAAACGTTCCAAAAGATCTACCGACCGGAGATTTATAACGCTAATTCTGTGGCGAGTAAACACTTTCAGCCCAGTCTGAAGAACCAAGATTATTCACTGACGAAAATCGTGTATGACCGAGAAGAACGCGACCAACTGGCTGGCAAGCAGGGAGAATTTACAGCTAAGCATTTTATTCAACGGTACGAAACGATCCTTGAACAGTGGGCTAATAATTGCGAGCACCTATCGGGTCAGAAAGAAGGTCAACTATGATACAAAAATTGTTACCCACTTCGACTGCTGGTAGTTTGCCTAAACCCGCGTGGCTTGCAGAACCAGAGAAACTTTGGTCATCTTGGCGCTTTCAAGGTGATGAACTATTGGAAGCCAAGCGCGATGCATTAAGACTGTCATTGCAGGACCAGCAACAAGCAGGGATTGATATTGTTAGCGATGGCGAGCAAACACGACAACACTTTGTGACGACCTTCATTGAACATCTAAGCGGTGTAGATTTTGAACGACGTCAGACGGTAAAAATTCGTGATCGTTATGATGCGAGTGTCCCGACAGTCGTTGGCCCAGTTTCCCGCGAGAAGTCTGTTTTTGTTGAAGATGCAAAATTTTCACTTCAGCAGACCAACCATCCTCTCAAATGGGCTCTTCCAGGCCCCATGACCATGGTCGATACGCTCTATGATAACCACTATAAGAGCCGCCGCGAACTAGCGTGGGAATTCGCCAAAATCCTGAACGAAGAAGCCAAAGAGCTTGAAGCCGTTGGGGTCGATATCATTCAATTCGATGAACCCGCATTTAATGTTTTCTTTGATGAGGTTAATGACTGGGGCATTGCTACTTTAGAAAGAGCAATCGAAGGGCTTAAATGTGAAACCGCCGTACACATTTGTTATGGATACGGTATTACAGCCAATACGGAATGGAAAAAGACCCTCGGGTCACAATGGCTACAGTATGAACAGTTTTTCCCACAGTTGCAAAAATCCAAGATAGATATTGTTTCTCTGGAATGTCAAAACTCTCATGTTCCGATGGAACTCATTGAACTCATTCGTGGCAAAAAAGTAATGGTCGGAGCCATCGACGTAGCAACCAATACCATCGAAACCCCAGACGAAGTCGCTAATACGTTACGCAAAGCGCTTCAATTCGTTGATCCAGATAAACTTTATCCATCTACCAACTGCGGCATGGCTCCTCTACCTCGTCTAGTAGCAAGAGACAAGCTCAATGCTCTCAGCACAGGTGCAGAAATAGTCCGAGGAGAGCTCACGCTCTAATGCCCTACGCATAGAACCACGTTCAGACACCTGAAAACCGTGACAAGCTGTCCTGAGAGAGTGCTACTGGTGACAAATTTGGTTGATGCTGTCGATGAGGCGTCGACGTAAGATCTGAGAGCGGTCAGAAAAATCACGCTGGGCACGCACGTATTCGGCTTTGCCCTCCGGGCTTTCGATCGCAATCGGGGCGAATCCCCAGTCGGCAAGGTCATATGGTGATGCTTTCATGTCCAGCACACGAATATCCCAGGCCAGCTCGAAACAGTCAGCGACCAGATCAGAACTGATTGCGGGAATGAGTTTGGTGGCCCACTTATACAGGTCCATATTGGCGTGTAGGCAACCGGGCTGTTCCAATTCAACCATCGTGTCTCGGGTGGGCTGTATCCTATTCATCCCCCGAGCTTCGGGTGCGTAAAACCGGAACGCGTCGAAGTGGGTACACGAAATGTTATGCGTTTCCACTACCTCATCGGTGCCCTGGGCACCGAGTCTGAGTGGGACCGTGGAATGCCGGATACCATGCTTATCGGATTTATAGGCCATAGCCCATTCGTGTAGCCCAAAACAGCTGAGCTTAGCGGGACGAGCTTCAGTAGCAGATAACATTCGGGGCACGAACTCAAGCATTCGGGCACGTTGTTGACGGAACCGTGCCGTATCTACGGTCCATCCTCCATAGCGAAGGTTCGCAGCGGTATTGGGCCTAACCTCACGGTAGAACTTCCAGTCGGCGTGCTCGGCAGCACTGTTCTGGCCTGGATTTGCGACGACCACGCCCGCTCCTGGATGCCAACGCTTCAGCGCGCCAGCCGAAAGATAGTAGTACGAAAACAGGAAATCGTAGACGGGATGTTTCATACCCTTCTTATGTAGCTGCAGCAGCGGATCAGTGTAGGCGCCGACCCGATCAGCATGCGCACAGGCCAACGTCTGCCACTGCTGGGCCGTTAGGACGGTGTTTTGGTGCTGGTCTGAAAGTAACACCTCTCCATTCTAAGACTTATGTTAGCGGCCACTACTGGTCGGTCTCAGACTTTCTAGACCAAACACATGATCGAAAATCACATCGACCGGGGTAGTTGGACCAGTAGGGTTTAGGTCGCAGCTCCAGTATAAGCACCAGGCACGGAAGAACGACTATTCACGATGAGAAGCCGAAATGACGTATTGCTATCCCTCCGCGAGACAGCGGGGTTTCTAGTCGGTTCAGCGGTCTTGGTGGGCTTGCTATTCAGTACTTTTGCTATTTTCGACTTTCAATCCAACATCTATCTGGGTTGGATCAGCACCGTTGTCGGTGTCGTCCTGCTCTGCGGGGTCTTGAGCTTCGCCAGTATCACTGTTGAAGTAACCGACAAGCAGCTGAAGGTGGTCTCATCGCTTTTCCGTTTTCCACTGACACGGATTGGGTAGATAATATCTCGACTGTGACGACTGAGTTGTTTAGTAAAACGCTCTGGGGAGGCTGGGGTCTTCGGGTAAGAGGGCGCGATCGCCCGCGCTGGTTTTGAATGGCACTGAAGCAACAGCGATCACAAAGCGCAACGGCACGAAATTTCACCTGGCTGCACAAGAGGCTGATCGTATCACGGCAGCATTACGTGAAGCATCCTCCACTTCCAAAACGCCCTAATCAATAAATTCTCGCAACTTCGGCCTTGTATGGGTTCGGAAGCCCCTATTTGATTTGGCTTAGTTTACGCAATTCCCGGTGGGCTGCCCTTGCTCCCGCTATGAGGATGACAAGCCAAACTACCACGCCTATGACACAGCCCAAGCCAACAATATTATCTCGAGTTGACCCATCAGTGATCGCAGATCCCCCTACTGCAACTATGAGACATGCCCCAAAGACCAGACTCGAAGTTTTGATATACGGCCAGGCGACATTATGGGTAGTTTCCTAGGCTTGCTGGCTCTTTGTGG
>DEPX01000084.1:2059-3529 GCA_002358975.1 Micrococcaceae bacterium UBA3381 | reverse complement strand
CCCGCCGTGCGGATCCCCAGGACTGCGTTGGGTCCTATCTTGTTTATTCGTGATGGCCGAAAGAGGATCATGAAAACAGCCGGGATCAATAACAAGGTCAGCGGGAACAGCGCGATCATACTGTGATATCAACCCTCAGAACGCTTTGAGCCGTCGAGCTTACAATCTCTCTTTCCTGCTCGAACTTCTTCGAATTAGTCTCCGAGACTACCGACCACACCAACGAGTGCCAAATAGGCTGAACTGTCGGGGTCCATGATCCATAATGGCAATACAGTCAGCCAGGCCAAAACAAAAGAAATTGCCACAAAGACCGCGAGCGGCCCCAAGGGATCCTCTGCAGACGATCTGGGCGTCGCGAAACCGATAAAGACATAGTCTGAGGAGTGGTACGGGACATAATCTTTGAGGCTATCGGCCGGTATTACACCGGTCAAAGAGGGGACCGGGAACTTCATGGGTCGGTGTTTTGTAGCTTCGTTTTTCCCACCCTCGTATCACTGCCCCACTCCGGGCAATCTGCCGATAGACAGGTCCAGGTTAACTAGCGCTATTCGTCATTCGTCTAGTATACCGAGGGGGTTCAAGTATTGACTGCGCAGATCGTAGAAAGCAGTGCGTTTGGCAGTCAACATTATCTTGCATCAACATCCGTTTTGAACCGATTGCCTGTGGTGGTCCGTATTACCGCCAACAAGCTTATTGCAACCAACAGAACCCTGCTTATCACGAGGAGGCTACACCCGCCCATCAGTGCCCAGTCCGATGTTCTGGAACTTCAACATAGCCGCTGTTACCGGTTTTCTTGGTTGGGCAGCTCTGGGGATTTTTCTTGCGCTACTCCCTTCTATGGCCGAGTCCGTCCTGGCCGGTTCCGGTACCCTCACCAGCGGACTGATCGTCGGATCCGTGTTGATCATCTCAGCGGCCTGCCAACTTATCGCACCGGTATTGCACCCAGCACAGCGGGCCGGAATCACTGCCGCCTTATACATAGCCTTCTATGCCGGTGTTGGCGTGCCTGCAATCGCGGTGGGGATGATCTCCATGGCGACTCCGTTACTCAATGCCACCATGTTTGTAAATCTCGTCCTGTTACTGGCAATTATCATCTTTATTCCGGTACCCAGTATTGTGCAGACCACCATTCGACGCTCCGACCTAACGCACGCAACGTTTTCGGCAGACTATAGCTAAGTCCTTCCATCTGGTGACGACCGTCCCGGTTGTCATTTGAAACCAACAACGCAGTTCTACGTTTGTGCTGGTGAACGCAGTAGAATATGACCGTTGGTCTAACACTGTGAGCTGTGTAAGGGGAGCTATTTTGCGTACCTATCCGCATCATTTGACCACGGATTTACCGGTACTGCCCGTACCAGACCTGGCCGAATCATTAGAGCGCTACCGTAAGTCCTCGGCCGCAGTGCTCGACGCAGAAGCGGAAGCGGATATGAACCAGGCGATCGC
>DEPX01000084.1:0-1873 GCA_002358975.1 Micrococcaceae bacterium UBA3381 | reverse complement strand
TTCGACCGGTGTTGAGCGGGTTGTCGAATTGCTCCAACGTATCGGCGCCATCCACATTTTGCAGGCAAAACGCCAAACCCCACAGGAATACAACGCTCGAGGCCAACGCGTCTCGATGGACGGCTGGGCAGACTTTAACGGTGGGATTCGTACTCCGGGGGTCGAAGAAGACCTATGGATGCGTGCCGGTACCGGTGCCACGTACCGGACCATTGGGCTATTACACCTCGGCCGCATGTGGGAAGTTCCATTCACCGGCTCCGAGGGCAAACTCTTGGATGCCAACCAGCTGCGAGAATCAGTACAGTATGTGCTATCTCAAACCCGGCCTGCTAAGCAAAGTTTCGCTGGTTTTTCGGCTATGGGTTCAGAAACGCTCAGCCGCGATACTGTGTGGCAAACCGACAAAAACCGGTCGACTTATGACCGCTTAGCCAACATGTTATTCACCATGACCTTGGACGCCAACGCCGAGGACGATATCCAGACGTTAGCGCGCTGGGCATTCCACCCGGGCAATACCTGGGCCTATAAACCGATTAGTTATCAGGTCTCGCTCGGCACCCAAATGCTTGCTGCCACTGTAGAACATTCCGTCATAGACGGTGGCACGCTGCATGCAGCTGTCGCCAGAATGCAGCAGGTCCACCTTGAGACCCTCGACAGCCAAACCGATACGCAAGTGGGCAAACCCAAAGAGCTCGTATGGGATAACCTCGCGTATGACCTGACGCAATACCATGCCCGGGCTGAGTCGATCTGTGCCGAGCGGGTTTTGGTGCGCCGTGATCAACAGCTGCCCTATGCAATGAGCCCCGATACGCTAGCCCAGCTGATCCTAATGATCGCCCAGCAACTGACATACGGGCATATCCGAGCGCACTATCAATCCTGCGATATGCGCCATTTCCGTGCTGGCCGAACCGAAGCGGTCCGACCGGTTACCCTGGAGGCAGTACACTTCGTTACCAATCTGCTTGCTAACCGTGCCACGGAAGCACAGTTCAAGTCGGCATTATCGGCACACCGACAATGGGTTATTGCCGCTAAAAACGGTGAAGGCTTCGACCGGCACTTTTTCATGCTGCGCCATATCGGCCAAGAACTCGGTGGTGCCAACGCAGCTATTTTTACCGAACATACTGACGCCGTTGACGACTTTGTCTCGACTTCTTCGCTGGGTGGCCCTGAAACGATTATCAGATATATTTACGCGCCCACCGTCGAAGGCGGTTTTGGTGTCAACTACACGACTTTGCCCAATCGCACCGAATTTTTGGTCACCTGGGTTACCGGCACCCCGCATGCAGAAGCGTTTCACCGCAACCTGCAGCCGGCCGCTGAACTGCTCTACGACTTCATCGCTACCCTAGAGCCCATTACCTAAAAAAACTCCGTCAAAGCGGCTCTTTGGAGCCTACTTTGACGGAGTGTTGAATCCCTAGACGTTCTCGTACAGAACGTTAGCAATTATCGGGGGTTACCTGGTGCTGGAGGCGGTACCAGATTTCTTAGAACGCGCGAACATAACGATGCCCATCACGACGGCGCCGAGGATCAGACCGCCGACACCCCACACCCATGGTCCGACGTTCGTATTGTCGTCGCCAAATTCTGGGTGACCGGAGATGGTGGCTGCAGAATAATCTGGAACATCGCTGGGGTCTCCGTATTCTCCTGCACGCTGGATCGTATTGCCTTCAGCCCAGCCGCCGCCGAGGTCACAGTTGACGCGATCTCGTGCGGACACCCCGTCAAGAACCATCGAATGCGAACGCTGTGAAGCGGTGACTCCTTCTTCTACCTCAACATCCGGAACGCTGATACCGCCGTCCTCACGCGAGTCGGCGAGCACACTATCCAGGAGATGATT
>DEPX01000129.1:3685-4197 GCA_002358975.1 Micrococcaceae bacterium UBA3381 | reverse complement strand
GCGATCTGTCGGTGTTGTTGTAGGGCCCAACGCTTGTGTGTCGTCGTTGCCGTTGGGCGGGCGCCGTGTGATGAACAGCGCTAAGACCAACGGCAGCAAACCCAGCAGACCAGCATCAAAGAACGTGACGTTGCCGGCGAAGGTCGCTACCTCGGACAGTGTTAGGTCAGTTATTCCATTGACGACCTGCCAATACCATCCGGACATAATGGCGATGCCAGCGGCGCCACCAAGCGGCAATAACGTCGCTAGCCATCGCGAACCGCTTCGTTGCAAGGTGACAGGTAACGTCTCCATGGCAGTCGCACGTAACGGCGCAAACGCCATGGCTAAACCAACAGAACAGACCGCTACTATAACGGCTACTAACCACAGCTGTGCGTCACGTTCCAATGCAGCCAGCCAAAAGAAACTTCCGACGACTATCAGCGCGCCGGTAACTATCAACAGTCGTGACCCGATACGGGCGTACATGCTGGTTATAACCGACCACATCACCGTCGGCACAACCG
>DEPX01000129.1:3075-3610 GCA_002358975.1 Micrococcaceae bacterium UBA3381 | reverse complement strand
CCCCAAGCATGCCGCCAACCAGTGCTATCAGTACCATCAACGAAAGCACGAACATGGGAAATCCCATGGGCCGAAAGTCCAGAAACGCATAATACGATCGTCCCTGTTGTACCTGACGAATAGTAAAAATGCCCAGCGCTATGAGGCCAAAAATCACAACGGGCGGGACCCAGACACTACTCAAATCGCTGAGCGTATAGATCAAGGCAACGAAAGCACAAGCCAATAACACAGCCGAAAACCCGTCAAGTGACTCATCCTGTGCCCCACCGACCTTCGGTAGGCGTAGGACACCGACTAACCCAATGATCACAACTACCGGCACCAGCGCCCAAAAAAACCACTGCCACGTCGCGACGGAAAGCACGATCCCTGCCACAACTGGCCCCAACCCCAGGCCAAGTAAACTAACAATTGTGCTGAATCCAGTGCTGCGGGCCAAGACCACCATGACGGCGGTTCCTGACGCTTGAACAAAACGTGCCAACAAGAGTATTACAAAGTGTGGGCCCAACGCGGTTGCGATCGTGCCAAG
>DEPX01000129.1:2119-2947 GCA_002358975.1 Micrococcaceae bacterium UBA3381 | reverse complement strand
CGGTGATCAGCCAGTGGCCTGTCGAGTTATGGATTGAAAAATCGTCGAGAATAGCCGGCAGGGCAACTATCACGGCGGTAGCGTTTACCATCATCACGAACACGCTCGACAACAAGACGACTCGACGCATAGGATCCCACCTCAGACTACGATGTCTCATCGTAGTGAGTTTTATTACAGGAGCACACCCGCGACGTGTCTCAAAGCAATATTCTCTAAATATTCGTGCGTTAGACGAGGTTGTGGCCATCTAGACGAGGTCGCTGCTAGGGTACGCAATTCTTGGGCTGTTATCCGTGCTGCAGCTCGGAACGATGTCAGCAACCTTTACCGCCATGTTTCCCACCCATGCTGGCTTTGTCGGTTTTGCGATGAGCTACAACATTGCCACGGCACTATTTGGTGGGATCGCAGCGTTTATAAGTGACTTTTTTCATCGATCACGGGCAGTTTGCTTATGCCCACCTTCTAGACTCGCTGCATCGTCTTGGTAACCTGCGTGCTATTGCTCAATTTGAACTACGCCTACACTGGCTGCACTACCCCAGTGCATAAGCCCAGCGGATACACACAAAATTCGTACTCCTCAAAACGATGCAGCATTTACCACTAGAAAGTATCAACCGATGAAACGACACACAGCATTTTTTCGGTCCATCCTCGATTCGGTACCCGCCTACCAGCCGGGGAAACAACCGGCCGTAGTGCCCGGCCTGCAGCCGTATAAATTGTCCTCAAATGAACATTTCTTGAAGCCGATATCCGCCGTCAGGGAATCGTTGACCAAGCCAATCAACCCGGCTTTGTATCCCGATGCCGCCGCTGAGA
>DEPX01000129.1:0-2049 GCA_002358975.1 Micrococcaceae bacterium UBA3381 | reverse complement strand
CTGTTGACCGCTATCGCCCAAGTGACCCTTGAGGCCGGGGCCGAGGTAGTTTATCCGTGGCCCAGCTTCGAAATGTACCCGCAGGTCAGCGGACTCAATGGGGCTGTTCAAAAAGCTATCGGTCTGACAACTGATTCCCGTCACGACCTGACGGCCATGGTCGAAGCCATCACGCCGCACACCCGGTTAGTGCTGCTCTGCTCACCGAATAACCCGACCGGTACTAGCCTGCGGGCAACAGAATTTGAAGCATTTATGGCCCAAGTTCCCTCCGATGTGCTGGTGGTCCTCGATGAAGCCTACTGGGAATTCAACACCGTTCCGGATGCAGTTGACGGTCTGGCCGCGCTCAAAGACCATGAGAATCTCGTGCTTGTTCGGACGTTTTCTAAGGCCCATGGGCTTGCTGGACTCAGAATTGGTTATGCTGTCGCCCAGCCCGAGGTAATCGCCGGCATAGGCAAAGCCATCATCCCGTTTGGCGTTACCCAAGCCAGTCAGGATGCCGCGTTGGCCTCGCTCCACCACGTCGACGATGTCATGGATCGTGTCCGCACGATAGCCGCTGCCCGGGATAATTTTGCTGACGCATTGCGCGCCCAAGGTTGGGATGTGCCCGAAGCACAAGCTAATTTCGTATGGTTGGCACTGCAAGACCTCTCTACGACCTTCGAAGACGCCTGCGTCGAGCAGTCGCTGGCCGTGCGAAATCTAACCGATGGGGTTCGCATCAGCATTGGACCAGCCGAATCTATGGACCGGATACTGAACGTCACCGACGAGTTCCGCAAACGGCACTTCCCGACTGATCGGCCTTAAATCTTATCAAGTCTTCGAGTCGAACGCTGTACAAAACTCGCCTAGGATGGTGACCTAAACCACAAGGACGCCCACGAAATCAGCTAAGACAATTTCGGTCCGCTTGGAGGCAAGATGCACCAGCTATATGACGCTTTAACCAACGACCAGCTCGTGGAGCTATTGCTCGAGCAATTAGTTACTGCGCAACAGAAGGTTACACCGGGTGAGTCGCAATTGCTGGCCGATGTCATTGATCTCCAAGATTTCAAAGAGCAGCGCACGAAACACGCTCGAGCCTGCTGAAAGCTCAGCGCAACAGCTTGCAGGTTGGCGAGTGCAGCTGTAAGTTCTCCACACCTGCTCGGTGGGCCCGATATGGCCGGGTAGGCTGGTGCATATGAAATTTGCGACTTGGAATGTGAATTCACTGCGCGCCCGAGCTGATCGGGTTGAAGATTGGTTAGAAACCTCCGACGTCGATGTGCTGACCATTCAAGAAACTAAAGCCCGAGATGAAAATTTTCCCTGGGGCATGTTTGAAATGGCCGGCTATCAGGTGGCCCACTTCGGGTATTCCCAGTGGAACGGAGTGGCCATCGCTTCACGAGTTGGGTTAGAAGATGTCCAACGCGGCTTTGCTGGGCAACCGACCTTTGGAAAAAACGGGGTCGACCCACAAATTGAAGCTCGGGCCATTTCCGCGGTGGTTGGCACCAAGAATACCGATATTGAACCATTTCGACTCTATAGTCTGTATGTGCCTAATGGTCGTGCACTCGATGACGAACACATGCATTACAAGATCGACTTCTTAGAACAATTACACGCGCATGTCACCTCGGAGCTTGACGACTCGACCCGGGTTGCACTCACCGGCGACTGGAATGTGGCTCCCTATGACGAAGACGTCTGGGATATGGACGTTTTTCTCAATGATGGGCTCACCCACGTCTCAGAACCCGAACGCACCGCATTTCGGGCCTTTGAACACTCCGGTCTGACCGATGTGGTTCGACCCCACCATCCCGGACCAAAGGTATATACCTACTGGGATTATCAGCGTCTGAGTTTTCCGAAAAATAACGGGATGCGCATTGACTTCATCCTGGCATCCAAAAACCTCGCCAAGGATGTGACTGACGCCTGGATTGAGCGTGACGAACGGAAGGGTAAGGGCCCATCGGATCACGTCCCGGTAGTGGCCCAGCTCGGCTAGGACGGCAACGATGAGGCACATGACGTTTTTGC
>DEPX01000158.1:4348-4603 GCA_002358975.1 Micrococcaceae bacterium UBA3381 | reverse complement strand
GGCTACGCAGCTGGATGAGATCCTCGATGGTCGTAGCATTGATGCCGCCGGTCATCGGGTGGTCCACGGCGGGGAACGGTTCAAGGCCCCGGCCATTGTGGATCCGGAAGTCATCCGGGCTATTGACCGCCTGGCCCCGCTTGCGCCACTGCATAACCCACCAGCAACCGAGGGGCTACGGGCGATTCGGGATAAGTGGCCAGATATGCCCCAGGTGGTCATTTTTGATACCTCATTCCACCAGACGATGCCACC
>DEPX01000158.1:2356-4275 GCA_002358975.1 Micrococcaceae bacterium UBA3381 | reverse complement strand
GGCACCAGCCATGACCTGGTGGCCGGCAAAACAGCCGCACTGATTGGTATGGATCGCGCCGAGTTTAACGGCACCGTATTGCATTTAGGCAATGGCGCCTCGGCCACCGCCATCAAACAGGGCCGCTCGGTGGATACGTCGATGGGTTACACTCCGTTAGCAGGTTTGGTGATGGGCACCCGCTCCGGTGATGTTGACCCGTCGATCGTCACACATTTGATCACCTCGCATGGTTATGACGCCGAAGAGGTCGACTGGGTGCTCAACCATGAATCCGGGCTACTGGGCATGACCGGGCACGCCGATATGCGCCAAGTACTAGCGGCGGCTGATGCGGGGCATCGCAACTCGCGGCTGGCACTTGATGTTGCCACCTACCGGTTGGCCAAATACGTCGGTGCCTACCATGTGGCGGTGGGCGGTAGCCATGCCATTGCCTTTACCGCGGGTATCGGGGAGAACTCGGCACCGTTTCGTGCCAAAGTACTCGACCGGCTCGAAGTGCTGGGTGTCGAATATGACCACGCACTCAACATGGAACACACCGGGCGGCCACGGTTAATCTCGACCGCTAATTCGTCCATTGCGGTGGCCGTGGTGCCCACCGATGAAGAAATGGCAATCGCCCAAGACACTTTCCGCCTGGTTGATAGCGCCAATGCCTGGGGTCGGGGAACTGACCCAGGCTATTCGTCTCAGGCATCAGAACCATCGGTTTGGCGTGCCTGACGGGCCGAAGCAACGTCGTCAACAATCACCATAATGTTATGCAGGCTGGTGATCAGCCCACCATAAAGTGGCCACTCGATGTCTGGCAGGTCATCAGACGCTGACATGTTGTCCGATAGTTCGTGAAGTCGATCGATTTGCGGCGATACATCGCCCTCCGGATCGGCAATGGCATAGCCTACGTCGTTGATGATCTTGCCCCATCCTGACCGGAAGTGTTCATCCCAGTCCTCGACTTGGCAGGACGCTTCCCGGATGGTGCGGATTAGATTGCGTAAATGCGAAATACCTTCCCCAACCCGATCCAAGATCTCTTCATAGCTGACCTCATAGTGACCGATTTGTCGATCACGGATGACCTTCCTGGGGTTTTTACGTTCGCTTTCACGTGCCAACCGCACGTTTTGCCAAGCCGAATCCAGCGCCCGGCTCATTGATGTTGTCTCCGCTAACCAAGCATCCGCGCTGTCGCTATCCCAGGATTCGTTGAGCTCATCAGCCATATCCACCATGACGGTGCCCATCCGACGGTTGATACTATCCACATACCGGGCAGCCTGCCGGTCTTTCAGTGGCGGCAACACCAGCAGGTTTACCACGATCCCCACGCCCACTCCGACAAGCAATTCGACGAAACGGTCACTGAACATGGGGTCCTCAGCGGTAAAAATAAACAGCGCGGTGGTTGCAATGGCCACACCCTCATCGCGGATCCACGATAGCCGTGCCCCGAGCAACCCGACGAGCAGGGCCAAGGCAAATGTCCACGCGTGAACACCCAAAAAGTGCATAACGACAAAGGCCAGGCCCATTCCAACTGCCGACGAAACCGTGGTTTGCGCGCCACGGGACAGTGACCGGTGCACCGTGGCATGTACCGTCAACAGCGCGGTCCACGGTGCCATGAAGGCCACCTGTGAACCCAGCACAAAAACGGCTAATGCCCAGGCGATCGTTGAGGCGACAACCGCCTTACCAACCAGCAAAAAGTCCGATAGCGTCTCGGGGCTTTTGAGCCACTGCCCAAACCGGGTGGTCTTCGATACAGATGCTTGATTCAGATGTTTGGTTGAGCTAGCCGATTGGGAGGACCCGGTTGGGCTGTCTCGTCGAAATGGCATACGTGGCTACCCCTCTCAGCAGAAGTGTAGGCCATAGGCTACCAGCTGGACCCCACCACGTCAGCGTTG
>DEPX01000158.1:280-2254 GCA_002358975.1 Micrococcaceae bacterium UBA3381 | reverse complement strand
CACAACATGTCTAGAACCTATGTCATAACTGGTGCCGCATCGGGAATCGGCAAAATCACGACCGAGATGCTTCGCAACGATGGGCACACGGTCCTTACTGTCGATCTTGACAATGCCGATATTAACATCGATCTCACCACAGAAGATGGCCGTCTTGGGCTAGTATCGCAAGTTCGAGAGCGTTCAAATGGCACGCTCAATGGCGTTATTGCTTGCGCAGGATTATCGGCCCCGCGACTTGAAACCGTTGGAGTAAATTATTTCGGCGCTATCGCGACCTTGAAGGGCTTACATCCCTTACTCGTAGAGTCGCCGAATCCGCGGGCAGCTGTGATTTCATCGTTGGCAGCCTTAGAACCGATAGATAATGAACTGCTCGATGCGATGATGTCCAACCACGAAGATCGTGCATTGCAGCGTGCCGAACAGATCATCCAAGGATCGACAACTGGTGCTTCTAACACCATCTATAATTCCTCGAAATACGCCATTGCACGGTGGGTGCGTGAACAGGCAGTCACAACGGAATGGGGAGGCAACGGGATCGCCTTGAACGCAATCGCCCCCGGAGTTATCGAAACCCCAATGACCGCCGAGCTGCTTGCTAATGAAGAAGGCCGGCGTCTTCTGGCGGAGGGCTCACCAGCGCCATATAACGGTCCTGCGGGTGACCCTCTTGCTCCGGCTGGGCTGCTGCGATATCTCACAAGCGAAGAAAACACCTTTATCACCGGCCAGGTGATTTTTGTTGATGGCGGTGCTGACGCGACCCGTCGTCCTGATACATTCTAGAGTGCTGGGCCTATGCCTTCCCAGACGCGGCCCTGGCAGTAGTGAGGATCGGCTCACCTTGCTTGAAACGCATGGGCAAGCGGAGCATGATAAGTAAATATGCGTTGGAAAACTTTGTCCCGGAAATACCCGCTATTACAACCCATAGTACTGCTGGTGGTAGTGGGCCTGGTATTCGGGCTGGTGTTTTTCTTTACCGGGATGATACTCCAGTTGGCTATCGTTGCCTATCTCGTTGTCGGAGTCACCATTGTGGTAGCCGGTATCGACATGATCAAGGCACTAAAAACCGGGCACTGGGGTTTAGACATTCTGGCCATCGTTGCCATGGTGGCCACCCTTGCGGTGGAGGAATATCTTGCCGGGCTCATTATCGCCTTGATGCTCACCGGTGGTGAAGCACTTGAAGACCGGGCGGTCAGCCGGGCATCCCAAGAACTTGATACCTTAATTCATCGTCGCCCGACCTTTGCCAATGTCCTGGATGAAGATGGTGTATCGGTCAAACAGGTCAGTATTGACGATGTACGAGTCGACGACATTCTCATTGTGCGTGGTTCTGAGATTGTGCCGGTTGATGGCCAGCTCTTGTCCGGCCATGCATCTTTAGACGAGTCGTCGGTGACCGGCGAATCGCTGCCGATTGCAAAACAGCCCGGCGACTCCATTACGTCGGGAACAGTCAATGGTACCGAGACGTTCCGTATGCAGGCCACTACGGATGCTGCAAATTCGCACTATTCCAAGATCGTCCGGCTGGTCCAAGATGCTGTGGATTCACGTGCCCCGATGGTACGGTTGGCCGACCGGTATGCGGTACCGTTTACGATCATCTCGTTGATCGTGGCTGGGGTCGCTTGGTGGTACGCGGGTGATCCGGTGCGTTTCGCCGAAGTGTTGGTGGTAGCTACACCGTGTCCGCTACTTATCGGCGCTCCAGTGTCTTTTATCGGTGGGATGTCGTCTGCTGCCCGGGCTAATGTNNATTGTCAAAGATGGCAGCACGTTGGAACGGTTGGCCAAGATCAAGTCTGCTGCGTTTGATAAAACCGGGACGCTTACTCGTGGTACCCCGACCGTAGCGCGTATCGAACCGGTACATGGTTCCGTCCACCAAACGCTGCAGTTGGCTGCCTCTGCCGAACAATATTCCGTGCACGTCTTTGCCGAACCCATCGTCAA
>DEPX01000158.1:0-176 GCA_002358975.1 Micrococcaceae bacterium UBA3381 | reverse complement strand
GTCGGCAAAGCTTCATTTATTGCTGAAGTTGTTGCCGACTTTGACGAACTGGAGCTGCAATCCGGCGAAACAGCGGTTTATGTGTCCTGCAATACCGAACTGGTCGGCATCATTGTGCTGGCTGACCCAGTGCGCGATACAGCGGAAACCACACTGCAGTGGCTCTCGGAGCACGG
>DEPX01000206.1:17588-22659 GCA_002358975.1 Micrococcaceae bacterium UBA3381 | reverse complement strand
TTATACTTATCAATTAAATCTGCCTTAGCCTCTAATGGCGTATGTACTGCATAATAACTACAAACTGCAAAGAAAGGCTTTTCATTACTTTGAGTATTGATGTAATCGACAGTCTTACGTGACATGTAATCGGTCAAATACTCATTCTCTAAAGCATCATCCATATTTTCTATTGGACGCTCTACAGTCTGTTTGTTTTTCCTTACTTTATTATATGGAGGAAAATAAGAAGAAGGTGCTCCTGCATGCCCACCTCCAATATTTATATTAAATCCTTTTTGTTCAGGACCTACTGTTTCAGTAGATAAATGCCACTTGCCAATAAAGAATGTATCATAACCATCTGCTTGGAAAGGTTCAGCAATACTATAAGAGTTCTCATCAATTTTACGATCATCAACCTCTTTTGGACTCTCACTTTGTGGACGTGCGCAATGCATGCCAGTAAACAAAGAGAAGCGAGAAGGAACACTTCTAGGATAAGCAACATAAGCCTGATTAAATACAACTGACTTATCTGCTAACTTATCAATATTAGGCGTTTCGTAGAATTTTGAACCAGTAAACGAAAGATCGTGCGCCCCCCAATCATCAACAACAAGCATGAGCACATTTTTCTTCTGATTTGATTCGTCACTAAAAACATCTCTAGCATAAGTAAAGCTAGGGATTAAGGCTAGTTGACAAGCCGCGGTTGTAACACCAATATATTTACTAATATTTCTCATACTATAATCCTTAATTATTAAGTCTTCGTTGAATATTCTCTTGCCAATAGGCCTCCATTTGTTGAGCAACTTCTTTATATCGAGGATCGTCAGCAACATTAACTGTTTCAAGTGGATCTTCTGTATAGTCATACAATTCAACAGCTAAACGTTTTTCAGTATTGGTCTTTTTGTTACTCCAATCTACCCAAACCGTGTAGCGATATCTATTGTCACGAATTGAATATCCCATCTTGTTAGTTCGGGGATATTGACTTACAGCATAATGCTGTTCATTAGTAGCTAAATTTCCTTGAATTAAGTTATAGAAAGATATCCCATCTAAGTGAGCTGGTTCTTTTAGACCAACCATTTTACAAAGTGTTGGATATATACCAAGAAACTCAACCGGCTGAGTTATTACTTTTGGTTTTTCCGTTGGATCAACCACGATCAAAGGTACACGAGTCGCTTGTTCAAAGTTGGAATGCTTATTCCACAAACCGTGATCTCCCAAATGCCAACCATGATCACCCCATAATACAATAATAGTATTCTCTTTTAGACCTTTCTTATCAAGAGCATCAAGAACCAAGCCTAGTTGAGCATCCATGTAACTGATTGCAGCGTAATATCCGTGTATTAGTTCTTTAGCCTTCTCATCACTTACAATTGTATTCTTGATATCCGAAAATGAAGTTACAGGAGGGATATCAGTATAATTAACTAACTCTCCCGATTGGTGATAAGCAAAGCTTGGACTATTAGCAGCCACCTCAGTAAACTCAGCTAACGGCATATCCGCTCTTTCGTATAAGTCCCAATACTTCTTTGGAGCAACAAAAGGTAAGTGAGGTTTCTTGAAGCCTACAGCAAAGAAAAACGGTTTATCTAAATTATATTGTGCTTCAAGTTCTGCTCTGGCTGCCTCAGAAACCGGTTTCTCGCCGAATAATGCAACGATAGGGTCTCCTGGCTGAAGAAACACTAGCGCATAAATGAGTAGTGTTGCCCCTAAGACGACCGGAATGGTTTGGAGCAGTCGGCGGACGATGTAACGCCACATGCTTTACCTCTGATTTAGGTTTTGTCGCCCCGAGGCGACGGGAGTTTTAACAACTGGGAACAGCGTAGTGACCGCCGAGATACTCAGCGGTCACTATTACCTGTCAATCGTCATGATTACTTTGTTACCAGATGATACTCCGGCTGATTCTGCCAGTTGAGCTCAATACCTTCGACACCATCGGCTGCAATAGCCAAAGCGTCTTGGGTCCATAATGGTATAGCCGGCAGATCTTCCATCAGGATAGCTTGGGCTTCTTTAAGTGCCTCTGCTCGCTCATTATCGTCGTCGGCACGTGCAGCGCTAGCCAGTGCATCGTCGAACTCGGCGTTGGAATAATCTCCGTCATTAGAGCCAGCGCCAGTCCCAAATAAAGGGCCGAGGTAGTTATAAACGGATGGATAATCTGGTTGCCACCCGGAGCGGAAGGCAGTATCGATTTCGCGGTTTGTAATCACCTCACGGAATTCAGCAAAGGCAGAGTAAGGGTTAGGTTCCGCATCGATGTCGAGATTGTCCCGAATCTGGTTGGTAACTGCCTCAACCCATTCTTTATTGCCTGCGCCATCGGCGTTATATGAAATTTCTAGCGTCCCTTCAAACGGGGCAATTTCTTCGGCTTGGTCCCACAGCTGTTTGGCTTCGTCGACATCAAATTCCAATACGTCGCTACCTGGAATATCTTCTGAATAGTCAGGCATTAGCGGTGAAGAAAAGTCAGTTGCCGGGGTACGAGTGTCATCAAAAATTGTTGAGGTGATCGCCTCGCGGTCGATAGCTTTGGAGATTGCCGCACGACGCAATTGGCCTTCTTCATCTTCTGCAAAATGATCAAGTGAAGCAGGAATCGTGATGTCGGCGCTAACGGAACCATCATCGCTAAACGCCTGAAGGTTCTCATCGTCTTGGAACGTCTCGATTGCCGATGGGGGCACCTGATCCATCACATCGAGAACGCCCGATTGCACATCAGTGTATGCCGCATCAGGATCGGTGTAGAAAGTAAATGTGAGACCATCGTTTTTTGGTTTGCGGTTACCATCGTAATCCGGGTTTGTTTTGAGCGTGGCTTCGACATCGTGATCCCACTCTTCGAGTACGTAAGGACCATTGGAGACGGGTTTTTCACCGAATGCGTCCATATCGTCAAATGCTACTTCTGGTAGTGGTGCGAACGCAGAATAACCGAGTCGATCTGGGAAGTCAGCGGCTGGTTCTTTCAGAGTTACCTCGAAGGTCTGATCGTCAATGACTTCGAGCCCGGAAAGCGTATCTGAACCGTCTTCGATATTGCCTTCTTCATCCGCGCCTTCGATGGCGTTGAAGAAGTATGCAGAAAGTTGGGCATTATCCGGATCGGCACCGTAGTTCCACGCATCAACGAAGGAGTCCGCGGTCACTGGTGTATCGTCAGAGAAGGTCCAGCCGTCTTCCAGCTTCACTGTCCAGGTGACGTTATCATCGGACTCAATCGATTCGGCGACTTCCATTTGGGTTTCGCCTTCAGCATCGTAAGACACAAGTCCAGCGAAAATAGCGTCCACAATGTGTCCACCGCCGACCTCATTGGTATTGGTCGGAACCAGTGGGTTTTGAGGTTCAACGTTGTGGGCGTTGATGATCATCTCGCCATCGGCGTTGTCGCCACCGTTGTCGTCCCCGCCGCCACATGCAGTCAGTGCTAGTGCGCCAACGGACAGGACCGTGGCGTATTTGAACATCCGTTTGGATTGCATACGGGATCTCCGTTCAAGGTCAATGCAAGTAATGGTGTTGTGTTTGTGTTGTGGTAAACACAGGGTAGAAGCACCGTGCCGCGGCGGAATTTGCCGCCGGTCGTGTGATTCGTATCTCAGAGTTTACGACACAATGGTCAAAATGTAATGTCCCCCACCCATACGTTAAGCAAAAGATTGTTGCAGGCATGCTTTAGTAGAGCATGTACATACAACTTGTAGTATCGGTAAGCGCGTCGTAGCGCGGCGGACATCACAAGAAGAGCTGGGTTGCTCTAACGTAATTTTTCTACGGGCCAATCCCGCGACACAAAGGCTTCAGGGTTACGACGCTTTAAATACTGCTCAAAACTAGCGGCCTGGTCGGCTTTCCACTGGATTTGCTGGGTAAACAGTTTTTCCAAGGGCGCATTGAAATGATCTGGGAATTTCGTCACGATGGCTTGGCAAACCTGGACTGCGGCAATTGAATCTGCCTGAGAGGTATGGGCATTATCCAGTGCTACTTCATAGTGAGCACACACGACTTCTAAGGTCCGTTTTCCTTTGCGGTAGGTGTCGGCATATTTATCCATGACAAAGGGATCTATTACCCCGGTGACATTCAGCTCAGGCATGTCTCGACGGGCTAGTTCAGCGGCCAGTACTGTAAAGTCGTAGACACCGTTATACGCGATGATGGGCACCCGATGATGCATGAAATCCTTGAGCGTAGCCACGATTTCAGACAAGCCTGTAGCTGCATCCATACCATAAGTTCGGGCCTGTTGAGTCGTGACCCCGTGTACCGCTGCAGCTTCGGCAGGTATTTCAACTTCGGGATCTACCAGCCATTCAGCATTAGCTCGCATTTGGCCAGCCGCGTCTAATAGCACAATCGAGGCGGTTACCACCCTGGCTTCGTGCGGATTTGGGCCAGTGGTTTCAAGGTCAAAACCAACCATTGAACCGGTGTGCCACGGCTCATCAGGTCCCGGAATGGTCAATACATGTGCTGCATTCAACATGGTTCCAAAATACCTGCTCACTAGCTTTCGGCGCGAGTTGTACCTCAGATGTGAACTGACGCCGTATCTGTGGATATGTGTGACGAGTGACAGATAAAAAGTGGTTCAATAGTGGCTATGGCTTCAACTCCGCAACTACTTCGGCCCCAGAACCTCTTTTGTTCGGCTCCGGTACTTGATGATAGCCAACAAAGCGTCGTTAACCAGGAGACAGGGCATGGGCCAATAATGGTGTTGGGTGGTCCGGGGACTGGAAAGACCACCACGGCCATTGAATACACTGTAGCCCGGATTAAAGCTGGGATACCCACCAGCCAGATGTTGTTGCTAACCAACACTCGTGCCGCTGCTGCTCAGTTGCGCAGTCACCTCACCGCGAGATTAAATTATGAGGCCATTAATTCCCGTGCTGAAACACCAGTTCGATCTTTTGCCTCGTATGCCTTCGATTTTCTTTATCGAATGCGAGATGACGACGCTGCAACCCCGCGACTATTGGCCGGTGCGGAACAAGATCGTGTTCTTGCTGAACTCATTGATGGGTATATCACCGAC
>DEPX01000206.1:10975-17504 GCA_002358975.1 Micrococcaceae bacterium UBA3381 | reverse complement strand
CGCGAGCTGATTGATCGTAGCGCTGAATACGGTATACAACCTGGTCAGCTCGAAGCACTAGGTCACGCTAAAGGACGACCTGAGTGGCGAATAGCCGCCGCGATTCTGCAAGACTACCGTGACGTGCTGGATTTATCCGGCGCCGATGCTTATGACCCATCAGGGCTGATCACCTCGGCTGCGGACCTGTGGGAAGCCAATCCAACGGTGGCCGCTACCGAATCGGCCCGGATACAGCATGTTGTTATTGACGATTTCCAAGACGCCACCCCCGCCATTCACCGCTTAATCCAATTACTTGGGACCAAGCGGGATATCGTTATAACCGCCAATCCTGACACGACCGTCCAGGGTTTTCGCGGAGCCCGCCCGCAAGCTTTAGTTAACTGGCCGGAAATACTGTCACCGGAGGCTAAAACGACGACCTTAGCCACTGGGTATCGTATGGGCGAACGGCTTCTTCACGCCTACCAGCGCACGGTCGGTCGAGTTCCTGCTGTGGCAGGCCTACCCGATATACGGACCGATCTGAAACCATCCCAGCACGCCGCCGAGATTGCTGTGCACCGGCTTGCTTCACCGACCCAAGAGCACTTATTTGTTGTCCAACAGATCCTAGAATTGCATCATCGCCACGGGGTTGCCTTCGACGATATGGCAGTACTGGCGCGTACCGCTTCAAAGATCTCAGAAGTCGCTACTGCGTTGGAAGCCGAAACCATCCCGGTATCGCGTTCGATTTCCGAGGTTATGCTGAACCAACAGCCAGCAGCTGCGCCGTTGTTAGTATTGGCCGCAGCCGCCGATGCCATCGCACATGGTACTGCTCAAACCGCTACTGGCTTAGACCCTGCGGATTTACACTGGCTCATTACCGGCCGCTACGGCGCCTCGACACCTTTAGAACTGCGTAATTTACGTCGTCGATTATTAGCTGCGGAACGCGAAGCCAACGGTATCCGGAATTCAGCTGAACTCTTGGATCAACTCGTAGCTCACCCAGATGACGCCGAAAAGTTGCTGGCTCTTGATGCCACACGCCAAATGCCACGTTATACCAGGGGAGCGTTACGCATTGGTCGCATGCTGGCAGCAATGGTCAAATCAACGATCAAAGATAATGCTTCAGCCGAGCTGGTGTTATGGGCTGGCTGGTCCGCAGCACTTCCTGAGGTCGGTCTTGTATGGGAAGAACAAGCCCTCGGGGATGATCAGGATGCTGCAGTTCGTGCCAACCGTGATCTAGATTCGGCTGTGGCGCTGTTTGAAGCAGCTGAACGCTACGTGGTGCAATTCCCAGGCCAAACTGCCGCAGGTTTTACCGAATATCTGGCCGAACAAGACTTACCAATGGACTCCCTATCATCCCGTGCAAGCCAGTCAGGCGTTGCCGTCTTGACCCCAACTACATCTGCCGGACGTCAATGGAATACCGTGTTTGTCGTCGGTGTCCAAGAAGGCGTCTGGCCTAACACGAGGCTACGTGGCCAACTCCTGCACACCCAAGAGTTAGTTGAAGAAGTTACCGGCACCGCTGGCCAACAGCCCATCAATGAGCGCATCGCCCAAGTCCGCCACGACGAGTTGCGGACTTTCGCGGCAGCTATTTCACGGGCAAGCAACCGGTTGATCGCCACCGCAGTGGCCGATGCAGACCACCAACCTTCGATGTTCATTGAACGGCTGGCACCATGGTCACCTACCAATGAACATCCAGTGCGTCCCTACACGACGGTAGCAACGCCCTTAACCGTGACGGGGCTCGTAACGCATCTACGTCGGCAACTCGAAGAGACCCAACGTGAACTCCTGGCCACCGATAGTTCAACCCAAATCCAATGTCTAGAAGCAGACGCACAGCAAGCCGCTGAGGCACTGGCTGTCTTAGCCGACGGAGGGATCCAAGCGGCAGACCCAGATAACTGGTGGGGCCTTATCCCGTTATCTACCGACAACCCGATTCATGGCGTGGACGAAACCGGTGCACCCAACAGAATTCGACTCTCGCCCTCCACGGTAGAAACCGCAGTACATTCCCCATTGCAATGGTTTATCTATCAAATTTCCACTTCGCAATCCTCACCTGCTGCTGCTACTGGGACTTTTGTCCATGCCATCGCTGAAAAATACCCAGCTGCGCAGATCGGCCCGATGATGCAGGAACTCAAAGCAAAATTCCCGATCTTGGCTGCTGAAGCCGGTATTGAACCCGGATGGGAATATGACGCACTATTTGCCAAGGCTCAACGCGCATTAGAATTTTTCTACCAATACGTTTCGGGCATGCAAAACGGATATACCACTGGACGTGGCAAAACCAAACAACAATTCGGCCCGCGCAGCCTGGTTGCCGTAGAACAACGCCTTACCGTCGATCTTGACCTAGACGACATTCGGGTCAAACTCAACGGTGTCATAGACCGAGTAGAAATCGACCAAGCAGGTCGACCATACGTAGTGGACTTAAAAACCGGTGCCACTGAGATCAGTGCCGAAACTATGACGCGTCTGCCGCAGCTGGGCGTTTACCAAGCCATGGTCAAAGCCGGTGCACTCGATGACCTGGTTGATCGTAGCGAACCTGCAGGCGCAGCTTTAATACAGCTAGGCAAAAATCGTGCCACCGTGCAAATCCAACCCCAGGCCGCATTGGATAACGGCCGCACCTGGGCTGAAAATGACATCGCTGATGCCGCACGCTGGGTACAAGGACCCTACTTTTATGCTGTGCATCAGCAAGAGGACTGCAAACTGGCAAGTCTGTGCCCAATCTGCAAGGAAGGACAACAGGTAACCGAATGGCTGGTCTAACATGGGGACACCCACCACGCTATAGCGCACACGAGCTAACGGATCTCCTACAAGGTCACCTGGCGATACCTGATCGTCTCTATCCCACAGTGGAACAAGCCGCCATCATAGAAGCCGGCCCTGAGCCGCTATTAGTGGTGGCCGGGGCCGGATCCGGCAAAACCCACACTATGACTGACCGAGTCATCTGGCTGATTGCTAACGGTTATGTGCGACCTGAAGAGGTACTGGGTGTAACATTTACCCGAAAAGCTGCTGGAGAGCTGGAATCACGAGTAAATAATGCCATTGAGCAGCTTGCCGCACGCGAAGCTATTCATCTGGACTTTGACACCTCAGATATCGGTCAGGCAACCGTCACAACGTACCATTCTTATGCCAACTCCTTGGTGGCCGAACACGGCCTACGTATTGGGGTTGAGCCAGACGCTCGGCTTATTGGTGAAGCCGAGACTTATCAGTACATCACTAGCGTTGTAGAAGACCACGATACCGAGCTGGATCTCAACGATGTAACTTCCGAAGACCTGCAAGACACCATCGCCGCAGACGTTCGGGATCGACCGTTGTCATCTACCATCAAAGCGGTCAAGAAATTGGCCGCCGACTGTGCAGAACACCTTGTGGAACCAGACCAAGTCCGCGATGCGCTCGCAGACATGTTTACCTTCGGGCAGGGGCTGCCGGTGGCCAAAGCGATGAGTAAAAACACCGCATCGGTGTTCACCATGCTCAAGTTACGTTCCAAAATCGCTGATATGGTCACCGACTATTTGGAACTGAAAAAACGTGAGAACGTCATGGACTATGGCGATTTGGTGCGCTACGCTGCAACCATCGCGACGCGGCTGCCAGAAGTACGTGCCATTGAGCGTCAGAAATATAAAATCGTCCTGCTTGATGAATTTCAAGACACTTCGCATGCGCAATTGCAATTATTTTCGCAGTTATTTGGACGTGGAGACGGCGACCAGCAACCACACTCAGTCACAGCAGTAGGGGACCCAAATCAGTCCATTTACGGCTTTCGTGGGGCTTCAGCCGGACAGCTGTTTTCTTTCGTCGAGGCTTTCGGAGCTAACCAGCTAGAGTTAACAACGGCATGGCGGAACAGTCGCGACATCTTAGATATGGCCAACCACGTGGCACAACCACTACGTGATGAGGCCACAGACGGCCAACTCATCCCCACATTGCAGGCCCGGCCAGGGGCCGATGCCGGAACCGTTGAACTCAACTGGTTTGAATCTGCCGATAACGAAGCAGCGCATTTGGCTGAACGAATCACAGAACTCGGTGTCAATGACGGAGCCACTACCGCAGCGATCCTGTGTAGAGCAAAAAAACAATTCCCCCCGCTTATCGAAGCCTTGGAATTCCGTGGCATATCATACGAAGTGGTAGGACTGGCTGGCTTATTAGGGATCCCAGAAGTCATCGAAATCGTTTCTATTCTGAAAATATTGGCTGACCCACAGGCGTCTGATGCGCTCGTGCGAGTGCTGTCGAATCCTCGCTGGCGTATTGGCCCAGAGGACCTTTGGGTGCTAAATGCTTATAGCCGCGCATTGGAACGCCAGAAGGCTACAGACCCATTGGATGGCGAAACGTCACCCTTGGAAGCCATAGATCATCCGTCGATGATTAATGGCATTTTGCGGTTGCCAAAGGACAACTGGACCAGCTCGCAAGGACAAACTTTTAGTGCAGTCGGACTGCAACGCATGCAGCGTTTCGCCAAAGCACTGCACACCATGATGGCTCAGATCCATTTACCCATCCCGACATTGATTCGTCAGATTGAAAAAACCACCGGTCTGGGCATTGAAGTAGCCGTCCGCCCCGGCCACGCATCGATGGATGCCCGACGTTATCTCGACGAGTTTTTGAAAGTTGCTGAGACCTTCCAAGCCTCTGCTGATCACACCCGAACTCTTGATTTAGTTACCTTTTTGACGTGGCTAGAGACCGCCGCCGAGGAAGAAGACGGCTTGGAGATGCCACCTGAACAACCAAAACCTGGGGCGGTACAACTCCTAACTATGCACGCATCAAAGGGCCTGGAATGGGATGCCGTCTTTGTGCCGGGACTTAATCAAAACATGTTTCCGGGTGACCAACATGACCTGTGGACCAGCAAATCACGAGGCGACCTGCCATGGCCGCTGCGAGGAGACCACGACACTCTGCCGAAATGGGAACAGGATGCTGCCTCCGATGTGCGGGAGTGGGCAGGGTTATCCGGTGTAGACGGCTGGTCTGAAAAGATGGCCGAAACGTTGACTGAGACTCAAGGTAGAGAGGTCTTAACCCTAAAACAGCAGGTAAAAATTCATGAGTTGGCTGAAGCCCGGCGTTTGGCATATGTGGCCTTCACACGAGCAAAACATCTTTTATGGGTTTCAGGTGCACATTGGCAAGGCACCACTAAGGCTCCTGCTGAGATGTCGGTCTTCTTAGCGGAGATGGTGGCTTACCAGGAGGCACACGGTTTAGATCAAAAAGCATACTGGGCCACCGAATTTCCAGAGGAAAACCCGCGTCGCTCACGTGCGGTGGTTGCCAAATGGCCTTATGATCCGCTGGATGGGCCCGAACAGTATCGTGTGGAGGCACGCGATGACGGACGCCTACCTGAACCGGATGGCGACGCTATGTCAGTGCGCCGGAGCCATCCGCGCCGGGCCGTTTTAGAACAGGCCGCAGCCCGTGTCCGAACCGCAACCGGAGTGCGAGAAAACCTGGAGCAGGACTTGGCACAACGGGTTGATTGGGTATTAAGCCGAGCTCAGATGACTGTGCCGAATGACATTCATATGCCCGAACATATTTCGACCAGCCGTTTTGTTCAATTGGCGCAGGAACCGGAAGCAGTAGCCCGACAAATTCGTCGTCCCATGCCACAACGACCAACCGCAGCTGCCCGAGAAGGTACCTTGGTCCATGAGTGGATTGAGCAATTTTATGCCCGTAATATGCCGGGACTTACACCATCGTTCGATATTGAAGAAACTGAAGAACTCGTGGATGCTGATTGGGACCAAGCAACGGGGCTAGCTGAACTGCGCGAAAAATTTCAGGCATCACAGTGGGCTCAGCGTGTCCCGGTGATGATTGAAGCGGCCGTCGAGACCTCACTATTGGGTTTGACACTACGTGGACGTATTGACGCGGTGTTTCGCACCGGGGGAGACCCCGATATCGAGTTTGACCCGGCTGCCACCTGGGAGCTGGTGGACTGGAAAACTGGTCGTATCCCGACTGACCGCGAGATGCCCCAGCGGAGCTTGCAATTGGCGATCTATCGGCTGGCCTGGGCCCGATTGCACGATATTCCACTGGAAAATATTACCGGGCGGTTTGTTTATCTAGCCCATGGGGTGGAAAAGGCACCGCATGCCTTTGCTTCCGGTGAAGAACTCGAAACTATCCTGTTAAATGCATTCGGCGAGCGCTAATCGGCGTTCAGGTTCTCCCGGACAGCTGCCCAAGAAATTGGCTGAGTATCTTCATCTTCAGCTGAGTCTTGGGTAGTTGGTTCCTCCGGGACAATTTGATTGTCATCGCTTAACGAATGCACGAGCAATTCTGCTCCATCCTCTTCAGCTTCTGGTCGTTGAAGTTCAGGAAGTTCTTCGTGCGCTGGCTCGGTATCGGGCGCCTCATCGTTGGGTGCCTTGTCTGAAGACTCGGCCTTTTCGGCTGTTGCAGCAGCATC
>DEPX01000206.1:6365-10859 GCA_002358975.1 Micrococcaceae bacterium UBA3381 | reverse complement strand
TCCCAAAATCGTTGACCGATATCTTGGCCGCCGGTGGCGGCTATATCCGAAGCGAGTTCATCCAACATAGCTTGTGCTTCAGCGACCACCTCGTTATTTGACGCGTTTATTCCCGACATCAAATATTTGGCTAATGAAAATTCTGCTGCCAGCGCGGCCCGACGCAAGATATGGAGATCTACATGATCGGCGGGCAAATCCATGTGCCGGTGGTATGCCGAAATCAGTGCTTCGCGAAATTCAATGGAATCTGTGGACGCCAACCACATGAAGTCTTGTGCTGGATCGCCAATATGAAGATCGGTCCATGCTGTGACCCCCACAGCACGTTTCCGGTCGATAAGTAGCGAGGCTTCATCGAAATCACCATGAACTACTCGAGGTGTAAAGGTCCACATTTGACGTTCTTCAAATGCATTTTCCCACCGGCGCAGCAACACTGAGGGTACTTTACCCGTCAGCGCGATTTGGTCTAGCTCTGAAAGTGAACGGGAACGCAATTCTTCGGCACTGTACAACGGAAGGTCAGCGGTTTCGACCACCGATTGCGGTAGCTTGTGGATTGCGGCGACAATGCGTCCAATATCATCTATGGTTTGGGTGTCTGCACCAGTAATGGTGTCTAAGTCCACTGGCTCACCGGGCATCTGGTGATAAATAAAGGTGCGCAGTGAATCGATTTGTACTGCACCAGCAACTGAAGGGACCCGGAATGGTAGGTGGGCGCGAATAGCGGGAGTAAATCCCGAGAGGACCTGAATTTCGGTTTCTAAACGGAACGCAGCCTGCGAATTCTTAGGTGAACGCACCCGCCAGTGGTTGTTATCTGTATCGGTGACGATGGCAGAATCAAATGCCCACGAATCATCCGGGAAGGCTGCGGCTTGGACAATATCAAGCCCGGGCATGGCAGCCGAAGCAAGTGCTGCAAGTTCCATGGCGGTACGTTTCATCACAACTACCTTACGCTCGCGCATCGAAGATATGTATGAATATGGGTGGTGAGTCGAAAATCTATGGGAGCCGACTACAGTGGAAAATATGGATATGTTGACTGGCCTTGGACGCCTTCCTCTTGCCCGCGACGATGTCGATCGCGGCACTAGCCTTCGGGATGATGCCCAGTGGTTGGCCACGCTCTGGGATCGACCGCATACTCGAACTTTATGGCTCCATGGTAGATCAGCCCCGATGTATAACGGCGAATTGGTATTGACCGCGCCAACCGGTGACCTGCCCGAGGACGCCGTTTACCTGGGGCGTTCAGCAGACCATGCTCCGCAGCACAGTCAGTTCGTAGATCCAGACGAAGACCATGTGGAAATCATTCTATTAGTGGCAGACTCCGATACTAAAGCACCCTGGTTGCAAGATCCACAAGTTGGCGGGTTCGCAGTACAAGAACCGTCGGATATTAGTTGGCTTGGGGTCTCGGATATCGCCGCGGGACTTAATGACCGCGACGTCGGTATCTTTGTCTCTGCTATCGCTATTGCCAACTGGCATAAAGTCAATAAGTATTGTCCTCGGTGTGGAACTCGAACAGAGATTACACGTTCGGGATGGGTCCAGATATGCCCTAACGACGGTTCCGAGCATTTCCCGCGAACCGATCCGGCAGTTATTATGTTGATTACTGACCCACAAGAGCGCGCGCTACTAGGTAACAATACCGCTTGGGGCAATAAGCGCTTTTCTACGCTGGCCGGTTTCGTGGAACCCGGCGAATCGCTTGAGGCCGCAGTAAAACGTGAAGTATATGAAGAGTCCCACGTCGTTGTAGATGGTGTGCGCTATATGGGATCGCAGCCCTGGCCTTTCCCCCAGTCATTGATGCTGGGATATCTCGGCCAGACACAACACCCAGAAGATGCCCATGCCGATCACAAAGAACTAGCCAACGTGCGGTGGTTCAGTCGCGAGGAGTTACGTGAGGAAGTGGAAAACGGGCGCATGTTTATCCCCGGTGCTGCCTCGATTGCTCACCAGCTAATCCGCCACTGGTATGGTGGACCATTGCCACGGCCCAGAACTTTAGAGAATTAAATTGCAAACACCCGAAATCATTTTGGACGGTTTGGACGCTGAACAACGACAGGCTGCTACCGCTCTATCTGGACCGGTACGCATTCTGGCCGGGGCAGGCACTGGAAAAACCCGGGCAATCACCCACCGAATCGCCTATGGTGTCGCAACCGGTGTGTATAACCCCTACAACGTGCTTGCCGTGACGTTCACCGCCCGGGCCGCTGCAGAAATGCGCTCTCGATTACGAGACCTGGGGGCACACGGGGTGCAAGCGAAAACGTTTCACGCAGCCGCATTATCGCAGCTGCAATACTTTTGGCAGTACGCTATCGGTGGAGATGTGCCGCGACTAGTGGAACACAAGACCCATTTGATCATGGAATCCGCACAGCGGTTACGTATGAGCACCGATAAGGCTACGATTCGGGACCTGGCCGGGGAAATTGAATGGGCTAAGTTCAACATGCTGACCCCGCAAACCTATCAACAGCGAGCAGCTTACCGAGATATGCCCGCCGGATGGGACCTCATCGCGGTCACCAGGTTATTTCAGGCTTACGAAGATTTGAAATCAGACCGCGGACTAATTGATTTCGAAGACGTATTACTGATTATGGTTGGGATTTTAGAATCCGAGCCTCGTATTGCGGCAACGGTACGAAACCAGTATCGGACCTTCTTGGTCGACGAATTTCAGGACGTCTCTCCACTACAGTTCCGGTTGCTCAGGGCCTGGTTAGGTGACCGGGATGATGTATGCGTGGTCGGGGATACATCGCAAACAATTTATTCATTTACTGGTGCCAGTGCCGATTTCATGCTGGATTTTGGCCAATATTTTCCCAATTCCACGCAAATCAACTTGATCCGAGACTACCGATCAACCCCACAGATCGTGGATGTAGCTAACCGTCTGTTACAGGAGCGTACTAGGGCTGATCGGGCCTCTTTACCACGATGGCCCCAACCCTTAGAGCTGATTTCCCAACGAGAAGCCGGCCCTCAACCCATGTTTGTGGAATGTCGTTATGACCAGGCCGAAGCCGAGTGGGTAACCAGTCAGATCAAAGAATTAACAACAGCCGGATATAAAGGTTCAGATATGGCCGTGCTCTTTCGGACCAATGCCCAATCTGCGCTGTTTGAGCAAGCCTTAAGCGACGCCGATATTTCCTATCAAGTGCGTGGTGCGGAACGATTTTTCAACCGCAGAGAAGTTCGCGATGGCATTCTGCAATTACGCGCTGCAGCCAAATCCGCCGACAGCGTTGTTGGAGAGGCAGTAATTTCTCGTATCAAAGATGTACTGGCGTCACTGGGGTATACGGCCCAGGCGCCACAACAATCCGGTGCTGTGCGAGAACGCTGGGAATCGCTCAACGCTATCGTGAACTTGGCCCAAGATTTAGTGACAGCACGTGGTGATCAGGTAACCCTGGACATAGTCGTGGCAGAACTTGATGAACGAGCGTCACACCAGCACGCCCCGGTTATGGACGGTGTGACCTTAGCTTCTATCCACTCTGCCAAAGGCTTGGAGTGGGACGTCGTATTTTTAGTTGGTCTCAATGAGGGTCTTTTGCCGATCAGTTTCGCTACCGAAGACAAAAACATTGATGAAGAGCGTCGCCTATTTTACGTAGGGATTACTCGGGCTAAAACTCGGTTGTACTTATCTTGGTCGGTTTCCCGCTCGGCTGGTGGCCGCACCACCCGGAAACCATCGCGGTTCCTTAACGCGATTCGAGCGACTACCACTAAGGCAGCATCCCAGGCCCCTACGAAGACCAAAGCTGGTGTGGTGCGGGCCAAAGTAGCCAAATGCCGTAATTGTGGGCTGATACTATCAACGGGGGCCGAGCGCAAAATTGGACGCTGTGATGGATGCCCGCCTACCTATGATCCCGAGATTTTTGACAAGCTAGTAAGTTGGCGTAAAGATATTTCAACAACGGATAAAGTTCCAGCGTTTGTGATCTTTACTGATGCCACATTGGTTGCTATCGCCGAGAAAATGCCAACAGATTTAAAACAGTTACGTCAATTACCGGGTATTGGGCCTAAAAAATTGGAACGCTACGGGACTGAAGTATTAGCAATTTTGAGCTCTTGAACCGCTGTACAACATCCCGGTTGCGGTTCGAGCGTAAACGTTTGAACCCAGCCTTCAGCCAAGTGTACTCGAGTATAGGTGTTCAGATTCATCCCTGGAACCCCACCGTGTTTCGTCATTGGCACTTGCTGCCGCAGTCGTTGCGAGTCAACCATGGCTAACAGATCCGTAGCGATGAGACCGGCGACCAAATGGGCACCTGCCACTGTCTCGATGCCACCGGTACTGGCACGCAGGGCGACAGTGCGTTGTTTCCGAAAGATGTCGGTTTCGGCAATTGCTGCTTCTAGGCACAGCGGACACGTATGGGCTTGGTTTACCACCCAGGGACCAATATCAATTTCGTCATCTCG
>DEPX01000206.1:613-6265 GCA_002358975.1 Micrococcaceae bacterium UBA3381 | reverse complement strand
CCGGTTGCTTGAGCCAACCGGTGGGATGAATTTTGGGGCGCTGGTCTACGGGATTAAGTGCCCTAGCAACTGCTAGCGAACGCACCTGGCCGATATCTTGCTCCTGTAGCCCCGTCCCAAGGTCGGTTGCTGCCACGCGAGTAGAGTCCCAAACGTTAACGTGCCCTACTCCAGATTCCAACAAAATCTTAGTCAGTGCGGTGCCAGTTCTACCGAGCCCAAAAATCTGTAATGCCCCAGCATATCGTTGGGTCTGAAACTGATTATGGTTATGCGGGGCCAGGCCACGCAATCTACCGTAGTCAAACAGCGGTGTTACACAGCTCAACCGGGCTAGGCTACCGCGATGCTCCTGATCTGTAGTCTTGACGAAGCTGGTTTCAAAGGGGGTTGAGACCAATAACGGAGCTAGCTTGGTCATCATCACCTCAAAATCCGGTTTGGTCACCTGGCATTGTTCTGCGATCTGGCGTTCTTGCCCGTCGGGGATGCCATTACGCAAGTGACCAAGGTAGGTTCGGATAGGTTCAGAAATGCCGGTGAGTTCCAAGGCTCGGTACCCGGAACCAATTTGCAGATGGTTGGGTCCAAGCGGAGTAATGGATAGTCCCGGATTGATTTGCATGGTCACTCCTGTGTCGTTCAAGGTGTTCCCATGATGGGCTACTGTGGCTGACAGCGTTCAGAGTTTTCCACAATCGCAGTGCACCAGGTACATTATCCACAGGATCAGGCAGTACGAGTCCTCGATTATATCTGTTGGGTCAGCATGAAGGACATGGATACTATTTCAAGGTTAATTCGCGAAGATACTGAACGCCTCTCCGGCGGGCGTATTGCGTCAGTTGTGCAGATTGATGGCGAGCAGGTTCGCCTCATTAGTTCGGCACGTCGTAAAAAGACCGTCTCTGCATCGGTACGTAACGGAATGATCCAACTGTCGGTTCCCGTCATAATGACAGATGCTGAAATCATCGAGTCGGCTCGCAGCTTGATTGCAAAGATCAAAACGAAACAACGCCAAGCCCAACAATTTCATACCAACCCCGAATTACATGACCGCGCACTTCATCTGGCACGCATATGGCTTAATAACGAGGTTTCTCCGAGGTCGGTTGTTTGGTCGGATCGTCAAACTACCTTGTGGGGGTCCTGCACGTCAACGACTGGCGCAATCCGTATTTCTACTATGCTCCAGGGGATGCCGCAGTGGGTGATCGATGGGGTGCTCATACATGAAATGGCCCACCTAAAATATGGTGGGCATGGGCGACAGTTTCAGGAGTTTTCGGGTCGCTACCCGCGGATGGCGGAAGCTGACGCCTTTTTAGATGGAGTCAGCTTTGCCCAGCAGCGTGACCAAGACAAAATATTCCCTGATGCTTGTGATTAGTTCTCTTCGTCGAATCCGCCTTCTAAGAGCTTCTTCAGGTCTTCATCAAGGCTCGCCGATTGCTCATCTGCAGAAGCCTGTCGCTTGACGTAGCCTTCCGGATCATCGAGATCTTCGCTCGTTGGCAACCGCAACTGGGATTCCCAGATTGCATCGCGATATTCGACACCTTCGGACTCATGGATCGTGGACCATAGTTGAGTGGCATCGTGGAGCCGACGTGGACGCAAGTCAAGACCAACCAGCGAACCAAAAGCATGTTCTGCGGGGCCACCTGCGGCACGACGCCGGTTAATCATTTCTCGTAACGCTGATGCCGACTCCAAGGGTTTAGCTGCTTCAGTGACGACGAGATCTACCCAGCCTTCGATCAGTGCCAGAAGCGTCTCGAGCTGTTCAATCGCGGCTTTCTGTGCGCCTTCGGGTTCTGGAATGAACATCGAGCCGGAGAACATTTCGTTCATAGACTCTGGATCGGCTGGGTCCAGATTTTGTACAGCGTCTTCAATAGCCGAGACATCAATACTGATCCCTGCAGCGTACTGCTGCACCATGGCGGTCAGATCACGGGCCAGCCACGGTGAATTAGCAAATAGTCGCATGCGAGCCGCTTCGCGAAGAGCCAGGTAGATACGCACTTGATCGGGGGCAACTGAGATCCCGTCACCAAATTCTTCAATATTGACCGGTAGCATCGCCATTCGCTGGCCAGCGATGGGGAAGCCGGTGTCAGTACCAGATAGTACTTCTTGGGCAAGTTCGCCGATGGCATGGCCTAATTGCAGTCCAAACATAGAACCACCCAGGTTTTTCATCATCGGTTGCATATTGCCGAAAGCACCTTGTAATTCTTCGGGCATTTGGCCAGGAAGCTGCTCAGTAATGGCCCGTGTAAGAGCCTCCGATAGGGAGGTTGCAACTGGATCAGTCATCTCACGCCAGTTATCCATAGTAGATTCGACCCACTCGGCCCTCGACCACGCTACTACCGGCACATTGGCTGCCTCTAAGGTTGTGGTATTGTCCAGCCAAGAATCAGCCAGGCGCAACGCATCTTCGATTTCTTTGGCTGAAAAAGTGCCCACGGAAGGGTCTTGACCTGTCACGGTCTGACGTGCCGTTTGTTTTGCGAGATCCCAATTCACCGGAGCATCGCCGGAGCTTTGCATCATGGATTGAAACTGTTGCATGATATTTTGCATCATCTGCGGATCCATCATGGATGGATCGAAAGGCATACCAGAAGCGCCGAATTGGTTCATGGCGCGTTGAATTTCTTCTGGATCTGGTGCGTTTTCGCCAAACATTTTCCGAAACATTTCGGACATTGGATCGTGGTCGTCGCCGTTAGTTGGACCTGTATTACTCATATTTCTCCACGCTACTGTAGTGACTGGTTGAAATAATAGTCTTTGTGGGCTTTGCGCTGAATGATTCTAGACACTCAACGCGTCTTGTTCGCGACGCGCCTGGCGCGCGCTGAGATTCTCGGCTGTGCCCTCTGTCATGCGGTATAGCACAGGCACAATAATCAACGTAATCAGCGTAGACGCTATAAGACCACCGATGACAGCAACAGACATAGGTGCCGAGACAAAACTAGACTGCCCAGACAGTCCTAAAGCTGGCGGGATCATGGCACCGATGGTCGCAGCTGCGGTCATGATAATTGGACGAATGCGGTTCTGTGCTCCGGCGATAATAGCTTTGTCTAAATTCGTATGGCGTCGGCGATATTGGTTGATTAAATCCATTAGCACGATCGAGTTGGTCACCACGATGCCTATCAGCATCAGCATACCGACTAACGTAGTAGCACCTAGGGGAGTGCCTGTGAGCAATAGTGCCAAGATCACCCCGGTGGCGCCAAAGGGTATGGCTACTAATAGGACTAGCGGTTGCACCAACGATTTTAATAGCCAGACTAATATCACATAGATCAATAAGATAGCCGCTCCCATAGCGAGCGCTAACTGTTGAAATGTGGTATCGATCTCTTCGGCAACCCCTGCAAGGTCGGTTTGCACACCATCGGGCAGGTTAGCATTATCAATGGCATCGGTTAGCGCAGCAGTGGTGGCGCCGACATTATCCGTGGATTCTGGTGTGACAGAAATCGTTACTGTGCGAATTGAATTGAGCGTGGTGATCGATGGGGCAATATTCACTCGATTCACTTCAGCAATATCGGTCAGCGGAATACCGAAAAGATCGAGCTCTTCAATGTCTTTTACCGTGTCGACAGCGGAGGCCGCATCCATGTGAACATTGAGTTCGTTATCGTCTATGGTGACCTTGGCGATGGGAAAATCGGTCGTATGTGAGGCAATCATTGCCATTGCTTCAGGAACGGTCATACCGTACTGGGCGATTTCTTCTTCTCGCGGCCTAATCTGCAGTGAGGGTTGAGCGGCTTCGAAATCTGATTCCACGCGGGCAACGTCGTCAAGGTCTTCAAAGCCGGTGGTAAGCGCATTGTTGGCTTCACCGAGGTCCTCTTCGTCGAGCGCATCGAGTTGGACATCTACGGTATCTGAACTCATCATGCCATCACCGGCTTCGACATGGAATTCTCCGGCATCGGGGTGCTCCGCAAACCAGGCGTCCAGGCTGCTTTGGATTGTATTTTCAATGGCTGCCTGATCAGCGTTGGGATCGGTAATAAGGGTAAAGGATGCTTGATCCGAGCCCATGCCCATCATGGCTTGCCCACCGATATCGGCTTGGACAGTATCAACGTGTTCAAGTTGGGCTAACTCGGATTCAATTTCACGTGACAATTCAGAAGTGCGCTGTAGTGAGGAGCCTTGCGGGGCGGTATATGTTACCGCGTGCATATTCATCCCAGTATCGCCCAGCAGATTTACTTTTAGCGCTGGCACCAGCAGGATTGAACCGACAAACACAGCCAACGCCATAAAAGTAGTGACCCAACGGGAGGTGCGGGACTTGATAGTCCAAGTAATAACGGGACGGTAAATCCGAGCCAGCCAGTTTGTAGTGACACGAATATCTGTGTCAGCCAATGGTGCTGGCTGGTCCCCAGGGATGCGCTTATTTCGCATAAACCAGTATGCCAACACCGGCACGATAGTTAGGGCCACCAGTGTTGAACCAATCATGGCTAGGACCACGGTTAGCGCAAACGGCCGGAAAAGTTCTCCGGCCATGCCTTCAACTAACAGGATAGGCACAAATACCATGACCGTGACCAAGGTCGACGAAATGACCGCCGATGAAACCTCACCTGTAGCCCGGGTAATAGTTTTAGCCTTCGATTCGGTCTTGGGGGCTTGCCGTAAATGTCGCATGATATTTTCAATGACAACAATCGAGTCGTCCACCATGCGCCCGATGGTGATCATTAACCCGGCCAGTGACATCATGTTCACAGTGGTTCCGGTAGCTAACATGCCAACAAAGGCGAAAAGTACCGATAATGGAATCGTGATACCGGTGATGATGGTGGGGCGTATCGACAGTAGGAAGACGAAAATTACCAGCACCGCTAGTATCAGACCCCACATACCCTCTGTGGCAAGCCCGGCTATGGCATCTTCAATAAATTCGGCTTGATCAAACACCACATTAAATTCTGTGCCCGAACCCATTTGGGCGGCGGCGTCATCCATTTGGTCCAGGACCTGTTCGGAAAGCTCAATATAGTTTGCGTCATTAGCCGGCAAAATCAACAGGGTGATAGCGTCTTTGCCATTGGTCCGGGATACCGATTCGGCTTCGGCTTGAGTTTGTTCGATGTCAGCAACATCGGATAATGGTACTGATGTACCTTCCTCAACGGGCAATAGAGTGGCGGCCAGATCATCGACGTTATCGAAGGCCTTACCGATTGATATGTCTAGGCTTTCATTGCCATCGGTGACATTGCCACCGGGTAATACCACACCCGCATCATCTAGGGCATCGGTAATGGTGGAACGATCCATATCCCGTTGGGCCAGTGCATCGTCGTCGGGGTTTATTCGCACGATTTCTTCGGCTGTCCCAAACAATTGGACTCGGGCAACCCCAGGTATGTTTTCAATATCAGAACGTGCTGCTTGCTCGAAGCGGGCATCTAACTCACCAGGGGAGAGATCAGAACTCATAGTTACTACCATGGCGGGGATATCTGCTGATCCACCCGATAAAGTCGTAGTAGTTGTGCCTTCAGGTAGTTGCTCTTCGATGGAATTTAGCAGTGTATCGGCTTGTGAGGCTGCCCGAAATACATCTGAACCGTACTCCATCTCCAAGTT
>DEPX01000206.1:0-491 GCA_002358975.1 Micrococcaceae bacterium UBA3381 | reverse complement strand
CCGGGGTTTGTTGCGGTAACTGCAACCGATGGTAATTCCACCGGTGGGATCAGTTCGCGTCGTAGCATATTAAGGGAAATGAGTCCCAAGACCATAATGACGATGGTCACCAACGCAATAAAAGCACGATTTTTCATGCTGAGTTTTACAAGCCAGTCCAAGTTGGTCCTTATCGGTAGCCCGAGTTCTTGGAACAACATACCCTAGTTGCAGCATGAAAACTCAATAAGAATTCAACGAAAGTGATGCATGGACCTAAAAACAAAACTTCGGCCTCGGGCCAACCGCGTAGGGGCCTATTTACTGATCGTTGTGTTCATAACAATGTTCATCCCGACGCCATATACGATTCAATCGCCCGGGCCGACTTTTGACACACTAGAGCAAGTCGAAGCTGAAGACTCCAACCACCACATGGTGGAAATTGACGGCGCAAAAACGTATCCGACAGATGGCAATCTAAACATGACTACCATTTCGGTTTCCGGACC
>DEPX01000103.1:1145-2866 GCA_002358975.1 Micrococcaceae bacterium UBA3381 | reverse complement strand
CTTTGGAATGGTTGGACCAGCAGGGCGCCTGACACCGGAGCTGTGATGCTATTTTCGGTGCCAGGTACCAGCTTTTGCTCGCACGATCTCATGGGGAAGCCCCTAGCAATTTTTAACGTTTACTGAACCGCGTTTTAGGTGGGCTAAAGAGACAAGACCGCTTCATCAATATAGGACCAAAATCGAGTGAACTTTGGTTCTGGCCCGGTGACCGTGACGATCATTGATGTAGGCTACAATCTTGTCTTCAAACGGGGCTACTATAGAGCCGTCCAAAAGCGGGAAAAACCTTGGGTTCAGCAAACCCCGGCATGGCGAAAATCAACAAACTGTCCGTCAGAATGTTGTGGCAGCCAGAAATCCACCGTGCACTTGTGCCATCCACGCACCTCACTGTACGTCGAACTCGTTCTACGGTGCTGTGCAGTAGCTTGCACATAATCGCACTGCTTTGAGGTCAAGCTTGTTCGGCAAATTAAGACGCTCCAGTGAATTTTAAGTTTTTTCAAAAAACTATTGCGTGTTGCTAGTCCAGCAACTAGATTGCTATGTGAGCAGCATCACAGTTCTGGCGTGTGATAATCCACGCGCGATGCTATGCCTTAGACGAAAGGAATCCTCATGAAGAGAATCGGCGTCGACGTTGGTGGAACATTCACTGACCTCTATTATCTAGATGATGAACAGCGCGTAAGCGTTGTCGAAAAAGTCCCGTCCACCCCGGACGACCCATCCCAAGCAGTCCTTGATGGTTTGGTACGGCTCAGCAATAAAGCTGGTGTGCCACTGTCGGAAATCGATCAACTTGTCCACGGCACTACCGTCCCGACCAACACCGCACTCACCCACAAAGGTGCAGAAGTCGGAATGATCACCACTGAGGGCTTCCGAGATATCCTACATATCGCACGGCATAAAAAGCCCTACAACTTTTCGCTTCAACAAGATATGCCATGGCAGACCCAGCCGTTAGCTAAGCGTCGTCATCGGCTAACCATTAGAGAACGTATTACCGCACCCCACGGTGACATCCTTGTTGAACTAGATGAAGACGAGGTTCGGACACGCGTCCAAGAACTTAAGGCTGCAGGAGTCGAGGCCGTAGCCGTGTGTCTGCTGCACTCGTACCTCAATCCGGCTCATGAACAGCGGGTTGGCGAAATTATTCAGGAAGAATTTCCAGAGGCCTATCTGTCACTATCTTCCGATATCGTTCCGCTGTACCGCGAATACGAGCGTTTCTCCACAACAGCACTGAATGCTTATGTGGGACCAAGGGTTTCCCGCTACCTGGGCAGATTACAGTCAGAAGCTAAGCGATTGGGCTTCAAACACGAAATTTTAATGATGCAGTCGTCCGGCGGTATGATTCCCATTGCCGATGCCGCATGTCGTCCCGTTTCCCTTATGATGTCGGGTCCGGTAGGCGGGCTCATCGGTGGCATGTGGGCCGCCGAGCAATCCGGGTACGATAACGTCGTCACCTTAGATATTGGCGGCACCTCCGCTGATATTGGTGTAGCTTACGAAGGTGGGCTTCGTATGCGCCACCTGCTAGATACCAAGATTGGTGACTACCAAGCAATGGTCCCCATGGTCGATGTTGACACCATCGGGGCCGGTGGCGGATCGATCGCCTTCCAGGATGCCGGTGGGGTGTTTCGAGTAGGACCGCAATCTGCCGGGGCACACCCGGGGCCGGTCTGTTATGGTCGCGGCGG
>DEPX01000103.1:0-1118 GCA_002358975.1 Micrococcaceae bacterium UBA3381 | reverse complement strand
CTCAACTGATGCCCAAGCCTTCTTGGGCAGAATGCGTCCAGGACGGACCCTTGCCGGTTCGGGGATGGACTTGGATCTAACAGCCGCACGCGAGGTGTTCAACGAGCTCGGCAGCAGTATGAATATGACTGCCGAGGAAGCTGCTATTGGTGCACTTCAAGTCCAGAAATTTGGTATGACCCAGGCTATCGAGCAAAACTCAGTGCGGCGCGGCTATGATCCCCGAGACTTCACGCTAGTTGCCGCCGGGGGAGCCGGTGCCTTATTCGCCTGCGAAATCGCTTCCGAACTCGAAGTGCCTAACGTACTTGTCCCAGCCAACCCCGGCATTATTGCAGCGATCGGTTTATTAGCAACCGATGAAAGCTATGAATACGTAGCCACTGAACGCTTCAAGTTTGACAGGGTAGAACCTAAAACGATTCAACGTTCATACGAACAACTAGAAGCCCAGGCCGTAAATCGTTTGGACGCGGCAAACACAGAGCACAACCGGCGCAGAATACGGTGGCTGGCTGATGCCAGGTACGAGGGCCAGGGTTATGAAGTCCGATTCGCTGTTCCCAAAGGTGAAATCGATAACCAATGGTTGGCTGATGTGGAAAAGGCCTTCCACGCTGCACATCTGGAAGAATTCGGTCATCAGTTCGAAGACGGTGTCGTAGAAGTCATCAACATTCGCGTCGATGCCTCGGTTGTCATGGACGAGTTACCAACACCATTGCCCAACACTACCGGTAGTCTTGAAGATGCCCTGATAGAGACACGTCCGGTCACCTTTGACGTCCAAGGCAAACCAACCACCGTTGATACCGGGTTCTATGATCGCCAGAGACTTGGAGTGGGTACGGAATTTGCTGGACCGGTGATCATCGAACAGTATGACTCTACGGTTGTTGTGCCGCCAGGGTTTTCCGGCGTCGTCGATGATGTTGGCAACCTATCTATTGCTTGCCCCTCGGCTGCAGAAACTGAAGAAAAACTGGCTACACCTATTTTGATGCGTGTCATTGGCGGCGCACTTAATTCGGCGGCCAAGGAAATGGCCTCGGTACTATTCCGTATGGCCTATTCCTCAATTATTCGCGAATCCGAAGACCTTGGGGCGGGGCTCTTCG
>DEPX01000204.1 GCA_002358975.1 Micrococcaceae bacterium UBA3381 | reverse complement strand
CACGATTTTTGCAACAGAGCCGCCTTGAGTCCTTGACCGATATAGGTTTAATTCATTACGAAACTGGTACGCTCCGGGTCACAGATGTGCATCATTCGATTGGGGAAGATGGAACTGATCATATAGGCGTGTACATTGACGTACGAGCCTCATATGATGCACAAAAGACCACAGCAAAAGCTAGTGAATGGGGTATCGAAGAATGGATACCTTACAACATCTAAAACCTTTCGGACTTTAATGTTCAGCAAGTATTATGCCGAGCTAATATCAGCGGGTAAACCCGCAGCTATTAGCTCGGCATAATGGTTTAGAGCACTATGAGTTAAGGCCGAGACGGTACGCAAGTTCAGAGTGATGTTGCCCAGCACCCATGACGTCATCTCGTGGCGCTACGTCTTGCCACATTTCTTTGAGTAGTGGATCTGGTTCGTTGGCTACGATCCACGGTTGCATCTGTTCGGTGATGTCACGTATTGCATGAGCGTTGCGGCGCATGAGTGCAGCGTAGCCGTAATCTGGCCCATGCTTTTGTTCTAATAGTCGAGCAACCGCGAACAGGACTTCTGAGCCGTCTTGTGCGTCAGCAAGTTTCAGTAAATCTATGGATTGATTGTGTTGATCTGGGTGACTAGACATTGCCCATCACGCTACTTTGATCGACACTTCCTACAGGTGTAGCTTCTGATGATTGTGGTGCGACGGTAGCGGTATTTTCAGAAGCATCCGCAGTCTGATTATCGGACTCTGTAGCGTTCTTCTTTTGCGGGGAAGTACGACGCCGTTTGGTCGGTTTGAGCTTATTGAGTTCTGTCTTAGTCCATCCATGCCGCTCTGCTTCACGGTAGGCTTTTCGTTCCTCGGCTTCAGCTTCTTTTAGCGCTTCTTCAGCGGCGACTCGTACTGCAATTGCCTGAGCAATTTTTTCAGCAGCAGCCATTCGCTGTTCAGTGAGTTTGCGTGCATCTTCCAAGAATTTTTCAGTATTGATCGACATGGACCCAGCCTACTCGTGGGGACTGCTTTTCGCAGCAGTTGATAAGTATTCTTCGATGCACCACTTTGGAAAGCGATGCAGCTTTGGTCCTACTTGGACACACTTTAGGTCTTCGTGTGCAACCCAGCGCAGCACGGTTGGTGGGGTTACGCGAAAGATGGTTGCAACTTCTTCGGTGGTGAGTAAATCGGGCGCAGTGTTCAGTGCATCTGCAAAACGATTGTCCATTACTTGTGTCATTGACTTGTCCTCTCTGGTGGTGCCGTTCCTTTCGGCAAAGACCGAAACACTCGCTGCACAGGGTTCATGCAACCCGGAGGGCGGCGGGGGAGAAAAGTTTTGCGCGATATAAGGGAGCTTGCGACCGCGTGCAAAAGTTTTCGGCGGAGCCGGTGCGACAGCACTTGCGTGGTTCCTGTGCAGCAGTACACTCATCGGCCCGAAAGGATGCGTCTCTTTCCCAGCTCACTGCGTTCGCTGCAATGTGAAGGACTCCCAGAGCGGAGCAAGCTATAGACTTAGGTACACTAAGTCTGCTTTTACCTAGACAGCGCATCATAAATGATGGCAGACTAGGGTGTACCCCGCACGGTGTGCGGACGCTGCGCTTGGCTTGAAAGGAGTGCTGGTTGTGGCTTCACGGTTCGAGAAGCAGGGACGGTTAGGCCGTCGTCGTGAAAATAGTGAGTTGCCACGGTCGGGACGCTACGTTGTGAAAGTCAATGTTGAGGAACAGGCAGCGTTGTTGCGATTAGCTGCGCATCAAAATGTCACTGTGCAGCGTGTTCTTGTGGAGTCGGCGTTGCGTCCTGATACCAGTGTTTCTAGGGCTGATATTCAGGAGCTGATTACTACGTTGTTTGGCTTATCCCAGCAAATCTCGGCGGTGGGTGTGAACTTGAACCAGATCGCCAAGGTAGCTAATGCTTCTGGTGAGGTTCCAGACGATTTGCACAACGTGTTTCAGGGGCTGAAACAGTTATATTTCAAAACGGAACAAGCCATTGATGATGTCGCTTCGGTCAAGGGCGATTACCTATGATTCCGAACATTGTTCGTGGTGATCGCATGGTGGGGTTGGTGTCATATCTTGCTGGCCCGGGTCGGGCCAATGAGCACACCAATCCGCATGTGGTGGCTGGTTCAGCTGGGGTGATGTCCTGGCATAGTGGCGAGGTGTTAGACCATGATGCTGCCATGGCGTTAGGTAAAGTACTTGATCGGCCACGTATTGCTCATGATGCCACTATGAAAGGTGGTCATGTGTGGCATTGTTCGCTATCAGTTGCCGCGGTAGAAGGTGAGCTTGGCGACGAAACCTGGGGCGAGATAGCGCATGCATTTGTGCAGCGTATGGGGTTTGATACCCAAGAAGGAACCAAAGCGCCGATGCGGTGGGCAGCCGTGCATCATGGTCAGTCTGCTAACGGTAATGATCACATTCATGTGGCTGTGCAGTTGGTGCGTGAGGATGGCACGAAAGCTGATGTTGGGTTTGATTACTCACGTGCCCAAAAAGCCGCCAGAGGCCTTGAACGAGACTTCCAGTTAGTTGAATTAGAAACTGAACACAGTAAAGTTTCTGAGCCAGGGTATTCGCGTGCGGAATATGAAGCTACTGCACGGCGTCGAGCCGAAGCCAAATACGAAAACACCCGCGATACCGAACAGCTTGGTTGGCAAGAACTATCCAAGAGCCAACGTGGCAAATATGTTGCCGAAATGAAACGCGAAATCAAAGCCGAGGGCATGCCACGGGATAGCCTGAAGGTTGAAGTCCGGGCCGCTGCTGCCATGGCGGATACCGAAGCCGAATTTGTGGGC
>DEPX01000192.1:1785-4278 GCA_002358975.1 Micrococcaceae bacterium UBA3381 | reverse complement strand
GTTGCCCATGGTTCCGCTAGCCGGTACCGGACCCTACCAGTGGGGCAACACCGACGGGGCCACCATCAAACTCAACTCGGTTGATGATAATCACGACGTTGAAGTGCTGACCATCCCGAACCTACACGAACGCCTCTACGGGCTATCCACCGGGCAACTGGATGTTTTCGATGCCGTCTCACCAGCCGTATTGCGCGACCTGATCCAATCCGGTTATCAACTCCTGCAACGCGACCCACTGGCCGTATTGTATTTGGGTATCAACCAGGCCCATCCGGTACTGACGAATCTTCACGTGCGCCAGGCCATCGCCCATGCGCTGCATCGCAGCGATATGGTGGAGTCTCTGCAGCTCTCCGGCTCCTATGTGGCCCACCAGTTCAGTCCGCCCTCCCTGTTGGAACGCTCCGAAGACGTCACAACCTATAACGCCGATGCTTCCCGGGCCCGCCAACTGCTGGAGGCCGCCGGTTATGACGGCGAACCCATCGAGTTCTGGTATCCCGTCGATGCCGAACGGGTCTATATGACCCAACCGCAAAAACTGTTTGCCTACCTGTCCGACCGGCTCAGCGCCGTCGGGCTCAACATTATTGCCAAACCCATCAGCTGGAATGCAGGCGGCTACCTGGCCCAGCTCATGGACAACGACGGCGCTCGGGGCCTGCACCTTTTTGGACGTAACGTATATATCCGCGACCCGCTGTACTTACTGGCCGAACTCTTCGAACATCCCAACCGCGAATTTGGATGGCATAATAACGCCATCACCCAAGCTCTGGGCGACGCCCGGGTCCAAGACGACACCGAAACCCGCAGCGGGCTGCTCACCGCCGTCGAAGAAGCCCTCAGTTTAGACTTACCGGCGATCCCCTTGACCTTTCCCATCACCGCCCTAGCCTCGGGCCACGACGTGGAATTTTATCCCATCTCCCCGGTGCTTGATGAGCAATTTTCTCGTGTGCGACTTGGCGACTAAGTCAAATTATCTTTGACCACATAGCAGTAGTAGAGTGGCATGGTCATAAGTTTTGTACGATGTGAGTACAACAGATCAATGAGGATCAGGAGAAACGACGTGCCGCAGACCGGTTCATCCCTCGAATACGATGTTGTATTGATCGGGGGTGGGATCATGTCTGCCACCTTGGGCACAATGCTCAAGGAGCTGGAGCCAGACTGGTCTATCGCCCTGTATGAAAGCCTGCACCAGGCGGGCCAGGAATCCTCCGACCCGTGGAACAACGCCGGAACCGGCCACGCCGCGCTATGTGAGCTCAACTATTCGCCTGCGGGCCCCGACGGTTCAGTAGATATCAGTAAAGCCATCAACATTAATGAACAGTTCCAGGTGTCGCTGCAGTACTGGTCGCACCTGATAAAAAATGGTTCACTGGTCGACCCGGGTAACTTCATCAACACGATCCCGCATATGTCGTTTGTTATGGGTGACGAACACGCCGATTATCTACGCACCCGCTACGAGGCCATGTCGGGTAACCCGTTATTCTCTAACATGAAACACTCCGAGTCCCACGACGAAATCAGCCAGTGGGCTCCGTTACTGGTAGAAGGCCGCGACGCTGATCAACGCATTGCCGCCTCACGAGTGGAAACCGGAACCGATGTCAACTTCGGTGCCCTATCCCAACAATTGATTAATAACCTTGCCAACGACGACGTCGACGTCAAATACGGGCACAAGGTCAAAGGGCTGTCCCGCGATACTGATGGCCGCTGGGAAATCGCCGTCAAAGACACCATTGGCGATGAAAAATTTACTGCTAAGGCACGGTTTGTGTTTATCGGTGCCGGCGGTGGCGCCCTGGACCTCTTACAGTCCACGGGTATTCCCGAATCTAAGGGTTTTGGTGGGTTCCCGATCTCCGGGCAATTCTTGCGTTCCACCAACCAGGATGTCGCAGACGAACATAACGCCAAGGTCTATGGTCAAGCCGCCACCGGTGCCCCACCAATGTCGGTACCACACTTAGATACCCGGTTCGTCAACGGGCGCCGGTCGCTAATGTATGGGCCATACGCTGGCTTCTCCACCAACTTCCTGAAATCCGGTTCCTACCTGGACCTACCCAAATCGGTGCGCCCCCACAATGTTTGGCCGATGCTCAACGTGGCCAAAGACAACTTCGATCTGGTGGGCTATCTGCTATCCGAACTGACCAAAACCCACGGCAAAAAGGTCGATGCACTGCGCGATTTCTACCCCAACGCCGAAGACGACCAATGGGAATTGATCACCGCGGGCCAACGCGTCCAGGTTATGAAAAAAGACAAGAAAAAAGGCGGCGTCCTGCAATTTGGTACCGAACTGGTATCCGGGGCCGAAGGCTCCATCGCCGCCCTGCTGGGGGCATCACCCGGTGCTTCCACTGCAGCACCCATCATGGTCGAACTCTTGCGCCGCAGTTTCCCAGATCGGTTCAATAGCTGGGAAGCTAAACTGACCGACATGATTCCATCGCTGGGCCAGCG
>DEPX01000192.1:0-1657 GCA_002358975.1 Micrococcaceae bacterium UBA3381 | reverse complement strand
TTGTTTTCCCCAAGGCAGCACAGGATCAAGGTTATCCACATCCAAGATACCTGCATGCTGCTGATTGGCTGCTATCGGTCATGCTGGTATCCCAGGAGGTGCCCATGACCATACAAGCCGACGAGGCCGTAGACTTCAGCGCGCTCACCGATACACAACTCTACGACCTGCTCCAAGGTACTCTTGAAGAATTGCGGAACCGAGCTCCGCAAGAACCTACCCAAGACCTATTGGAGCACTCTCTGCTGCTGGAGGCAGCGTTTCGGGAAGCAGCAACGTTGCAGTATCAGTACGCCGGCTTACTCAAAGACGCCTTCGACACTCCAGCATTCCGGGCCTATGTGCAGCTGCCGGAAGGTAAAACCGCGTTTCGTGACGCCAAAGACTTTATAGCGAAAACCCATGGGGTTCGGGCCAATGAGGCTTCCGCGCGTCTGCGTCTGGCAGCTGCTATGACCCCGGTACGGGCCACCGATCTGCAGCGCAGCGACCATGAGCCTATCGGGCAAGCTCGTCTTCCCATTCTGGCCGCATACCAAGGCAAAGTGAACCCCACAAAATTATCGTCAGCGCTCAGTATGCTTGATGAACTGGAACAAAACGCTGAGGCCTCCGGTAAGGACCAAGACTTTCGCACCAAACTGCGCATCCTGGTCCAAAAAGACTTCGCCGAAAAGATTGAGGCCACCACACCCGAAGAATTCAGCCGGTACGTATCCCAACGCAAAAGGGACTTACTGGCCTCACTTGACCCACCGGATAAACAATTTTCGCCGCGTCAAACCGATGCCATGCATAATGTACGCCGAATCGGACCGGTGCGAGGCAACGTCAACGCTATTGAGTACCGTATTATCTTTGACGCTGAAGGTGACGAGATTGCCCAAACCCTATTGGCGGCGCTGACGAATCCACGCGGCAAAGGCGGAGATGAGACTCGGAGCAGCGGCCAACAGCGCATGCACGCGTTACGGGATGTCCTGAAATTCGCACTGGCGAACCTGGATAAGACTGGTTTTCGTGGTGCCAGCGGTGCCCATGCCCAGATGTTAGTGATCACCGATTACGCAACACTTTTGGATGGAATCCGCAATGATCTGGCCCAGCTGCTCCCGGATATCCGCAAAAACCAGCGTGCCAGATTGCTTGCGATGCTCGCCAAAATACATGCCCCACCTGGTGACGTCGTCCCGCCTGCTGGGGTCTCCTCGGCCGCTAAAACCGTCGACGTTCCACTTGGCGATCAGAATTTGGACCGGTTGGAACCGCGCATCTCCCAAGGGATCTACGCCAAATATATTCCACCGGATGTGTTGTTGCGAATGCACTGTGACATTGGGGTGACACCCATAACGCTGACCGGGCGACGCCAAGTGTTGTCTATCGGTCGTCAACAACGGCAGTTTTCCGAGAGCTTGCGTCGTGCAATTTTGGCGCGCGATCGAGGATGTGCTGCGCCCGGGTGCCATGTGGTTGCTTCATTATGTGAGCTGCACCATATCGACTACTGGTCGCGTGGTGGCGAAACCAGCACCGATAACGGCATAACGCTGTGTTCACATCACCATAAAGCAGTGCATGTTGGGCAACTGAGGATTGTTCGGGTTGACGGGGAACACAGGTTTGTTATGCATCCGCTCATTGATCCGACACAGCG
>DEPX01000009.1:300-8635 GCA_002358975.1 Micrococcaceae bacterium UBA3381 | reverse complement strand
GCAGCTCTGGTAGTGGTTCCGGTAGCGGGTCGTTACAACGACGCGGTGGTTCCCCACCCCAGCCGGTCAGTTCTAAAAGTCCGGGGGGCAACCTCGGTGACCAGGTTGTAGGAGACGACGACGAGGAGGATGGCCCAGATGGCAGCAAACGTTGAGACAGCGCCGCGGACGTATGGTAACTGGAAACGCGAGTCAGTGGCCGGGTACTTCGGGTTAGGCCCAAAAACGGCAGCCGTGTTTTATGGGCTGATTCTGGTCGCCTTGATAGCGTTATTTAATCGGTGGTGGCTGGGCCTAATTGGTGCTGTGGTGGTGATGGCATTGATCCAAGTCTTGTATCGTGTCCGGGATCGCCACCATCGTCACACGGGCGATAAAGTCGCCACACTGTTGGGCTGGCAACGCCAGAAAATCACTGGTGCCAACTTGTATCGGTCCGGGCCGTTAGGGGTAGATCGGCTTGGCAAAAACCGACTGCCCGGATTAGCGGCACGGTCGGAATTATTAGAAGTCCAAGACGCATTTGGACGCGATTTCTGCATTATCCGCTCACCTGCCCAACGGCACTACACGGTGGTGTTGAGTGCCAGCCCTGATGGCAACTCGTTAGTGGATCAAGACCAGATTGATACCTGGGTGGCCATGTGGGGTAACTTCTTAGCTGCTGTGGGTGATGAAGCCCGGTTGGTGGGCTTTACCGTCACGATTGAAACTGCACCGGATAGTGGGGCGATGCTCACCCGCGAAGTCAGCCTGAATACCAGTGACGATGCCCCAGAGTTTGCTCGGCAATATATGCAAGAAGTAGTTAACACGTTCCCCGAAGGGGCCGCATCCACGACCGCGTGGTTGGCCTTTACCTATCAGATGGAGCCGGGGGCGACCAAAGATCAACATGAGTTCATTCGGTTCTTTCAGTCGCGCATGACGTTTCTGACGACGCATTTACAAGGTACCGGCGTGGGATCGGTGACGCCAGTGACTGCTGATGAACTGTGTGAGTACATTCGGGTGTCCTATGATCCAGCGGCGGCGTCGTTAGTCGAAGATGCACGAGCCGCTGGTGAGTCCTTGCATCTAGATTGGGAAGAAACCGGGCCAAGCGCATATGACGCTGGCTGGGATTCGTTCAGGCATGATTCCGGGGTGTCGGTGTCGTGGTACATGTCCCAAGCACCCCGTGGACACGTCATTTCGCGGGTGTTGGAACCGTTGTTAGAGCCGATTCATTTAGTGGAACGCAAACGGGTCACGATGATCTATCGACCCATCCCATCGGAAGAAGCCGGTGAGATGGTCGTCAACGACAGCACCTCGGCTCGGCATCGTGCCACCAGGAACAACGCGGATGAACGCGATTCCATGGAATACCAGCAAGCCAAGACCACCGAACGAGAAGAAGCCCAAGGTGCCGGACTGGTGCGCTTTGGCATGATTGTCACTGCCACAACACGCAAGCCAGACAATCTGGATCAGATCGTCACCGCCGTTGAAGCTCGTGGTCGCTCGGCTGGTCGGATTCGGTTGCGTCGGGCTTGGGCAACGCAAGCATCAGCATTTGCCGCTGCCTTGCCGCTGGGCGTGGTGCTGCCCGAGCAGATCAGTATTCGTCGCGGTGGACAACAATAGGAGGATACATGGCCAGCCTGCTACAGCGTCTGACACAGAAAAAGAAGAAACGTCCAGCCACGCCACCGTTGCACACGAAACCTGGTGTGCGTGGTATTACTGGCCGTGGTGGTGGCAGTATGCCGTATATCGAATCTGCTGACGAGTTTGTTGGTTCCTCGGTCCAAGCCTGCGGACTGTATCCGTTTACCTCTGGTGTGGGTGCGCCCAACATTGGGGTGCCACTAGGCAAGCACCAGATCACTCGGGCCAGTGTGTGTGCTGACCCAATTTCCTGGTTCGAACGCGCCAGTCTGATTAGCAACCCGTCTGCGGTGATCTTATCCAAGCCCGGATTGGGTAAATCGACGGTGGCGGATATTTGGTCGGTCGGACTGCGAGCCTACGGGGTGCTGCCCTGGTTTTTTGGTGATGTCAAAGGTGAACACGTCGAAATCAATGAGGCACTTGGTGGGGATCGCATTCAGTTTGGCCGAGCCAATGCCATCAACATTTTAGATAGCCGAGCTGAACGCACAGCAGCCAACAGACTGTCAGGACAAGCCCGAGAACATTTACAAGCCGAAGGCCACAATCGGCGACAGTCAATGGTCGAAGCGTTGTTGACCATTCGTCGCCAACAACCGATCTGGCACCGTGAACAAAGTGTGTTAGATATTGCCTTAGCCGTGTTGGAAGAACGCGGTGCGCGTGATAACCGGGTGCCCACCCTGATTGATCTGCGCAATATCCTGTCCGAAGCACCCGATGAATTACGGGATGCCGCCATTGATCGCGGCAGTACAGACCGGTATCGCGAAATCACCGAAGATATGGAAGCCGCCCTAGCTGGGATTGTCAGCGGTAGAACCTTTGGTGGCACATTCAGTGGGGAATCAAATGTCCAGATTAATCCTGATAAGCCCTTGTGTTTTGACGTGTCCTCGGTCAAGCCTGGTGAAACGGAACTGCTGGCCGCGTGTTTGGTCGCCACCTGGTCAACCGGCTTTGGCGCACTGAATATCTCCCACGCCCTGGCTGATGCTGGTCTTGAAAAAGATCGGCGCTATTTTTTGATCCTTGATGAAGTCTGGCAAGCTCTGCGGGTGGGACATGGCATGGTCGATCACTACGACTCGTTGACCCGCCTGAACCGCACATGGGGCACCGGCCAGGTTATGAACGTGCACAGTTTCAAAGACTTCGAGTCCCTGCCCACCCAACAAGACCGTGATAAGGCCAAAGGCTTTATGGACCGTGCAGGCATGTTGGTGCTGGGGGGTATCTCCCAAGGCGAGGTCGATACCTTACAGCAGGTCGTAGACCTGAATCCTCGTGAGCGCGAAGCCATCACGAGCTGGGCGACCCCGCCGAGTTGGAACATGCGTCGGAGTCGATATGATGCACCGCCAGGCCGTGGCAAGTTCTTAATCAAATCCGGGGATAGTCCCGGTATTCCCATTGATATTGAAGCCGCCGAACCATTATTGCGTTTGCATGACACCAACCAACGGTGGCAAAACCGGCTGGATAATCCAGCGATGGAGTCCTAATGCAGCAATCGAACCGCAGAAAACAACCTGGCACGACTGATCCCATCCTGATGTTGTGGGCCATCGTAGTCGCAGTCATTGTTATGGGACTACTGATCCTGCTGGGTGGCTTGCATCTAGGGTATTGGTGGGATGGTCTGGATCGGAGTGTCATTGCCAACAACCCATTTGAAGTCATCATCAACCTGGCCCAAGATGACCTAGCGTGGCCGACCGCATCAACGACAGCAGCCACTGGTATCAGCACAGTGCTTGGGGCCACCGTCGTCATGTTTTGCATTGATCGTTTCCGGGCCAAACGGCGCAGACTGCCGGTTGATGGTGCCGCACAATACATGGCCCATGGCAAAGAACTAAAACCCTTTAGTGCCAAACAAATTCAGAAAAAAGCGGATCGTTGGGGCGTGGACTCCACAGCACCGGGTATCCCGATTGGCACCTCAGTGGTGTGTGGCACCAAACTCTATGGCTCCTTTGAGGACATGATGGCCGTCATTGCTGGACCACGCATGAATAAAACCACCGCAACAGTCATCCCAGCGATATGTCACGCACCAGGGGCTGTTCTCACCACTTCCAATAAACGCGATGTTGTCGATAGCACTCGTGCACTACGCCAAGACGTTGGCACAGTGTGGGTGTTTGATCCACAACAGATCGCCCAAGAACAACCCACCTGGTGGTGGAACCCGCTGACCTATGTCACCGATGATGTCCAAGCTGCCAAACTCGCAGAACACTTTGCCGCCGCCAGTAGTAGTCCGGGCGCAAAAAAGGACGCATATTTTGACAACGCGGCCCGAGACTTACTCGCCGCGTTGTTATTGGCCGCTGCAGAAGATCACCGACCGATCACCGATGTGTATTTGTGGTTGACCGACGATAATGACAACACAGCCGTTGGCATCTTAGAACATGCTGGGTGGACGCTACGGGCAGGACAGTTAGACCAAGTACTGCATTTACCGGATAAACAACGGGCCGGGGTGTACGGCTCAGCACAGCAAATGGCCGCTGCACTAGCTAATAGTGGCATCACTGCCTGGATCACGCCACAATCAGTAGGCGATCCACGCCCACAATTCGACCCTTATGATTTTGTCAAAACCGCGACTGGCACCCTGTACTCGTTATCCAAAGAGGGCCAAGGCACCGCTGGACCGCTGGTGACCGCTTTGACTGTAGCTGTGGTGGAAGCAGCCGAAGACATCGCATCTTCGACGACAGATCAAGCCGCTACTGGTGATGGACGACTGAAAACCCCCTTGGTCGGGGTGCTGGATGAAGCCGCGAACGTGTGTCGGTGGAGTGATTTACCGGATTTGTATTCACACTTTGGATCACGCGGCATCGTGTTAATGACGCTGTTGCAGTCCTGGTCCCAGGGTGTCGATGTCTGGGGCGAATCCGGCATGAAGAAACTCTGGAGTGCTGCCAACGTGAAACTGTATGGCGGCAACGTGGCAGAAGATGAATTTTTGAACTCGTTAACCAATGTCATTGGCACCTGGGACAAACACACTCGGTCCATTTCTACTGGCAAAGGACAACGCAACGTGTCCACGCAACTGTCACGTGAGAAGATTCTGGAAGTCGCGGACTTGTCGTCACTGCCCAGACAACGCGGTGTGTTTATTGGGGCTGGGGTTCGGCCTGTACTGGTGAAAACCATTCCCTGGTTTGAACAACCAGCATTAGCCAAACGACTCAATGGTGCACGATCTGAGAAAAAACCAACTCAACGTGCAGTCTCAGAGCACCATGAGACTGTGCAGGTACAAGGTTAGGAGACAGTTGTGGTCGATGAAACGCCTGCCACCTTGGGAGATGCAGAAGAAGAACAATACGAGCCATCCCAACAGCGTGGTCCAGCACAAAGACCGATGAAATACGCTTCGGTCTATGAGTTCTATGAAGGCATGGTGCATCCCATCTTGCGGGAACGGCTCATTCGATCACAGCATCAACGCTGGTCTGCCTACTGGTGGAAATCAACGGAAGCGATGCTACGTCTAGATGCGGTATGGCGTGCCTATGAAAAACTTAAAGACGATCCAGGAACAGGCATGTCGGTGTGGTTTAGAGATCATTTTGACCCGCACATGCAGGTGTTGACTTCTGATGCTGGCCCGTTTGGCGAGTCACGGGATAGTTCAAAACGAGGTGAATATCCGGCGTATGAGCCACCACCCCAAGAGGTCTTGGAGGCAAAGAAACGCTTGGCGCTTTAGCGTTCGTGTTCTGTATCGCGCTGACGTTCATGTTTTGTCCAATGTTCATGGCCGCGGTGTGCCTTCGTAGGAGACTCCATATTCACGGCTTCTATGGGGGGTTTGGTATTGGCGCGTTCTGGTGATGTTTGTGCTCTGATCGTTTCTTCATCCAAGCCGTTTGATCGCATCAATGCCTCAAATTCTTCAAGCTGCTGGTCACGGTCAAAAGCTGCTCGTTGCTCCGTTGTGAGAAGATGGGGGAACTTCTCTACAATCGCTTGGTCTACCTGCTGATCTTTGCCGATCCAGCTTTGCACGTCTCCGATAGCATTCCGGCTGTCGCCGTTGGGCGATATGGTGGCATCTTCCGGTAGGGATTCGATCACTTCTAGAGCTTGGGCCTTGGTGATTTCATGACTGCTGTCACGCTCGTTGACCATCTCATACTGATAGAACTTTGGCGTTTGCGTCTCGGCTTCGTTGTGCTGGGGTTCTTTTTGGTCGTCTTCCGGTACCTCAGGAACAGTTTCGGGTCCTAAGTGGCTCATGTCAGCAATAAATGTGTGCAACGGATCGTTGGGGTCTAACTCGTCAAGGGCCAACATGGTTGAAAGCTGTTGGGCTTCCTGGTGCTGCTGAGCTGGGGACAAGGCAGCAATCCGGGCGCTGGGATTGATCCCCCAGCGTGCTTGTGCTCGATCATCAATACGACTGGCAAGTCTGGCAATCTCCGGGTCGCGGTCTTTCCAAGCCTGCGCGGTGGCAACTACACTGGCCACCTGCGGGGTCGTGGCTGTATTCCACCAGCCATCGTGATCTGCCTGCGACAACATCACGCGGGCGTATTGCCGTTCAGCATCATATCGGCGTTGCAGTTGAGCACTCATCGCTTCTTCTTGCCGTGCTGCACGCTGGATAGCGTGTTCTCGCATTTGAGATACCATCCGGCCAAGTGCGGCTGCTTGTGTCACCGCTGACCGGAAAGCACCATCGACGGCCTGTTCAACGTTGTCTGATTCAGTCATTGGTGATTCCCTTCTTCTGACAAATCATCTGCTAAAACCATCACGTTCACGATCGGATTCATGGGCTGGTGTTTGCTGTGTTTCTGGGATGGCTGCTGGCATCGGTGTTGGATCATTCGCTAGATATGCTGAGGTGAGTTTCTTCGTGCCCGACATCGCCTGTTCAATATCTGATGACCAATAACCAGGTTGCGTCACCGCGTCGTGGACTGTGGCCAGGTCGCGTTCAAGGCTCAGGCGCAAGTCTTTGGCGCGGCGATGCTGTTTCGTGGCTTCATGGACCGTGCCCAGTGCTTGCACCGTTTCCAGTACGTGTTTCATAATCAACATTTGGGCGGCTGGCCCGTTGCCGCTGGTTGCTGCCTGAGCTAAGACCAGTGCCGCACCTCGCATCCACGGTTGCTTCCTGGTGGGCACCTGTGGTTGATGTTTCAGACTGGCACTGCGGCCAAGGTTGCGTGCTGCACGCTGCAATTGATCGGAGTGGGGACCGCCGGCCTTGGCCCAGGATGCCATCAGCCCGGACATGTGTTGCGCTTCGGCTGCCCACCGATCCCCATCAGCCAACGGGATCGCGCGTAACTGTCGGAAGTGGTCGTCAATAGCTTGTCGTTGGTCGGCTAATGCCTCTGGGTCGATGTGGTCTTGACCGGCTTGGTGTGGTGCCAGGTTCCGTCCGGCTTGTTGCCATGCGTGCTGGGCTTGCTGGCGTAATTCAGGGCTGGTTTCCCACTGTTGTCGTAGTCGATTCAGCGACNNGCCAGATTCCGTCCGGCTTGTTGCCAAGCTTCCAGTGCTGTTTGACGCAATGCTGGCCGTGTGTGCCACTGTTGGCGTAGTCGATTCAGCGACAGGTCATGACCTAAACTGCCCCCGGCAATATACCAGGGCTGTTCGCCATATTTCGATGGCATCGCCACCTGATAGCCACCAACGATGGTTTGTTCACGATCCTTATAAAACGGTTTAATAAGCATGCCGTGGTCATACATTTTAGCCACAAATTCGGCTTCGGTATCGGCCATCGCGGCGGCTGCTCGGACTTCAACTTTCAACGTCTCGCGCGGCATGCCTTCGGCCTTGATTTCACGTTTCATTGCGGCCATATGCCTGCCACGTTCAGTTTTGGACAACTCACCCCAACCAAGCTGTTCAGGGTGCCGGGTGGCTTCGTATTTTGCTTCGGCTCGACGGCGTGCGGTGGCTTCGTATTCGGCACGTGAATAGCCTGGCTCGGAAACTTTCGACTGCTCCGTTTCCAACTGGACTAAACCAAACTCGCGTTCAAGGTCGCGGGCTGCTGTTTGTGCCCGAGAATAATCAAAGCCAATGTCAGCTTTGGTGCCATCTTCGCGGATCAGTTGCACTGCAAGATGAATGTGGTCATTACCATTCGTGGATTGGCCATGATGAATAGCGGCCCACCGCATATCAGCCTTGGTTCCATCTTGGGTGTCAAAGCCCATCTTGTGCACAAACGACTCGGCAATATCCGCCCATGCTTCCTCACCTATCTGACCCTCGGTAGCGGCCAAAGACAGGGAGCAATGCCACACATGACCGCCTTTCATCTGGGCATCATGGGCAGTTCGTGGGCGATCTAACGTCTTGCCTAATTGCAGTGCTGCCTCATGGTCTAACTGCTCGTTGGCGTGCCATGCCATGACCCCAGCAGACCCAGCCACCACGTGCGGGTTGGTATGTTCATTGGCTCGCCCTGGGCCAGCCAGATACGACACCAAACCCATCATGCGATCACCACGTGAAATGTTCGGGATCACAAGAAGTCACCTTTCACAGATGCTACATCGTCGATGGCATGTTCAGTCTTGAAGTACAGGTTCTTCAAACCAGCAAGTGCAGCAGACAAATCCTCGGGAACCTCCCCGGTCGCATTGGCAACTTTGGCGATCTGGTTCAAGTTCACACCCACCGC
>DEPX01000009.1:0-224 GCA_002358975.1 Micrococcaceae bacterium UBA3381 | reverse complement strand
TCAGCACGAGAAACACTGGTATCTGGCCGCAACGCTGACTCCACTAAAACCCGCTGGACACTCACATTTTGATGTGCAGCTAAGCGTAACAACGCTGCCTGTTCCTCAGCATTGACCCGAACAAAGTATCGACCAGTGCGCGGCGACTCTGAATTCTCACGACGACGGCCAAGCCGCCCCTGACTCTCAAAACGTGAAGCCACTCAACACACCTCCAAAGCCAA
>DEPX01000205.1:4645-7224 GCA_002358975.1 Micrococcaceae bacterium UBA3381 | reverse complement strand
GCCCATTTAGCTTTCAAGAACTCAATGATTTCATTGCGTCCCTGCAGGAAGCTATCCCGATTACGCCACCAACTATCCGGAGTATAAGCCAGTGCTACTTTTTCTGGATCTTGTCCATTCCAGGCATCTTCAGCACCACGGATCTTTTCCACCGCTGACTCATAACTAAACGGCGGAACAGGCGGTTTTGTAGTCAAACTGACCTCCAAAGCTTGCGAATATACCTCAGCTCGACACTAGCTACCCGGTTCCGCACAGACCAGAATATGCAAGCAATTCCAGCGTACTGCCCTGCCATTTCAGCGCTACGGCAGTTAGACTCATGACAACACCCAGCGGAGTTCAGTTTTATGCGTGTCTTGATTGTCGGTGCCGGTAATGCTGGGCCCACGCTTGCCTACTGGTTGCAACACGCTGGATACCGGCCCACGCTCGTCGAAGCCGCACCGCAACTGCGCCAAGGCGGGTATCTGGTGGATTTTTGGGGTGCCGGCTTTGCTGTCGCAGAGAGCATGGGCATCGTTCCCCGGCTGATGCGCGACGGCTATCGGATTCAGGAATTACGTGAAGTTGACGCCAGTGGCAAAAAGATCACCAGCCTTGATCCGGGCCGTGTTGTCGATAAAGTTGGTGGCCGCTATGTTTCTATTGCCCGCTCTGATCTTGCGGCAGCCATTTGTGATGCCTTAGGCGATGACGTCGAGACGATCTTCGGTGACACCGTCGAAGCGTTGGACGACGACGGTCACCGGGTGCGCGTCGATTTTACTCACCGTTCGCCGCGCGAGTTCGATCTTGTTATTGGCGCCGACGGACTGCATTCCCGGGTCAGGTCGCTGGCGTTCGGACCCGAAACTCAGTTTGAGCTACCACTTGGCATCACCGTGGCCGCACTAGAACTGGTGGGATACCGTCCCAGAGACGAACTGGTGGCAGTCACCCACACCGCAGTCGGTGCACAAACAATACGGGTATCCCTTCGCGATGACACCACGCTGGTCTTATTTACCTTCCGGCATGACGATGCAATACCAGACGACATCAGCGCACAGCACGATCTACTGCGGCGCAGCTTGGGCAACCTTGGCGGCGAGGTCCCAAGTATTCTCGGCCAGCTTTCTGAAACAAAAACCTTCTACCTGGATCGGGCCAGTCAAATTCGGATGCCGTCATGGTCAACCGGCCGCATAGCATTGGTGGGTGATGCTGCAGCAGCACCTTCCCTTCTGGCAGGCCAAGGAGCTGCTCTTGCCATGATCGAAGCCTACGTCTTGGCTACCAAACTGCGTGACTTCGACGGCGATCACAGCCAAGCCTTTATCGCCTATCAACACCAGGTGGGCTCAGTCATCCGCACCAAACAGGATGCCGCCCGGAGCCTGGGCACCGCATTTGCTCCACGCACCCGTAGAAAACTGTTCCTCCGCAATACCGCGCTGCGTTTTATGAAATTGCCATTCGTTGCTGATCTGGTGATGGGCCGGAGTCTGCGCGACCCAATCGAGCTTCCTAAGTGGTGACCATAGTGGATTTAGCATACCCGTTTACCGGTCGATGGTTGACGCAGAATAGCCCGGCCAATCGAATACCAAGTCACGGCACCACACGGTTTGCAACCTCGTATGCCATCGATTTTGTACCGGTCGACGACAACGACACTACGGCCCCGCTACGATTTGGCTCTTTACTCCGCCCGGAGCCACCGCAACGGTTTACTGGTTTTGGGCGACCCGTGTTGGCCCCTATAACAGCAACGGTGCTAAGCACTCATGATGCCGAACCAGATCATGCCGCCTACCGTGGCTTCCCCTCCGTGTGGTATGCACTGACACAACCAGGTCGGATATCCGCAGGCTGGACAGCGCTTTCAGGTAACTATGTGATGTTGCAAAACGCCACGGCAATCATCGCCCTGTGTCACCTTCAGCAGGGCAGCATAACGGTCCAACCAGGACAACACGTGACCCCCGGAGACATCGTTGGTCACTGCGGAAATTCTGGTAACAGTACCGAACCGCATCTGCACCTGCAGGCCATTGATAACGTGAACATCGACGAAGCCCATGCTGTGCCCATTACCTTTGACGGTGCGCTACCCCGAAACGGCCAGATTATAAATATACCGCCTAGTCAGGCGTAGATATTTCCCGGTTGTATCACTCAAGGCCACTCGGTGACACAAGCGTGCCCAACTCGTCGCGCCACCACCATTGACCGGTCTGCTGGCGCTCCTTACGCGTCGTATAACGGTATTCGAAAACGCGAACGCGGATCAGCTCTGGAGCCTGCCCGGCAAAAGGATCGGTCCGCAACAACCGTCGAATCTGCGGATCGCCGTCGAGGATCTTCTCTAGAAACGCCGAGAACCAGGCTTGCTGCCAGGATCCCAGAGCCAGGAACCACATCATCCAATCCAACCGCAAATGATATGGCGCCACCTGCGGCGCCCTTCGAAACACATCACCAGGTTTTCCCTTGAACTCATAAGCATGCCAATCCTGCGTTGCTGGATCGGTACTTAGGGTCCCTTCAATGATGAGTTCTCGACGCATCTGGGTCATGGACCCAAACGCCCCGTA
>DEPX01000205.1:1985-4571 GCA_002358975.1 Micrococcaceae bacterium UBA3381 | reverse complement strand
GCAGCGGTAGCCAACTTAACACCACCAACCAGATAAATACCACGGCGGTGACAATGAACCACCACCCGGGTGATTGCACTTGTGCATTACCTTCAGCCACGGTAGCAAAGAGGTTGCCACCCCAGCCTGGCCAGCCGCCACCGACCAGCATTTTCAGAAATGAGTCGCTGATCCCGGCGAAAGCTATTAGGATCGTGATCCAGTTCAGCCAGGCATAATTGCCCGTAATGACTAGCGCCAGTTGGCTGAGAATGATGATCGTTGCCGCGATGGAAGCAATAGGCTGCGGAAAAAATAGTAGCCATGGCATGACCAGTTGGATGATATGGCTGCCCAGCGTCTCGGAACGGTGCCACCACGGCGGTTTTCGATGAGCCCAACGGCTCAGCGGGTTAGGCATTGGTTGAGTTTGATGGTGGTAGTCCATCGCGGTGAGATCACGCCAGGAGGTATCGCCTCTCATCTTGATCATGCCGGCACCAAATTCCACCCGAAATAACGTCCACCGCAAGAACAACAAAATCAGCATCGGCGGTGCCACCTGTGGGGTGCCAAGGAACCCTACGATAAAACCGGTTTCCAATATCAGCGACTCCCAACCGAAACCATAAAATTGTTGGCCAATGCTGACAATCGACATGTATAGCCACCACATCAGCAAGAAAACAGGAATAGGCACCCAGGCAGGACCCAGCTGTACAACACCGGCCACCACGCAAATGCTGAGCAGCATGCCGAGCACACAGATGCTGCGCAAGAGCCGATCGGAATAGGTCGTCGTACGCCAGTTAAATAAACTTGGAGTGCGTTGTCGAAGCAGTCGCTTAAGAAATTGTGGGGCTGGGCTGAGTCCGTTTTCTCCGAGTAACGCTGGAAACTGGTTGAACGAAGAAAGAAAAGCAATGAAGTACAGTACGGCTACACCACGCAAAATAACTTCGCGCGCAATGGTGTAGTCAGATGCATCCAACAGGGGAAGTAAGCTACTCCAGTCGATCCGTCTCACCTCCGGACGTGTGTCGCAGACGCGTATCGACATTCTACAATTAGCCAGATCACTACAACCAGCCTGCAAGACTGGTGAGACCACCTACAAGACCATGGCGAACCCAAGTCGCAGCGTTTGCTTCATGGTTTTTAGAGTCTGTACTCTATTAACTATGACGACGACATCTTTGCAACCACATCGTTCCATTCCAGTGGTTTTGGGCGTCGTGACCTTTGGGCTCGGCTTTGGACTGGGATTTGCGTTACCACCGCTGGTGGGATTGCTTCGAACAGCTCTTGAATCGTCACCATTTCCTACAAAAGGTGTAGTAGGACTGGTCGCCGACATGCCATTTTCATGGTCGGTACCGATCATGTCTGTTCTAGGTCTTGTCGCTGGTGTGTATATCGCTAATGCAGCCACCAAAGAGGCATTACGACTTATGATCGCAGATGATCGCATCGAATACCAGCAGAACGATAGTGAAGGTTGGATCAGTCATAAGGACATCTCAGCAATATATTTTGATGGTCGATATGTGGTGTTTCTCGATCACCAAAATTTGATACGACATCGGCTCGATGCGGACGCGCTGTCCAAGCACGATGTCATTGACGCACTCCAGAGCCACCACTACCCGGTTTATGGACAGGACCCCTTTGAAGATGCATACGTTCGGTGGTTAGACGGCCGACCGGAATTTACCGATCAAGAACACAGCTTGCTACGCCGCCGCCATCGTTTAACAAAAGACCCCAATGCTCGTACCGATCTTGATGAACTACTGCAGCAGCACGGGATTGTCGTGCGTCAACGTCAGAACCAACTTCAAGCCAGACGGGCGTTCTGATGGCACGCCCCATCGATAAACGGCGGAAACAAGCCCGCCGAATGCACATTATTGATGCTGCACTGACGGTTTTTGCTAAGCATGGATATCACGGGGCATCCACGGCAAAAATCTGTGATCAGGCTGGAATTGGTTCGGGCACGTTCTTTCACTATTTCCCGGCCAAACTCGATGTGCTTCTTGCCATTTTGAAGCTTGGCATTGATGACACTCGAAAGTTCGGTGCAGCACTTGAGCAAGCAACTGACCCATTAGAAGCAATCAACTGTTTTATTAGCCGCACGGTTTCAGAGACCGCTGATTGGCGACTACCCGGCTTTGTGCAATGTGTTACTGGCATCATGATGGTCCCAGAGGTAGCTGACGTCTTAGCTGAAGACGAGCAAGCTCAACGCGATGTCTTGACCCAGTGGGTGGCTCGTGGAGTAGCCGCTGGGCAATTCCGCTCCGATCTATCAGCAGAACGCATCGCATCGTGGTTACTGCTTTTCGTCAATGGTTTTATCGATCGCGTTGCCACCGAGGACTCGTTCAATGCTGGCCAAGAAACAGCACTTTTGCATGAAACGGTGCACCGTTTTATCTGCAACTAACAAGCCACTATGCTGACCAATACAATAACCGATGGACAGCTCGGAGGTGTGCGATGCAAAGGACTCTTGCTACCATCCTTTTCCTAGCGCTAGGAGCCTTGACGATCCTGGCTGACCGAACGGGTGCTATTCCCAGTAGCGTGAGCGATGTTGTC
>DEPX01000205.1:198-1911 GCA_002358975.1 Micrococcaceae bacterium UBA3381 | reverse complement strand
CGCCAAATCACTATGCAGTACCGTCTGCGCTAACCGGCGACGCGCTTTCATATACCAGGCGCATTGATCGTTTCGACTGCCACACCTTATCCCTGCCGTAACCGTTCAACGAGGAGTTTCCCTTTCCTCTAAAGGTACGTGTACAGCATTCATCAGCGTGTGTGGAATCTGGTCCTGGCCCGACTTCCAGCTGGGGCTGTCTACGCCGCAAGGGTTCACAGCATCAGCTGTCCCATCGCTGTTGTTCTCGGGCATGTGTGTGGAGGTAGGCTCCGGGTTCAAATAGTTCATCGTAGAATTCGGTATCCAGGTGCTGTGCCTGCAGGTAGTTCATGATCCACACGCTGGGCACTGTTGCAGGGAATTTTCCAAACGTATTGTCGATGTATGCTGCTTGCAGTGTCAACAGGTCGATGAACTCTTGGTCAAATGGCGCCGCCGCGTCGCGGACCTTTGCACTGTTTTTCCAGGGGCCTGGAGTATTCGGATTAAACGGTCCACCAGCTCCGAACTTTCGTTCCACTAGCGCTTCCACGACTGCACGCATCGAGCCGAAATGCGGGCGAGTAAAGGACTCAAAGATGCCTTCTCTGCCGGTGGGGTTGGGCATCGACCATTGGTCGTCGTCATCAAACCGGAATCCCAAACCCGGCACTTCCGGGTTACCGGAGGCACCCAAGATAGATAGTCGGTCGATACCATCAAAGCTCCACCCGCCAAGTCCGATGGCGCCCAGTGCCAGATGTCCGGCGTAGGCGGACGTCATCAGCTCAGCACTAGCTTCGGCCAGTGAGTACTGGTCCACGAAACTCAGCGGCTGCGGATCGTCGAAGTTCTCCAGACGGTGACGGAAGTCTTCCAGGCCAGGAATCTGCCGGTCGTTGACGTCGTCGTAAATGACGTACCCGTTTTGGGCGAAAAATGCGATGTTCAGCAGTGTTTGCTGAGCAAGGTCGGCAACAGGAATCACCAACAGCGATCCAGGCGCATTACCTATCCAGGTGTTATGACCTTCAAAATATGGTTGTTCACGGGGCAGGTAGATGCGCTGGTCACTGATCCGAACAACTCGGGCAAGAATCGCGTTGAGCGCATCTTGGACCGCATCTGTGCTGTTGAAAGTATTGGTATCCAGTTGCGTATCCAGAACACCGTCTCGGGTTGGCAGATAATACGTACCGGATTCATCCGTGAAGAAGAACTGTGTTGTGTGAAAACCCGCAGCCGATGGGAAGGTACGCCCAATGGCAGAGCCAGAATAGTTTGGCAACTGTGGGGCATAACCAGGGTGCCGGGAGATCGCATAGTGCCAGCCAGTTTGGCCTGTGACCGTGGCCAATACTAGGGCCCGCTGCAAATCGGTGAGGGGCCGGGCAGGCTGTTTGCTTTTGAACGCCAGCACGCCGTCAGGGATTTCACCGCCGACGGGGAAGCGGCGTGATCGTCGTCCAAGCAGGGCTGAGTAAAACGGAAATTCGGCCAGTTCCTGCAGTGCTATCCGTTCTGTGTCGGTCAGTTCGATTGGTCGCAAGCCGTTATCGAAGGTAGTCATAAGTGTGTGCGGCCTTTCGTCGATTCTCAATATTTGTGGGTACACTGCCCAGAATCGTTGCCGGCCGCCACCTTGTGCAAACTCATGAAGAACTGTGTCCTACTTCATGAAATATAACCACAGACGGCGGATCAACGAAACGACTGCTACTGGAGGCATAC
>DEPX01000205.1:0-191 GCA_002358975.1 Micrococcaceae bacterium UBA3381 | reverse complement strand
CGTATCGCCGAGCTTTACCTTGGGCGGTTCAGAGTGTCACCGACGGCACTCAAGTATGCGTCGCTACGGATTTGCAGACCTTCAAGTCCAGACGTCTGTATGAGCCCCTGGATGAGCGTGCTCGTCCCTGCGATAAGAGTCGGATCGTAATCAATCTCAGTGGCAAGCACCCATGCATGATCGTGCGGCCA
>DEPX01000188.1:8238-22021 GCA_002358975.1 Micrococcaceae bacterium UBA3381 | reverse complement strand
GGCCGGTTCACTCATGGATCGCAAAGGCCGACGCGTGGTGGCCGTATCATGCCTGACCGGACTGGCCCTTGGCGTGGCCGTGGTTCCGTTCACCACGTCCAGCGTCTGGTTGCTGGTCGCCGCTTTTTTAATCGGGCTGGGCAATGGCTTTGGTGCCGGCATTGTGATGACACTGGGTGCCGACTATTCACCGCCGGTGGGGCGAGCAAAATTCTTGGCCCTGTGGCGACTGTTATCTGACGCCGGAATGCTCAGCGGCCCGCTTTTGATCTCGGCGGTCACCGCTATTTCTTCATTGGCTTTTGGTATTTGGGCCATAGCTGGTCTCGCGCTGGCAGGTGCGGCAATATTTTCCCGCACCTTACCGCACGGTCCAGGACCGGTTACCCGGCAAGACGCCTAGGAGAAGTCAGTGATTACTGGCGAACGACCCAGCCCTGATTCGCCATCCAGACAGCACCGGTGGGCCGATATACTGCAGGTGAAGTTCAGTTATGCGCAACAGTCCAAGAGCTCTGCGCCAAAACCCTAGTAGACGCGCCTTAGGTTTGGCAGCCTGGTTTTAACCATGCTTTAGGATCACTAGGTTTTGAACACAACACGGAGGATTCATGTCCACAGATCTCACGACGTATGAAAACCTGCTGGCCGCCATCACCGTTGCAGATGGTACCGCAGTCCATGACCCAGCCACCGGCGAGCTGATTGGCAACACTGCCGTTTCAACCACGGCTGATGTTGATGCGGCAGTCGCCCGGGCCAAAGAAGCCCAACTCTCCTGGGGTGGGCTCACCCATGCAGAACGCTCCGCTTACCTGCACAAAGCCGCCGATGCCGTCAACGCATCTATGGAGGCACTAGCTGAGGTGCTGGCCCGTGAGGTTGGTAAACCACTCAACGGTCCCAATGCCCGGTTCGAGGCTGGAGCCTGTGAATCCTGGCTGCGTGCCAACGCAGATTTTGCCATCGAAGACGAAGTGCTCGTCGACGACGACTCCGGTAAAGCCGTCCTATCGTATGTGCCCATCGGTGTGGTTGGAGCCATTGGCCCATGGAACTGGCCAATGATGATCTCGGTCTGGCAGTTGGCCCCATCATTGCGGATGGGCAACACCGTGGTGATGAAACCCTCTGAACACACCCCGTTGTCTGTCCAAGCCCTGGTGGCGGTGCTCAACCAAGTACTACCGGATAATGTGTTACAGGTTGTGCCCGGCGACGGCGAAATCGGTCAGGCCATTACCGGTCACGAAGATATCGGCAAGATCATGTTCACCGGTTCCACCAAAACCGGTCAAGCTATTATGCGCAGTGCCGCAGGCGATATGAAACGTGTCACCCTGGAATTGGGCGGCAACGACGCCGGTATTGTCCTAGACGATATCAACGTGGAAGCCATGGCCGAAGATATTTTCTGGGGTGCTTTTATCAACACCGGTCAAACCTGTGCTGCGCTGAAACGACTCTATGTGCCAGCTGCAATTTATGATGACCTGGTTGCTGCCCTGGCAAAGATTGCCGCCCAAACCCCCATGGGCCAGGGCATGTCTGAAGAGAACGTGCTTGGTCCGTTACAAAACCAAGCACAGCAAACCATCGTGGCAGACCTGGTTGAACAAGCCCGCACATCCGGTGCCAACATCGTTACCGGCGGCAACCCGGACGATACCCAGCCAGGCTACTTCTACCCGGCAACCATCGTTGCAGATGTCGACCAGGACAACGCGCTGGTACAGATCGAACAATTCGGACCAGCCCTACCCATTATCAAATACGAGACCATTGATCAGGCCATTGAATGGGCAAACGAACTCGAGGTCGGTCTGGGCTCTTCTGTATGGTCGGCTGATGAGCAGAAAGCTCGTCAAGTAGCTGATCGTCTAATTGCCGGTACCACCTGGATTAACAAACACGGTGCCGTTGATCCCCGGATCCCGTTTGGAGGGGTCAAAAAATCTGGTATGGGTCTAGAGTTCGGTGTCGAAGGGCTCAAACAAGTCGCCCTACCCAAGGTCACCGCACTGTAACCTTTGGCTTATTTCCTCACGCTGCCCCGGCCATGATCGCATTGGCCGGGGCAGAATTGTCTTCCGAGCTCGTGGTGTACGCCGACTACCATGGTGCCTAGATCCTTTTGCGTTCTGGAGAAAGTCAAGGCGAGAAGTATGCACGAACACCACGAAGCGCTGGCGGGTACGACGACAACTCCAATACGTGACCAAGACTTCTGGTCGTGGTCCCAGCTCGTTCAGGGAGCCTTTCCCAATATTGAACTGACCACACCGGACCGAGAAGCCTTCCGTGCCGGTCAACACCACGTGTCATTAGGCGAAGTACAACTCTTTGATATGTACACCGGCCCCCATACGGTGACCCAGCCTAAGGTGCTCACGTCGTCGGTGCAACAAAACCTTTGCAAACTCTCCTTACAATTTTCTGGGACGACGCATCTGACCCAAGATGGCCGCACCTGTGCTCTACATCCTGGCGATTTGGCATTATATGTCGCCCACCGGCCCTACACTTTGCATTACACCGCTGAACAGCGCAGTCTCATTATCCAGTTTCCCCAAGAGTTGCTGCATCTGGTCCAAAACCAGGTTTCGCAGGTAACAGCGGTACCAATTAGCGGGGATACGGGACTGGGAAAAGTGGCTGTGCCATTATTTGAGCAACTGGCGTTGAACCTGCATATTTTACAAGGCCCACACGCATTGCGCTTGGTGCGCTCTGCCTTAGAAATGTTAGTTACAGTATTGCTTGAGGCAGCCAAAAAACAAAACGACCTTCACGATGATAACCCGTTATTTCAGCAGGCTGTGGCATTCATCAACGATCACCTGAATGATCCAGACATGGGCCCGCAGATGATTGCCGATTATTTTTATGTCTCTCTTCGACAGTTACACAATAAATTTTCCGAAGAAGACCAAACCATTAGTTCCTATATTCGTAATGAAAGAATACGTCGGATCCGCGAAGCACTAGCGAATCCGACGTATCGGGATGAAACGGTGCAAAGCATCAGCTCACGTTTTGGACTTACTGACGCTTCACATGTTTCGAAACTGTTCAAACAGACTTACGGCCAGACCCCCTCTGGATATCGGAACACGATTTTCGAGGACTAACCTGTGGCTTTACTGGTTTCGGAATGTTTTGATAAGTTTCTGAGCCGTTGTCATACCCGATTCCAAGGCGCCGTCGACACAGACCCCGCGCCAGCCGCGAGCCCATTTTGTTCCGGCAAAAAACATTCGGGTTCCAGTGTCTTTAAAGTTATCCCAGCCATCACAGAACTGACCGGCCTGTAATGTGCCCCAGGCTTGACCGCACCATTTATCGGCAACCCAGTCGTGATCGGTCGCCTCTACAACTTCAAATGCTGGTTCATGATTTCTTGAGCATCGGCGATATCGTTAAGGTCCACGTTGGAGTGATCACCACCAAAACCGACCAAAATCGTGGTGTCGTCGTCCATGAAGTACTCGGAGCGTACCACCGACATTTTCGCCGGGTACGGGGCATATCCCATGCAGTTGAGGTCTTCAGCCATGGCATCGTAGATGGATACCAATGTAGCCAGCAGCCCAATAGGAACGGATCAAATCAATCTGTTCGTCACTGAACTTACCGCTTACCTTTTCATTGCTGTGGGTAAAACTTATGATTTGGTGTCTTCGGTAAGAACATCGCCGTGCTCATCGAGATTGCCCTGTGCGATGGCGATTTCTTGGGTCTGGGTAAATTGGTCCTGATCGCGCATTTCCGCAAAGCTGGACGGTCTGCGCGTTTGTATGATTTGCCCCCAGATGAGACCCACGATGCCGGAACCGATAATTATGCCGGGCATGATATAAATCAGGGCCGAGTTCTTCTCCGCTTCGATCATCAAATCGAAATTGAGCAGAATCATCACAAATACTGCGGTCAGTCCAACGGTAGCAATACCCGGGGCAATGATACGTACCCACACGTTACGGCCTTGTGGGTTGCGGATAAACCAGCCAATGATTGCCACGGAGGTCACCGCAAATAAGAAGACCAAACCGAATGCTGCGGCATTGGTCAGCCAGGTGAATAACGTAATAACCGGGAACAGATCACCAAGTTCGTGATTGAAGCCGGCAATGGCAAAACCAATCACCACTACCAGTGCCAATACTGATTGCAGCATCGACCCGTTTTTGGGCGCACCGTTATGTGAGGTCTTCCCCAGTGCTGCCGGTAGAACGGTCGCGCGTCCAAGGGCGAAGAAATACCGAGCAGTGGCGTTATGGAAGGCCAACAGCACCGCCAACAGGCTGGTAACAAACAGTAGGTTGGCGAAATGGCCCAGGGCTGGTGAACGCTGTGCCAACCAGTTGAAGATCAGATCCGGACCGTATACTTGGGATTCTTCGATGATGCTGCTTGGGCCAACACCAACGGTCATTGCCCAAGCCGAAAAGGCGTAGAACAAGGCAATCAAAATCAGTGCAATATAGGTTGCCCGGGATACGGTGCGACGAGGGTCGACCACCTCTTCTGAATAAATGGCGCCAGATTCAAAGCCCATAAACGCGGCGACGCCGAAGGCAAACAGAACGCCGATACCGGGAACAAAGAATTCATCGGTCTGCAATGCTGCAGCCGAAACACCTTCCGGGGCAATCCCTAACGCCATTACATCAACGACGATGACGACAAGGAATTCCAATGCCACAACCACACCCAGGACTTTGGCAGATACGTCAATGGAACGCACACCTAATAGTGCCACGATTGACCATCCGGCCAGTGCCGTCAGCCACCAGGGCAGATCGATGCCGGTGAAATCCATGATGAGGTTCGAGGCAGCGAAGCCAAAGAGACCGTATAGGCCAATTTGCATCATGTTGTAGGAGACCAGGGCTAGGATCGCTGCAGCAATACCTTGGCGGTTACCCAGCCCTTCGGTGACGTATGCATAAAATGCCCCAGCGTTTTGGATCTGTCGACTCATTGCGGTGTACCCGACGGCGAATAATACCAACAGCAATCCGAGCACGATGTAGGTTTGCGGGACACCCAGCAACCCGGCAACCGCATAGTTTGTAGGAATCCCACCAGCCAACACGGTCAATGGCGCAGACGCGGCAATAATAATAAAAACTAACGACGCAGTTGAAATGCGTCGCCGGTCTAAACGTGTACTTTCCACTGGGGCCTCCTCAAAAGTGTGACGAATATCTCCAGTGTGGCCCACTACACAAGGTGTTGCATTGGTTCCTAGTGCACAGTCATTGGTGCAGCGTGCCTGGTACTACCGTGCATACAAAAGACTAAGTATGGGGCAAGCAAAGCTGCACCGAATCGCAACACGTATGCGCTGATGTCAAAGTATGGGGAACCCTAATTAGACAAAGATCAAACTGTACCAACGCTGTCTTCCGATTAAAGGAGAATAGATGAACTACGACATTGGCCGACTGGCTGAAGCCGACTTTGAACCATTTCCGCACCCCGCCGACCACACAAAAACTGCCGGGGAATTATCGTGGATTCGTGATGGTAAAGCACAATTTTGGCGAGCCACAGAGGATACGATGCCCAAAGTCGCCCCTTACCCATTTGCCCGAGCAGAAGTTATTTACGTGATTGAAGGCTCAGTGGATATTGAGATGCCAGACGGCGAAACTGTCCATTTGGGCGAAGGCGACGTTGGCGCATTCGATCAGAACATTGACACCACGTGGACGTTTAATTTCCCGTTCACCAAACTGTCAGTGTTCCCGGAAGACGACGCCTAACAAAACTGGCCGAGCAGGGTCTGCACGCTGAATGGGCGGGCCCTGCTTCGTTGCGTTAAACTTCTTGCCCGTCAGAGGGCTCCCAGCGATAACGACGCATATCGACTTTCACTCCGTCGGACTGGACACCTTCGTCTGCTAACAGTTCGAGTTGTTCTTGACGTTTATGCGGTGGCGGTGTCCCATCAACGCGCACGATGCGGTGCCAGGGTAGATCGAAACCGTCTTCTTTTAGTACCCATCCCACGATGCGTGGCGTCGAAGCATCCGCAAGGTCAGCAATGTCACCATAGCTTGCGACATAGCCTTTGGGAACGCGGGCAACTGTTTGGCGGATTCGTTCGTGGGTGCATTCGTCCATTGCTCAGCCTCACTGCGTCGTCGTACAGTTAGAGTTTAATCCATCCGACTCGAGGGCAAGGGGTGTTTGAGATGGCTGAACAATTCTCTGTTGGAGACCATGTCTCGTGGAATTCTGAAGCGGGCCGAGTCTCTGGGCACATCATCAAGGTGCATACCGCAGATTTCGATTACAAAGGTTACACACACCGAGCATCATCCGATGAACCGCAATACGAAATTCGCAGTGATAAAACCGATCACATTGCCGCGCATAAGGGCAGTGCGCTTCGCCGGGTCGACTAACGGTCATGCCCGCTGCAACGTTTTTTACGGTTGGCCATTCCAATCGTGATGCAGACGAATTTTTGGCACTATTAGACGACAACGGCATCGAAGAGCTCGTGGATGTCAGAAAGCTTCCTGGGTCGAAACGCTACCCGCAGTTTAATGCGGATCAACTGGCTGATAGCTTATCCCAGAAGCATATCGGCTTTAGCCGTTGTCCAGGTTTGACTGGTCGTCGTCCGGTGGATCCCGACATCGCGTTTGATACGAATGCGTGGTGGCAAAACCGCAGTTTTCATAACTATGCCGATCATGCGGTGTCTAACGAATTCCATGAGGCATTTGGCGCATTGCTGCACACCGGATCCGACCGGGTTACCGCTGTGATGTGTTCAGAAGCGGTCTGGTGGCGCTGTCATCGCCGCATTATTGCCGACTACCTACTGGCCGGCGAACAATCTGTTATTCACATCATGGGCCCGGGCCAGTCGATGTCAGCAACGCTGAGCGCCGGGGCGGTGCCGCAGCCTGATGGGACGGTGCTTTACCCACCGGATGACGACTAATTGTGTCGCTTCAAGGTCAGCACCGGTAGCTGTACCGTTTGGACCACCCGTACTGTGAAAGGCGTACATGGCAGGATTCAGTGACGAACAGTTCGTGCATGTCGTGGATGCGAAACTGCATAATTTAGCTAATGTCTCGGTGACGTTTCCGCGCTGCGCCGTCGTCGCTTTTACTGGTGTTTCAGGTTCCGGGAAGTCGTCTTTGGCCTTCGGAACTATTCATGGCGAAGCACAACGCAAATATTTGGAGTCGGTGGCACCATTTGCTCGACGGCTCATTGGTTCTGCGGTGGATCCGCAGGTGGAGATTGTCGATGGGATGCCACCCACGGTTGCCCTAGAGCAGCGAACCTCTGCCGGTGGTTCCCGTTCCGATGTTGGCACTATTACCGCCTTATCAAATTCGTTACGGCTACTATTTTCTCGCGCCGGGTACCATCCCCAAGAAATTTTGAATCATAGCTACGGTATTGCCGGTGGCCGGCTGACGGCAGGGCATTTTTCACCATATACTTCCGAAGGAATGTGCCCGGATTGTCAGGGTGTGGGGAAGCAATTTGAGCCTGCCGAAGAGCTCATGGTGCCAGACCCGAGCCGTAGTATTCTTGACGGTGCGATTGCCGCGTGGCCGGGCGCTTGGTTGGGCAAAAATTTTCGTGAAATTTTAGAAACCGTTGGTGTCGATACGGCCATTGCGTGGCGCGACTTGGATAAGTCAACCCGCGATTGGATTTTATTTACCGACGAGACCCCGGTGATTACCGTGATCCCGGTGCGTGAGGCATGGCGCACCCAAGGGCCCTATGAGGGTCGTTGGGAATCAGTGTCCCGGTATTTGCGACGCACCGTTGCCACCACCAAATCGGATACCAACCGCGCCAGGGCGCTAAGTTTCTTTACCTCCCGGACGTGTCCAACCTGTGCCGGCCACCGACTCAATACCGCAGCGTTACAGGTGCGCTATCTGGGCTGGGCTATCTGGGAACTAACCCATTTGAGCCTGGACGCTTTACTACAGTTAGTCCAGGACCGCCAGGACACCATTGCTGCGGCCGATCCGGCAGATGACGACCCAGAAACTGGTGCCGAACGTATCTTGCTGCCCACGGCCATTGCCCTACTGGAAGCAGCCACCGGCTTGGGCCTGGGGCATTTATCCATGGAGCGGTCCGCTGGCACGTTGTCCACCGGTGAGTTGCAACGCTTACGGCTGGCTTCACAACTCCGCGAGGGCCTATTCGGGGTAGCCTATGTCCTGGATGAACCATCGGCGGGACTCCATCCGGCAGAAAAACACATGCTCGCCCGGCTCTTTGCACGATTCATTGCCGGGGGTAATTCGGTATTGCTCGTCGAACACGATATGTCGCTGGTTGCCGAGACCGACTGGGTCGTTGACGTTGGCCCCCAAGCCGGAGTCCACGGTGGACGTATTATCTATTCGGGCCCCACAATCGGGTTGGCCGATATCGAAGAGTCCGTCACGGCGCGCTACCTCAAATCCGCCCCGCTGATGCTCACCCAAACACCGGCACATCCGGCAACAGGCACGCTTCAACTCACCGGAATTACCTCGCGCACCATTATCGACCAGGACGTCGAATTCCCGCTGGGCCAGTTCACCGCCGTCACGGGGGTTTCTGGTTCCGGCAAATCCACACTCGTCACCCACGTGTTGGCCAACACTGTCCAAGACAATGTGGCCACGACCATCGCCGATGACAACGACGCCGACGACACTGACCGTCTCCAGGTGGAGTCCGTCACCGGGCTAAGTCACATCAAACGGCTGGTGCATATTACCCAGCGACCCATTGGTCGCACTCCCCGATCGGTGGTTGCCACCTATACGGGGCTCTTCGACCGGGTGCGCAGACTGTTCGCCGAAACCGCCGCAGCCAAGGCCCGGGGTTGGGGTATTGGCAGATTCTCCTTTAATGTTGCCGAAGGCCGCTGTCCCGAGTGTGCCGGACTGGGCCAGATTGAAGTCGAGCTGATCTTTTTGCCCGGCTCGTATGCAACATGTCCACGATGTCACGGCCAACGGTTCAATGACGAAACACTTGAGGTGACGTGGCAGGGCTATACCGTCGCAGATATTTTGGCGCTATCCGTCACCGAAGCCCAGCAGGTTTTTGCCGACGACGACGCCGTGCTGCGCACTCTTGAGGCACTGATCGCCATCGGTCTGGGTTATATCACACTGGGTCAACGCGCCACAGAGCTCTCCGGCGGCGAGGCACAGCGGGTTAAATTGGCCACCGAGTTGCAGCGCATCACCACCAACCACACCCTGTACATACTCGATGAGCCCTCAGCGGGACTGCACCCGGCAGATGTTGCACGACTCAATGCCCAGCTGCATCGGTTGGTTGAGCATGGCCACACTGTGATCGTTGTCGAACACGACCAATCCATCATCGCAAGCGCTGATCATGTCATCGATATGGGCCCTGGCGCCGGCCGTGCCGGAGGCAAAATCATCGCTGCCACTACCCCGGCCCAACTTGCCCAGACATCGCACTCAGTCACCGGTCGTTATCTTAGACCTGAGGCCGCCGTCACTAATCCAAATTAGACTAGTCACACTTTTGCTGTAAGTAACTGACGCCCGATGAGGCCAATTTTTGGCAAGGTTTGACGTGCTAGGTATTTAAGTGACGAACTAGCGGCACCAGCGTGACCGATTAGCCAGCATTATTCAGTGGCTTGCCTTGAATTCCCCCAAAGCAGCGCGAGCTTGTCTGTGACGTTTTAGAAACCACCGGTGCTCCGGTTCACGACTTAGCCCATTTTTTGGGCCAATTTAAAGATTTGCGCCGCAACAAAAAGACGACGAAAGTGGACGTGTTGCAATGAAAGGTGAAACACAGCCATGCCTCCACAGGTCACACAGAACGCGCGCGGGTCTGCAGTAAATCCGGCCTCCGCAGCCACCAAGATCACCTCCAAAGAACGTCGTCGCGTTTTGGCCGGGACCCTGGTGGGCACCGTCATCGAATGGTACGACTTTTTCATCTACGCCCTGGCGGCAAACATTGTGTTTGCCCAGCTATTCTTCGCACCGGCCGGTGAACAATACCAGCGTATTTTCTCGCTGGTAACCATCGGGTTGTCATTCCTGTTTCGTCCGCTGGGCGCCGCTGTTGCCGGCCGGCTGGGTGACCGGTTTGGCCGTAAACCACTATTGGTCATCACCTTAATTTTGATGGGTATTGCCACCACCTCGATGGGCTTGTTGCCCACCTACGACCAAATTGGCCTGTGGGCACCATTTTTGCTGCTGTTCTTGCGCATTCTGCAGGGCTTCTCTGCAGGTGGAGAATGGGGTGGTGCCGTTCTGATGTCCGTTGAGTATGCACCCGTTGGACGCCGCGGTTTCTTCGGGGCGTTCCCGCAAATTGGTGTACCGGTCGGCATGCTGCTGGCGTCCGCTGTCTTAGCGGTGATGAACTGGATCGCACCCGGCCAAGCTTTCTATGATTGGGGCTGGCGCGTCCCATTCCTGTTGTCCATCGTGCTGGTCGTAGTCGGTCTACTGGTGCGCTCAGCCGTTGAGGAGTCACCGGTCTTTAATGAAATTGCCGCAAAGAAATCCGGCGGCGATCTCAACCGTCCCGAAGTCAAACCACCAAAACTGTTCCCAAAATTCGGCGTCATCGTTTTCTTCGGTGTGCTCCTGGTGGCGGGCAACGGTGCCTCAGGCTATATGATCACCGGTGGTTACATCCAAGGTATGGCTGCTCGTCCCATTGATGACGGCGGCCTGGGCTACGATCCGGTGGGTGTCCAACTGGCCGTACTTGCCGCTGCAGCCGTATGGCTCGCTNNCGTATCCACCCTGGCTTCCGGTTGGCTATCCGATAAGCTAAGTCGCCGTCGCGTGATGGTTATCGGGTGGTTCGTGCAAGCCGCCGGAGTGATCCCGCTGTTCGAGCTGGTCAAAAACTTTGGCATCCCCGGTGTACTGATTAGCACCTGCCTTTTGGCCATTGGCCTGGGCATGACCTACGGTCCCCAAGCAGTTTGGTATGCGGAACTTTTCCCGGCATCGGTGCGTTACTCGGGTGTTTCCATTGCGTACGCACTCGGTGCGATTGTCGGTGGGGCATTTGCGCCAACCATCGCGGAACTGTTGATGACGTCGTTTGCCACCACCTGGTCAATCGTGATCTACTTGCTGGTCATGACCACTCTGGGACTGGTTGGTGCAACCGTTTTGAAAGAAACCAAGAACATCCGCATCGACTACGAATTCGAAACCTCAGGCCAATGGGACCGCTGGTACAGCGGTGAACAAACACTGGCTGAATCCTTAGCTACCGATGCAGACACGGGCCAGCCAACCGCCACAACACAGCAACCAGTCACGTCACTGAACTAGTACTGCTGCTATGCCTCGGGATAAATTTGGCCAATCGGCAACTGCTTCTCAGCTTGGAACGTGTCCTCTTCGCGCCCATAAGCCCAATATGCGGATAAAGATAAGTCGGCGCGGTCAATGCCGCGTTCATCATGGAGGTAGGCGCGCAAGGCTTTCATGATTTCGCGCTCGCCGTGCACAAATGCTTGCACCCGACCGTCACGCCAGGCCAAATCTTTGACGGCCTGTTCAATAACGGTAGTCTCCGGGCTGAATGCTCCACCCCGGTGCAGCCAGGTAATTTCTATGCCCTCGGGTGCCTGCAATTGCCACTCATCGGCTGCATCAGCTACTTCAATAAGCGCATGTCCTACGGCGTCGTCGGGCATTGCTTCTAGTGCTGCAGCAATGGCGGGGATGGCGGCTTCATCACCGGCCAGCAGGTGCCAGTCCGCTTCCGGATCGGGCTGATATTTGCCGCCGGGCCCAGAAAATTGCAGCAGATCGCCAACCTGAGCGCTCTCGGCCCACGGACCAGCCAGACCATCAGCGCCATGGATAACGAAATCCATTTTCAGGGTTTTGGCTTCGTGGTCGACCGAATGCACCGTGTAGGTGCGCCGCACGGGTAGCTCATCTTTGGGTATGGTCTTGCGTAACTCTTCCAGATCAAACGGAGGTTCCAAACCGGACGCCGGATCACGCGGCAACAACAATTTGACGTATTTATCTACGGCCTCGGAGTCTTGGAATAAGTCGAAGTCTTCGCCGCCGAAAGTAATGCGCTTGAAAGTGGGCGAAAGGTCCTCGACTGCCACAACCTCCATGACCATTTGGGGACGACGTGGACGACGGCTCGCAGGGCGAGCAGCTTGCTGGGTCAAAGATTCCTCACAATCTCAAATAAAATAAATTAGAATACTATACGTTGAGCTATTCAATAAGGCTAGCCTAAGAAACAGAACTTGGAAAGAGTCCGCCGGATCAGGTCCGCACAGCAGCGCACCCTGACCCGCAGAGTTTAGACTGGGGTTTATGACCACCTCTGCTGTATTGCTTCGCACCTCTGTGCTCCTCATGGCCGCCGGACTGGGTCTCACGGCGTGTTCATCGGATGAACAGAGCAAGCCCGAGACCACAGACACCGAACTTTCCGGGCCCCCGGCACCGGAAACCACCCCGGAAGAAACTGCACTGGCCCAGACACTGGAGTCTGACTTCGAGGTTACGGCCGTGGACACCCTGCCCGATCAATGGCCGGATATTGTCGCCATGTCATCGGCGTTATCGAATACCGATGAACCCGATCAGTGTCAAGAGGCCGGGGCTTCCCAGTACAATCTGATACTCAACGCCGAGCCCGCCAATGTGCGGGCAACCTTTACCGACGACGCCCTCGTCGACGAACAGGCCACCGGCGAAACGCTTACCGCGTTTTATGCCAACGACCAGGCCAGCGCCGACCAGCTACAGCAGGCACATGAAGACACCGATACCGCCTGTATTACCGAGGACGATTCTGACGTCGACCACGAAGAAAACTCAGCTGAGGTTGATGGCGAATCCGTTGAGGTCCACACCTGGCAGATTGTGGTTTCGGGCCAACTGACCGGGCGGGTGGTCGACGTCGTCGGCGAGGATATTTACGTACGGTATGCTGCCGCCTATCCGCCACAGGTGATGATCGATGAGTTGGACGACGACGTAGCTGACTTCAACGAAGAAGCCACCGATCGTGCGGTTACAGCGTTTGAGGACGCGGTGTCAGCACAATGACCCAGCACGCCTATGTGCCATCCGGTAGTGAAATCGTCCAAACTCTGCCGTGGAAGTGGAATGTTCAGGGCCGCATTTTTCTGATCGGCGGGCTCGGGTTCATGTTCGACGCCTGGGATGTTTCACTCAACGGTGTGCTGATCCCCTTGTTGTCGGAGCAGTGGGATTTGACGTCCGGGCAGGCAGCTTGGATTGGCACCGCCAACCTGTTGGGGATGGCCATCGGCGCGTTTATTTGGGCCACCATTGCCGACCGGATCGGACGTAAAGCGGCTTTCACCGCAACCATCGCCGTCTTTGTCATCTTCACCGTTGGTGGAGCGGTCACCACCGATATTGTTACCTTTGCCCTGCTGCGGTTTATGGCCGGGTTTGGGCTTGGCGGTGCTATCCCGGTGGATTACGCCCTGGTCGGGGAATTTACGCCGCGTAATTATCGGGGCCGGGTGCTAACCGCCATGGACGCTTGGTGGCCGGTAGGATCCGCGCTGGCCGGATTCGTTTCCGCCTGGTTTGTCAGCATGTGGGCTGATTGGCGTCCACCGCTGCTGGCCATGGTGTTACCAGCAATTTTGCTGATTTTTGTGCGGTTGTGGATACCCGAGTCCCCAATGTTTCTGATTCGCAATAACCGCCACCGTGAGGCCCGTGCGGTCATCGATAGGCTGGTCGAAGCCACC
>DEPX01000188.1:7308-8189 GCA_002358975.1 Micrococcaceae bacterium UBA3381 | reverse complement strand
AAGCCGGTAAAATACCGGCTGGAAACGATGACGGATGTACCCAAAATGTCCGCCGGGGCGGTTTTTGATCAGCTACGGCGCGTGTGGGCGTTTTCTTGGCGCACCACCTTGGCGGTATGGTTGTTGTTTTTGACGGTGATGTTCGTCTACTACGTGTCGCTGCAGTGGTTGCCAACGTTCTTGATGGAGGCCGGTTTCGAACAAACCCGGGCTTTTATGACCACCGGCGGTATGTCGGCCATCGGGCTGCTGGGTGCCCTGCTGGCCACGTTTTTGGTTGAAACCACTGGCCGTCGTCCCTTATTGGCGGTCGCTGCGGTACTGGGGTCTGTCTTATTGGTTGTGTTGGCCATGGTCCTGCATGTGCCGGCTGCCGTATTACCCCTCGTACTGATCTACGGGCTGGTCATTCAGGTGGCCATTCCGGTCATGTACGCTTATGCTTCTGAACTGTATCCCACGCAGTTGCGTTCCTCAGGGTTTGGCTGGGCCTCGGCGGTCTCGCGAATCTCTGCGGGTATTGGCCCATTATTATTCGTCACCCATCTGGTGCCAGCGCTCAGTTTGGCCGGGGCATTTGCCTTGGCAGCAGGCATGGTCGTCGTCGCGGTGATCGCCATGTTTTTCTTGGCCCCTGAGACCACCGGCCGCGATCTGCAGGATGCCTAGACACAAATAACCGGGATGCCCACCCTAGCGGTGTGGTGCATCCCGGTTATCCATGCCGTTTTCTTTAGGTCAAAGCCGCATACCGATCAGGCTTAGCTGCTTTACTCCGGAGCATTACCGGAGCCGCCGTCTGATTCGTCTTGGCGGCTGTCATGCCATTCTTGTGCCTGCCGGATTTCGTCGACCCGTTGCCCCCGACGGTGGCCGAGACG